>NZ_CP012101.1 GCF_001182785.1 Bacillus thuringiensis | reverse complement strand
TGGCATATTAAATAGCCATTACGGGTTAAAAATTTAAAAATATTTCATTTTTTATTTTGATAGATGTTGTTCGTATGCAATACCTGAGATATCAAATACAATTTCCTTATGATAATGATGTGATTTTCGACCATTTTTTTTAAGTAAATAAAACAAACGAAGAAAGATTTTCTTTAATGGGTTGGATCGATCTTGTATTTGCTATTCAAAGAAATTGTAAAGAATGAATCTAATAAATGCTCATAAATTGTATCTTATTTTCATTAATCAATATTGGGAAAACGAAAAGGATCTCCTTATTTTAGAATGAAGGAGACCTCTTCTAGAATATGTCAGTTATTTGTAAAGCTTATGTTATGATATGCAATAGACCTTATGAGTGGTTTATATTTTTTCACAAACATGCTGATTCTTATTCATAATTGTTAACTGTTTTATCCTTAATTACATGTACAGCCAGAGTTATGCCCTTGGTTACATGTGCAACCGGAATGCTGGTCATCATTGTTAGTATAATTTTGATTATACATACTACTAGAGTCTTGGCTATAGTTGTTTGTATACCCTTGGTGATACACATCGCTCGTATTTTGATTATAATTTCCATTATAACTTTGCTCATACATATTACCCGTGTACGGGTTATTATTGCTAGCATATCCTTGCATACAAATCAACTCGATGCTATCTATATAAAACGTACCTTCGGTTTCTCCCATCTCTATTCGTACACGATCACTTTCTGGGAATACCTCTACTGTTTTTGTCATATATCCTTCTTCACAAGAAGTGAACTTCAGTGTTTCCTGATTTCCATTACAATCCATCATCGTTACATACCCTTTTCCAGGTCCTTCTTTTTTGGCAATCACACGTAGCACATATCCATGATGGTCTTGGACATGCAAGTTTTGAGATACCCCCGCACTCCAATTTGATAGAACTAATACAGAAGCGCCATTCATCTGTTGTACCGTTGCCTTCCCTGCTGCGTGCCATCCCGTTAACCCCTGTGTAAAGTCACCATTTGTTATGATATTCCGTGCATCATATAAATAGCGTGCTTGCATGATACGTGCGTTTAACCCTTGATATCCATCATAGTTCATACCTGGAGCACTCGGTAACCAAGCATGGTATACATAGGGAATCGCCTGTATCAGTCGATCAGCGTTTTGAATATGATCTAAAGTAATATGATAGTGTAACTCTTGTTCATTTGTAAATAATGCATCTACAGCCTGTTTTGCAGGATCGTAGGCTTGTTGTGTTTTCCAACGTTTTTTCTCCATGTGTTGCTTCCATTTCTTTTCCTTATGTTTCACATGTGCCAATGCGTCGCCTGTTAGTGGTCCTTCTTCAATGACTTCTAGATTCCCTACTGTAGCGTATCCATCTGGATTAGAAATTTTAAATAAAACATCAATACCTACGTTTGTATTTGTACCTACTTCTCCGGTGTCAATATGAAAATCAAATGGATGACGATCGTGACACATAACATGTTTTTTATCTGAACTTAACGGGCATGCATACATATCAAGAGCATATCCAGCTGTTGGTGTAGGATGCACTTGGTTCACCAAAAACTGGGACGATGATTCACAGCGATAATCTCCACATGAAGGGTTAAGCTGCATATGTGCCAAATCATTTGGAACATTCATAATGGCATCAATTTCTTTCTCATAGCGTGTTACCACTAATTTTAGATCTTTACTACTTCCCACAAACCCTCTTACTCGATAACGTGTATAGGGTTTTAACTTGGACTCCTCTATTTTTTGATAGAGATAAGTTGGAAATAGGGTTCCATCAATATCTCTTGCCCCAAACATTTTTAAATAATTCCCCTTAAAAATAGGATTATCCGCCTGGATTGAAATATTATCACTTGTCGTCCATCCGTTTTCTTCAAATACATCTGAAAATTCTAAATAATCTTTCGAAAGTAGGTTACGTGATATGCTAAGCCGCTTCGCATATTTG
The DNA here is from genome assembly GCF_001182785.1 of Bacillus thuringiensis. NCBI lineage: Bacteria > Bacillati > Bacillota > Bacilli > Caryophanales > Bacillaceae > Bacillus > Bacillus thuringiensis. The sequence goes on along the minus strand of NZ_CP012101.1, from coordinate 335,590 downwards.
ACTTCATCTAATAAAACTATCTTTTCTTTTGCATACAATTCATCTGATACACATTCTATTAAGTTTGCAGTTTGATTGATATCATAATCAGTGGTATCCATTTGTAGATAGCCATTCGTGCCATCCGTAAACAAAGCGTTCAACGCTTTTCGCGCTTTTTCTAGATTCTGCTTCTCTTCATACTCATAGGTTGTCGTTCCCAGTGGAATAAATTCAATCTTATCCAGGAGAACATTTCCATTGGTTGAGAATATTATTGATTGTTTAACGAGCTGTCCTTCTGTTATTATAAACTCAGTTTCTTTATCTTTAAAATTTGTATAATTTAAGCTTTCATAGTTAGTACCTGAAAATGTAGGGTCTAGATCAACATTTTTACTTGGACTATTTCCAGCTGACGATATATAAAGTTCAGCTCTATTATTTGCTGCATATCTAATACGAACACGATATCCCTTTACTTGTAGTGGGAATTTACAAACAATTGACATATAACCACTACTATCAATTCTAACCAGATTTCCACCTGTATGACCAGGACCTTTAATTACAGAGTTTTCTGGATAAACTTGACTGGCCTTTACAGCTGGAATCTGTGTAATATTATTTAAATCAATTGTATTTTCACGATCCACACTATTATGCGTCCAACCAAACGAAGTGATATTTGATGTGGTACCAATGGTTAAATTTGATGTGAAAGTTTTTGCGTAAGATAATATATGACTGTAATTATTAAATGTAGGATTACAGTTTTGTGTACATTTTGAATCTATCGGTAAATGAATAGCTGTCGTCTCCGGATTAACAGGAGTAGGTCCGCCTGATTTATATGACTGAACTCGTCCCTGTTGGTTATTCGTTGTAGAAAAATCAATTTGGTGAACTGGATTATGAAATGAAAAATCTGGTGAGAGTTGATAACCACGTAATATTGAAAGTTTGTAAATAGAAAAATTATTATCTATGGTTAAATCAGACGATACGCCAGTAGGATTCCCAGAAATAGGTCCCCATATCTCTCCATTAGAATTGGTAAAGCTATATTGATTCGCAATACCTGATAAATAATACCTATTTGTTGACTGAGTCGTAATAAATTTAAAGCCCTTTAACCAACTAAATAAATTAGGCGCACGGGTCGCCAATTGCTCTATAGCATCAATGTTTTGTGGAAGCGCTACAGCACCAAGTGCATCAGTATAAATTTCTCTAGTAAGCTCTACTTTAGTCCCACTAGGATATTTTTTAATATCATGTGCAGGGAAAAGAGCTACGAGATCTAACACCAAAATAGTCATCTCTCTACGATACATATTGTATATGTTCCATGAAGTAGCTCTAGATTTAATTGTAGTTAAGCCTAATCTGTAAGTTGCAATACAATAATCTGTATATTCTCCTATCAGTTTTACTAAATCAGTATAATAATCGTTTGCTGTTTTCTGAACATAGACAGAAAGTTGAGCATTCCATTGATCAGCGTATTTTGAAGCTTGCTTTAATAATATTAAATGCATATTTGCAGCTTGTGTATAAGAACTCAGAAGTAATGTCTCATAGCCACGAAGTTTAAGGTGGGGCAAAGTTGTAAAAAATAAAAAATCAGTGTCCTTGTATAAATCTGCTACTGTTCGTGCATTAGCTTGATTTGGAGTTTTGAGCCACACATTTAATGCTTCTTCACATTTTTTTACTGCTGTTGTGTATCCCTCCAAATAGGCTGCTGCTCTATTCCTCTCAACTGTTGATATTGTTTGGTTCAAAAGTGTTTCACCATGACTCATAAATTCATGCCAAGTTTTTTGCGGATTGTTTGGATCGTTCCATAGAACAGGCAATAAAGTACCATAAATTATAGGTATAGATCCCAATCCCGCACTCAAAATACTAATTAAAGTACCAACAACAATCAAACCTGTACTTACCACAACGACTGAATTACTATCATACCCTTCCATGTCTAAGGGATTTTGATGAGGATTTTGACACATTTTCAGCCAATCCTTATAATTCGTAGTTTGTATAGAAGTTTGTGGATTATGTGCTAGTGGGTACCGTTGATAACGATTAGACATATTAGAGTTGTTTTGTGAAGCATCCAATATTTCATATTCATTTTTATTTTCATATGAATTCATTTTTTTCACTCCTCATGTATTTTCTTTTTTAAGATACTTAGTAAGTGTATTCCAGATGTCTATTTACATGTTCGTTATGCCCCTATGTATTCCTGTAGAAATATTTCTACAAATAAAACCATTATTTTAGTCCTGGTGCAAAAGTATTAAAATATAAAAAAGACGACAAATTCCTAGACAAAGCCTAACAATTAAAGGTGCATTCAATTAGAAGGATTCGCTATTTATAGCGAATCCTTCTGTTTTTGTGCAAATAATGACGAATCAAACGCTTGTTTAAACATTGCGGCATGGATGTACCCTGTTTAATATGTGTAATAGCAACCCCGACCTATCAAGGGAATCCCCTTAACAGGTATTACGCCTTCTCCAAATTTTGCAAGGCACGGCGTATGACGCTAAAATACCAAATGTACTTCTTATAAAAATAGGAAGAAACTCAATTTTATCCTTTCTCAAAACTATTCATTTTTCACCATACATTTTGTTTTTTCGTGCGCTTCGTACTCTTTTACTAACTTGTAAAAAGAAGAACGCTTTATATCATATTTTCTCATCGCTCCGACCGCTGTAATATTTCCAGATTGCCATGCCTCATATGCCTCAATAAATTGATCTGTAATTTGTACCGGTGGTCTACCTAAAGGTTTTCCTTGCTTCCTTGCTAATGCAATCCCTTCTGCTTGTCGTTGTTTGATATCATTCCTTTCTTTTTCTGCAAAGGCAGAAAGAATGGTAAGAGTTGCTTTTTGTACAGCCTGTTGAATGAAATCATTTGTACTTTTGCCATTATAGTTTACATTAATAAATGGTTCCTTAATAAACTGGAGATTAATACGCTGTGTTTCAAAATAACGAAATTCTTCAAGTACATCATTCATACTACGCCCTAGCCTCGTTAAAGAATCAAAAACAATTGTATCCCCTGTTCTAGCTAATCGTTTTAACATTTGATAATTTTCTCTTTTCATATTGTTTCCAGATTGTTTATCAATAAAAATATCTCTATTCCTAGATGCTTCATATTCTCAATCTGACGTTCTTCGTTTTGGTCTTTACTGGAAACCCGTACATATCCAAACTTTTTATATTGCAATTCTTTCACCTCGAACACAATTATAGCTTATTTATATCTGTAAAGGTATATAAAAAATAAAGACATCTGTAAAATAGAAATACAACTTTTATGGATATGGTTTTCCCTATGTTTCTATACGTCTGTAAAAGTGTACCTTTACGAATAAAAAGGATCAGACTATTGAAATAATCTGCCCATAGATAAAAGATGAAATGAAAGTCACTCAAATTCATAGTATAATGAATTTCTAGATAATAAAAAGGATCAACATAAAAAAAAGAACGGTTCTATTGGCATAGTCCGTCCTTTGAGAAGGAAATAATGAAAGTTATTCTTCTTTATTATACCTGAAAATACTGAAAATTAAATCTTATTTACATTGAGAAAATATTTATCCTACAAAGGAAGGTTATTTTTATGAATAAAGGTGATGCAATTTTAAGGTTGTTATCAGAAATCAAGTTGGAACTTAAAGAAGTAAAAGAACAGATGGAGAAAATGCAAACAAAGTTAGATACATTAGAACATCAAAATCAGGTGAAGAACAAAATAGAGCGAAAGAAGCCAAAAACAAAACCTGATAAACAAAATAAGCGAGATTGGAAATACCCAGCTAAGCTGAAATGAAAATTGTACAGAAAAAGTGAGGTGATAGGTACATGAATAGAAAAGAATTTGAGGATACCTTACAAAATTTTTCTTTCTTTTTAGCTAGTCGTGGAAGAAAAGCATCCACAATTAAACGATATGTCTATGATATTGAGGACTTTGGAAGATGGCTGCAAACCTCGAATCGTTTTCAAGAAAAGAACTTATGGAACAAGATAGATAAAGAGGATTTTGAAGCCTATTTTCAAGAACTCACATACAAACGAAAGTATGGAGAGAGGACCATTCATCGCATTGCAGTCATGTTAAAGAAATTGTATCAGTTCTTGGATATTGCAAGTCCTATTGTAGAAATGCAAGGAATCACTCCACCGAATCGGGCCCTACGCAAGGAGGACTTTATTACGAAGGAAGAAGAGAAAAAGCTGAAAAACATTCTTTCTTCTTCTGAAGGATTGTCAGAAGAACAACTTTCCGTTCGACCGCTTCTCATAGATCGAAATGTATCCATCCTATCACTTCTTTTGGATTATGGGATCACACTACAAGAACTCGTATCGTTACAGATGCAACAGGTGCACTTTGGAAAGAACATGATTACTGTTTTACATAACAAAGGGACAGAGAGAAGGATCATGTTAAAGGAAGAGGATAAAATACGTTTATTTACGTACTATAAAACGATACCTGAACCAGTTCGTCCTAGATATCACAGTACAGATCCGTTATTGGTTGCATTTGATTTTAAACGAGGGACATTTCGTTGGGTGTATGACAATGATGCTCTGAAAACACTAACAGCCATTGCTGTACAAAAGATGATTCGATTAGAAGTAGCCAGAGCGCAACTGAGAAAAGGAATTTCAGCACAGCACTTACGGAATACCTATATTCTAAGCTGTCTAGAAAGAAATATGTCTACAGAGGAAGTCATAAAAAGAACAGGATTCCTTTCTCATCTAACAGTAAAGCGTTATGTAGAATATGCAAATCAATATTCACATGGAGAATAATTTGAAAAGAATCACTTTTTATGACATACTAAAATAATATAAGTTTATCTTTAAAAATGTAACAATTGAATCTTTTGTGATGGAGAAATAATAGTCGTTACATACCGAAAACCCCAGTACTTTCAATATATTACTTTTATATGAGAATCTGCTGAAAACAGAATCGTAGAACATGAAGCATACGAAAAGCTCCCTGACTTGTTATACAAATCAGGGAGCAAAAGGTAGTACAGTATATCGGTTACGCTAATTATAACATAACTGGATTCATTCGGTCTATGTTTTCTGAATACTCGTTTTATTTTTCGATATTAGTTCTTCAGGTTCAGATGGCCCTAAAGAATCATCTAACCTTGTTAAAAAGTGTACGGTACACTTTACTTGTCTAAAATATGGCGTATTTCCGACAGTTCCATATTCGTAAACTTCGCAATATCTTCGATATCCATGCCATTTTTATGCATACCTCGGATAAGTTGGATTTTCCCTTTTTCTATACCCTCTTGAAGCCCTTCTTCTTTCCCTACTTGTTTTCCTTTTTCCATACCTTCTTCTATACCAACCTCACGTGCATGTGCTAATTTAGCTTGTTCATCAAATAACACTTTTTCACGTGCTTCATATGCGAGACGGAAAGAGCTACTCTGACTCATATTTTCCCATTTGTGGATTGCCTTCTGTAACATTGGATCTTGTTTCATGGCTATATCCTCCAACGTGTGGGTTAAATGTTCATCTTCATGCGCTGGTAGTAAAAGTAACCAACGAGCGAATTCATTTTCCCACGGATTAATTTTTTCTTCTCTCCATTGCTGTAGCAATTTCGGAATTTCAATGAAATGGATTTCCAAATCTTCGAGTAACACTTCCTTGTGTTGTTGACTCCAAAATTGTCCGACTGTATGCATGTCATCATATTGAGGAAAGAGATCAAAATCTAATAGATTAATCGCAATCGTTTTCCGTAAAGAACGATAGGGCATCCCTTGCTCTAATTGAGATGTATACAATTTACTCCAATAATACAGGGAACGTTTTACTATCTCTTGTGTATTTCGCAACTGGATTTCCACGTTCACCTTGGTTTCATCTTGAAGTGTAGCTAATATATCTAGTATGGATAATTTATCTTCTTCATATTCTTTATGCAAATGTGGGTCTTCAATTTTTAAAGACACAATTGGTGTAGATAAGGATTCATGCAAGATTGCATTTAAAAAAGAAATCAGTAATTCCTCTTGTCCTTGTACACCAAATAATTGCTTGAAAGCAAAATCGACTCGTAAATTTACTAAAGGTTGATTCATAGAGTGAGTCACCTTTCTTTGTGTGTATTCTATCTCTATTGTAGCGGATACGGAAGAGCGGACGCAACCCTTGAAAATGGTTTGTGATTATTAGTTATTAAACATTACGATACGTGAAATTATATATATATGTTTCCACTTAAACAGGTATATAGCAATGCATTCTCTTGCTCGTCTTCTTTCTTTAAAAATCAATCTGAGCAGTCTTTTTTTGAATTTTTCACGGGAAAATAGGTGTTTTAGGTTCTGCTGCAAAGTTTTTTGAGCTAAGCTAAACTGTAGAAAAAATGATTCGGGGAGCAAGATGCATGGGATATTTTAAAGGGAAACAATTCAAAAAGGATATTATTTTGGTAGCCGTCGGCTACTATTGTCGTTTTTCTTTAAGCTATCGTGATGTCTCTGAAATTTTGAACGAACGTGGTGTTTCCGTTCATCCAACAACTATTATGCGCTGGGTTCATGAATATGGTCACCTAATCTATCAAATGTGGAAGAAGAAAAATAAAAGCGTACAACTATCTTGGAAATTGGATGAGACCTATATAAAAGTCAAAGGAGAATGCTGTTATCTTTATCGTGCGATTGATCGAGAAGGGTACACCTTGGATATTCAACTTCGTAAAACAAGGGATCATCAAGCTGCTTATATGTTTATGAAAAGATTAGTGAAAGATTTTGGAGAACCGATGGTTCTCACAACAGACAAGGCTCCTGCCCTACTTTGTGCGCTCAAAAAATTGAAAAAGAACGATTTTTATGTGCATACAAAACATTGCACCATTAAATATTTGAATAATCTCATCGAACAGGACCATAGACATATCAAGCGACGTTTTGTTAAATCTGCAAGATTTCAAAATCTTCATCATGCTTCACGTACAATCAAAGGCATCGAAACCATTCATGCTTTATATAAACAGAGGCGAAGTCTTCAAACAGACTCCGCCTTTTCAACGTACAATGAACTTCAACAATTACTAGCTACTTCCTAAACATTGATCCTGACTTACCAACCTTTTTATACTTTTTTCAAACTTTGCAACAGAACCAATCAATACCTCACTAAATATAATGGGGATATTTGGTGAAACATTGTTACAGGAATACATATAGGCATTACGAATATATAACAAGACACCTGGCATATACTTGTTAGGTGTCTTAAGAATAAGGACCATATAAGGAGTGAAAAAGATGAATTCATATCAAAATACAAATGAATATGAGATATTGGATGCTTCACCAAGCTATTCTAACATGACGAATAGTTATCCAAGGTACCCACTAGCAAATAATCGACAAGGTTCAATGAAAAATACGAACTATAAAGATTGGTTAGCTATGTGTGAAGGAAATGCGGAAGGATTGTTTTTAACTGATGAACAAATGGTTTCTATTGTTGGGGCTGCGATTTCAAAACTTCTTGGATTTGTCCCTGTAGTTGGAGACATTTTAAGTTCCTTGGCGGATACGTATTGGCCAAAAATTGCAGGACAAGAGGCAGATACAAGAGTTTGGGCAGGATTGATAAGACATACAGCAAATCTAATAGATAATAGAGACGTTGATAGAGTAATAGGGCAAGCAACTGCTAATGTAATGTCACTCTACGCAGCTTTAGGTGTATATAACAGATTTCTTGAGCAATGGAAATCGCCTGTAAAGCCGTATGCCGGCCTTGCTGATGAAATACGAGCACAGATGAGTACTCTTCACCTTCTATTTACGACAAAAATTATTAGTGATTTCACGATACAGGGTTATGAATCCATATTACTACCTTCATACGCAAATGCCGCGAGTCTGCACTTACTACTATTGCGCGATATATCAATTTATGGGGAGAAATTAGGTTTTGATTCAAAGACTCTGCAAGCTTATCATAATGAACAAGTGAAATTTACAACAGATTATACGGCTCATTGTATAAAAACGTACAATTTAAATTTAAATGCACAAAAATCAAAAGGTTGGGTAGCTTTCAATCAATATCGTAGGGATATGACTTTGACAGTACTAGATTTAATTGCATTATTTCCAAGTTATGATACGCATAGATATCCTGCAGATGAAAAAAATGTAAAAAAACTATCAAATACAGAACTTACAAGAGAAATTTATACAGCACTAACAGAATCTTCTCCTAGTAAAACAGTAGAAGCAATGGAGGAATCACTTACAAGAGGTCCTCATTTATTCACTTGGCCAAAGAGATTAGATTTCTGGACCTTTAATTATAATATGTACCCAGATACAAGATACTTATCTGCTAATAGAATTGGTTTTTCATATACAAATTCTTCTGAAATAGAAGATAGTGGAATTTATGGAAGTCCTACTTTTGGCACAGTACTTACTCATCAAATTCCGCTTAATTCTAATGTTTATAGAACTTCTATCACAGATACTACAGCAGTCCCTAATCAAGTTACAAAAATGGATTTCTACAAAATTGATGGCACTAATGCATCTTATAATTCAAATATAACGCCAGTTCCTGCTAATTTAAGAACCACATTTTTTGGATTCTCATCAGATGCGAACAGACCACCTAATCAACCAACTGTACAAGATTATAATAATATTTTAAGTTATATAAAAACTGATATTATAGGAGGTCACCAGGCAAGGGTTTCATTTGCTTGGACACATAAAGGTGTTAACCCTAATAATCAAATACTCACAGATAATGTCACACAAGTTCCAGCTGTAAAATCTAGTTTATTAAATGCACCAGCTAGAGTAATTAAAGGTCCGGGGCATACAGGAGGAGATTTAGTTGCTCTTCTAAACAATGGTACTCAAGCCGGTACAATGCAAATCCAATGTAAAACAGGTAGCTTTACTGAAACTTCCAGACGTTATGGTATACGCATGCGTTATGCTGCAAATAATGCATTTACAGTGAGTCTATCATATACATTACAGGGTGGGAATCCAATAGGTATAACATTTGGTACAGAACGTACATTTTCAAGAACTAATAATATAATACCAACAGATTTAAAATACGAGGAGTTTAAATATAAAGAGTATAATCAAATTATTACAATGAATTCACCTCAAAATACAATAGTAACTATAAATATTCGACAACTAAATCCGTCTTCAAATGATCAATTAATTATTGACAGAATTGAATTTATTCCGATAACTCAATCGGTATTAGATTATACTGAGGAACAAAATTTAGAAACCGCACAAGCAGTGGTGGATAATCTATTTACAAATTAAAAAAAATAGAAAAGGTTGTGAGTCCTATGTTTACAAGTAGTACGAAAAATACGTTAAAAATAGAAACGACAGATTATCAAATAGATCAAGCGGCCATTTCGATAGAATGTATGTCAGATGAACAAAATTCACAGGAAAAAATGATGTTATGGGATGAGGTAAAACAGGCAAAACAACTCAGTCAGTCACGAAATTTACTCTATAATGGAGATTTTGAAGATTCATCAAATGGCTGGACAACAAGTGATAATATTTCAATCCAGGCGGATAATCCTATTTTTAAGGGGAATTATTTAAAAATGTTTGGGGCAAGAGATATTGATGGAACCCTATTTCCAACTTATCTCTATCAAAAAATAGAGGAGTCCAAGTTAAAACCCTATACACGTTATCGAGTAAGAGGGTTTGTGGGAAGTAGTAAAGATCTAAAATTAGTGGTAACACGCTATGAGAAAGAAATTGATGCCATTATGAATGTTCCAAATGATTTGGCACATATGCAGCTTAACCCTTCATGTGGAGATTATCGCTGTGAATCATCGTCCCAGTTTTTGGTGAACCAAGTGCATCCTACACCAACAGCTGGATATGCTCTTGATATGTATGCATGCCCGTTAAGTTCAGATAAAAAACATGTTATGTGTCACGATCGTCATCCATTTGATTTTCATATTGACACCGGAGAAGTAGGTACAAATACAAACGTAGGTATTGATGTTTTATTTAAAATTTCTAATCCAGATGGATACGCTACAGTAGGGAATCTAGAAGTCATTGAAGAAGGACCACTAACAGGCGACGCATTGGCACATGTGAAACATAAGGAAAAGAAATGGAAGCAACACATGGAGAAAAAACGTTGGAAAACACAACAAGCCTACGATCCTGCAAAACAGGCTGTAGATGCATTATTTACAAATGAACAAGAGTTACACTATCATATTACTTTAGATCATATTCAAAACGCTGATCGACTGATACAGGCGATTCCCTATGTATACCATGCTTGGTTACCGAGTGCTCCAGGTATGAACTATGATGGATATCAAGGGTTAAACGCACGTATCATGCAAGCACGCTATTTATATGATGCACGGAATATCATAACAAATGGTGACTTTACACAGGGGTTAACGGGATGGCACGCAGCAGGGAAGGCAACGGTACAACAGATGAATGGCGCTTCTGTATTAGTTCTATCAAATTGGAGTGCGGGGGTATCTCAAAACTTGCATGTCCAAGACCATCATGGATATGTGCTACGTGTGATTGCCAAAAAAGAAGGACCTGGAAAAGGGTATGTAACGATGATGGATTGTAATGGAAATCAGGAAACACTGAAGTTCACTTCTTGTGAAGAAGGATATATGACAAAAACAGTAGAGGTATTCCCAGAAAGTGATCGTGTACGAATAGAGATGGGAGAAACCGAAGGTACGTTTTATATAGATAGCATCGAGTTGATTTGTATGCAAGGATATGCTAGCAATAATAACCCGTACACGGGTAATATGTATGAGCAAAGTTATAATGGAAATTATAATCAAAATACGAGCGATGTGTATCACCAAGGGTATACAAACAACTATAGCCAAGACTCTAGTAGTATGTATAATCAAAATTATACTAACAATGATGACCAGCATTCCGGTTGCACATGTAACCAAGGGCATAACTCTGGCTGTACATGTAATTAAGGATAAAACAGTTAACAATTATGAATAAGAATCAGCATGTTTGTGAAAAAATATAAACCACTCATAAGGTCTATTGCATATCATAACATAAGCTTTACAAATAATTCACACATTCTGGAAGAGGTCTCTTTAATACAAAAATAAGGAGATCCCTTTCATTTTCCCAAATATTCATTAACCTTTGATTAATGAACAAACTCCTTTACAGAACGCTTTAGGCCTATTGGATTAAGATATTGTTGAATTAATGATAAATCTTGAATAGGAATTTGGCATTCAAATTCCGGGCGAGGTATCTGTTAAAACGATTCGAAACCTGATTGATTAGATAAGTGCAAATATAAATCAAGTAAAAAATGAATTACTAAAAAAAGGCCCGTTCTAATATCAGAACGGGCCTTTTTTTCCTGAATGGACGACTAGTAAAGCAACCATTTTACACACATAAACTGTATATATGTAAGCATAACACGTTTTAAGTATATAGAACCAAAAAACATTGTAACATAGAGCATAATTATGGTAAAATAAACCTACTTTCGAAATCCCAAGAAAGTATCGGTAAAGTACCTAACGTCAATGATGTTAGGTACTTTTTTATGGTAAGAAGAACAAACAAATAATAGTCAATACTGTTAAAATAAAAAAAAAAATGTACTTTCTTAATCAAACATTTGTTTAAAGTCGATTGTATTTTTTGAGTTTTTTTCACTATATTTTTTCTAGTTTGATACACTCTCTTTTGTTCTCGTATTGCTTGACATAACATTCTTCTACATCTGCCAGTCATTTACAACTTTGCTCCTGTAAGCGTTCGATTGTCTTTTTTCGCAACTGCTCTCATGTTTTATTCATTTCAATTTCGTTTGATAAATTCTACAGGTGCGCGCGCATCCTACAGTATTATCTGCAAGCCCTGTTAATCTCTCAGGTGATTCTTATAAGAAGGTCATTAATGCTCCCATTTCTTATCCATATGACAACATTTAACTTATTATTTACAAGCCAAATTGACTTAACCGTTTACACAAACTACTTTCATGATATCTTAATTGTTTTGTAAGCTTAGATAGTTCAATCAAGCCCCTTAGCTTCTAAAATACCAGGGGCAATAGCCTCATCAATTGCTATACATGCACCAGCATTGCATTTTTTAATCCATCCCTTGTCACGTGCTAAATGCCCAGTTATGATGTTTCATAATAGATACTTTTTCTTCTGGGAAAACCACTTTCCACTTATTATTTTTCATCCAATCTGCCACCTCCCATATAATAGTCTCCTTTAATAAAAATTTTTAATGATTATATATACAGTTTAATTATGTGACCTCTGATAATTATGAATCTTTTCGCGAATAGCTGATGCAATGAATTCTTCAATAGTACTGTTAGCTTTTTCGACTATTTTATTGATTGCTTGATACTCTTTGATAGACATTGTAACTTTTTTTCAGGATGCTACTATCTAAATACACGCTATTATTCACACGCTTTACTAATTTTCCTTCTATTAAATAGGGAATTGTGCTTTCAATTCATTCCAACTGCATCCCCATAGGTAATTCAATAAGAGATTGACGTATGTTGAAATACCAAAAACCTTCTTCTTCCAAAACTTCAAATTTATTGATGAAACGTACTGAAGGATTAAGTCAATCAATTGAAACGAGCTGCTACGTAATTAATCGGATTTAGGTATTCGAAATTTAACAAATCTTTGATGGTGGCTACGTGGGTTATCAGATAAATCGTATGCCGATACGAATCCTAAATTTTTGGCTTCTTTCAAGGTGAATTCACTTCCAAATTCATCAATTAGCATAATATCCCAACGCTTAGGAATCGAAATGACCCTTACTATTGTATTACCTTATATATATCTTTGGTACAAAATCGTATTATACTTTTGAGAGTATGTATATATTGCATTTACTTGATTAAATCGATGTAAAATTTGATGTAACTCTTCTTCTTTAAAAAATTTCATTTCACGGTTACGATGTTCTTGTATAGTGGCAGTTAACTCCCCATCTTCCAACCATTCTTCTAATTAATATGTGCTTACATTATACTTTTTACTAACATGGTATAGAGTGCGACAAATCAGAAACTATCAAAAGTGGTTATCCCAGGAGGCAATTTCCTATTAATTAAAAGAAAAACACAAAGCTTCTACAATTAGTAGAAAATTTGTTGTAATCTGTTCTTATTTGAAGTGGCTATATGAAATTCAACATATTCAGGATCCTCTACATGTTGAAATACTAAGTACAATTGTAAATAAACAACATGAACCTAAACGGGAGTTATCATATGAGGAAGTAAAACAGTTACTACATTACTACAAAGATAATGAAATCAATTACGTTTTATTGTCAATCCTAGCTACCACATGCTCTATCCATCCATCTTTGGATTTCCATCCACCAACCGTTTTTTCACTTACAGTTTTTTCGGATGTAGACAATAACTCGGAAATCTTACGATTCGTAATATCTCCGTTATGTTCTTTAAATATTTCATACGCTTTGTTACGGTCTGGACTTCGTTGTCTGGCCATAATTACATAACACCTGACCCCTTATCCAATTGTTTGCACTTCCTTCTCTAAACACTCAATGCATATATGAGCATTATCCGTATTTGCTTCACGGATATATGTATTATCAAAATGAGTAATAGTTAATGGCATTTTTAATGTCCACATACAAGACTCATTACAAACTGCGCACGTAGGAACTTTTATATTATCTTCTTCCATCTTCACCACCTCACGCTAATTGCTTTGTATTTTATTGTTAATCTATTAATTTAAATGTGGTATTATAAATAACTCATACTAAAAGGAACTGATACATATGTGAAAAAAATCAACAATTACAAATATCATTTAAAAAATTTGAAATCTATAATTTGGCTATTCTCCATAATTGGGCTAATATACGCTTGTGAGTTCTTCTATGGACTAATGTTCCATCAAGAATTTCATTGGATTAAATTAGTATTGATAACAATTATGTTTATAGGATGTTTAGATATAAAAAAGAATATTAGAAACAATGATTATAGAACAGCGTGAATTAACAAACGCCCTCGAATTCATTTTCGAGTCTCACTTATATAAATCATTGTCAGGAGAATCTGCAGATTTGCAGGTTCTTTTTTAAAATAAAAAAGTAGCGGATTCGCTACTTTTATTGTTTCTAATTTATAAACTGAAATCTTCTAATGACTTATCAATCTCATCTTGTTGGATTCCTATATAACGCAATGTAATAGACGGAGCAGAATGATTAAAGATCTTTTGTAGCATTACTACATCTTTTGTCTTCTGATAATAATGGTATCCAAAAGTTTTTCTAAGAGTATGCGTTCCAATTTCATCAAGCCCTACTTTTTCAGCAGCGGTATTCATGATTCGATAAGCTTGAATTCTAGTGATAGGCTTTTTTGTCTTTTTAGAAGCAAATAAACAATCCGTTTCGTTTATTTTTCTCTTAACGCTGTATTGATAATAAAACGCTTATCTTTTCCGGTCTTCTGTTCTTTTATAACAATGTGAGTTCTTTCTTTCACATCATTCACATGCAGTTTCAATAAGTCACTAATTCTTAGACCTGTATTGGTTCCCATTTCAAATAAAAATAAATCACGATAAGATTAACGACGTAAAACGTCTTTCACTTCTTCTAATTTTTTCTTATCTCGAATTGGTTGCACAAACTTCATTCCTTTCCCCTCCATACGTTATGTTACATTAGATATATCTTCATTATACAATATGTTGCATAAAATATGGTAGTTGTTTTAAAAATAGATAAAAATGTTGATGTAACAGCGTTTATTTCCTTGAATCTAATGTAACAAAGCACATTACGTGTTACATTAGATGGTTTTTATTCCTTTTTATAATATTTGGTTTTTATTGAGTTTGTTTTGATACATGCAACATGTTTGCACTTATCTTTCCTTAATAACAAATAAGACGCCACCCAGATCACGACAGCGTATACGATAATTGTTATCAGTTGAATCATCAATCCGTTAATAATCCTAATTCAATTAGAATCTCTGAAAACGAATATCCATATGCATATCCTACAATTCGAATACCCGGAGCGTATCTATGTTTTAAATCATCATTGTACGTTTTCTTATAATACTCTAACTTATTATCAATATTATGCTTATCATTGATAATTAATTCATCACTAGGGAATCCATCCATTGCAATCTGTACAGCTATATATTCTGCATTCTCACTTGTTGCCATATTAAAACAACGTTCTAATCCGTCTAATGTTAATTCCATTATTTATTATCCCCCTCAAATAAATATCCAGGTAGTTCAAATTTACACTTAATATGTAACTGTCTCATTTATGATTTCCCTTCTAAATAGACCAACGCTATATTAAAATCCTTTATATACCCCAAGGCGGTCTATCATGTTCAACTTTCATGGGATACTATTCATCTCCTAGGGTTCTTTCTATCTTTATATAGTTGTATCACTCTAATATTGTTCTTTACAGTGTAATGATACTTCCTAAAAAATGTGCCTATTTTATTTAATTAAAAAGAGCACACGTTTCCGCGAGCGCTCTTTAAGGGATTGCGAGTAGCCTCAATAACGAAAGTTAAAGTAGTTACAGTTAATGAGTTACAAGCAGTATGTGTTTGTCTACCTTAATGCGTGAAAAAAGAGCATCCACGTCAGTAGATACTCTGAATGTGATAGGCGTTTTCAGTGAGTATTAAAATGAGATGCAAGCGAGTGAAAGCCTGTCCTCTACTTCAATATATGCTTTTCCTTATTAAAGGGTGCAAACGTAAGAAAGCACTCCCCCCCAATATAACTAAGACATTCATTAAAGGATTTTTTCTTTTATGTTTATTTAGTAATTTTCCTATTGTGGGTTAACCTTAAGCATCCATTAATTAACTACTGAAAACACTTCGTTTCAATTGTATAGTAATAAGTTCAAAAATCATAGAGAAACCCCCTATTTGATTGCGTTTAGAGATAAAAGTAGGCTTATGACTCAAAATTACATCTATCTCGGCCGTACCCCTAATATTTAACTGTAATCATCTTATTTTTTATGTGTTAAAAAACTTCGTAACCGCACTTTCTTTTCCATAAAATACCCCAAACTTGTTTATTTATTTTTAGTATAAACTTTTTGTTCGATGCGTCTATCATTTGAACTAGAAAGAGTCAGCAAGCCCAAGAGGATCCCAAACACCACCAGGATAAAGACCAAGATCACTAATTGAACCAGTATTACTACTAAACATACATATCACCTTCACCCCTAAATAAGTAAGTCATAGAATTAAAACCCTGTAAATTTGACAGCATGAACAGCTCCCGTACTTATTTGTGATCCTCCAACGGCTGTAGCTGTCCCCCCAACACTTGCAATATCAATAGCTGTACTTTTTAATCCACCAGAAAGTGCTCCTAAATCAGTCGGCAATCCAAATGTTGTACCACTAGGCGCCTTCCATACCACAGCATGCGCACTTCCTGTAGCTGTTTCTGACTGCCCAACAACATACGTTGTTGTACCTGAAATCGTAATTGCCTCAGCTGTACTATTTAATCCACCAACGAGAGATACTAATGGGCTATTAGTATTTGTTTGTCTAACAAAAGCTTCTATATTTCCATTTCCTGTTTCTGATGCCCCGACAATTGTTCTAGACTCATTAATATCATTTGCTAGACTATTGAATCCTGTTCCTAATGTTCCTAAATCGTGAATCACATAAGCCCCTAATAATCCTGTGGGTGTCCATAAAACAGCATGTGTATCTTCTGTATTTCCATTTTCAGCATACCCTACGATTTCCCCTGATAAATTCACACTGATAGCAATAGCTTCTTTTTCACCTAGTAAACCGTCATTTAAACTTGGTAATTGCGTCATCGTACCATTATAGACGAAAGCTCTTAACCCAGGGGAACCACCTATTTCGGATGCTCCTACAATCAGAGGTGTTGGAGCATTATTAATTCCATAAGCATAACTATTAAATCCACCTAGTGTTCCTAAAGTTATAGGTGCTGATGAGATGCTATTCCATAAAACAGCAACCTTAGCGCCTGAACTATCTTCAATAGATCCAATAATTTTCACTTGATTTAAACTTGCATTTGTTAAATCATTCGCAAAACTATTCATACCACCTGATAGTACTCCTAAATCTGTAATGGTTATTGTCATGTCTATATTCCCCCTAAACAATATGTTTATATCTTACTTTCCCTAGTCTTTTCACACGCAATTTTTTCAAGAAAAAATTGTGACCATAAAAATATCCATATCCAAATGAAATCGTATAGGGGTATGTGTACAGCAGGTTGTCTTTGAGCTAGCCCAGGAAAAGTGAAATTTTATTGCTTGGACTGTTAATAATAAGATATGTTATAGCTATAGAAGGGTATGGACGAGTGCATATATTTTGAAAAATAAACGAATGTCTACTAAAAGTGAAGTGCCCCCCAATTGTTAGACACAGTCTAACAATTGGGGGGCACTTTTTATGGCTAAATTTTCTTCAACAGAGAAAATCCAAGCAATGAAACGATATTTAGATGGTACAGAAAGCGGAAAAACAATTGCTAAATCTATAGAAGTTACTCCTAGCTTACTTCGTGAGTGGATTAGACGATATGAATCTTCAGGTGAAAATGCTTTTAAAAAACGCTATACATCCTACTCTACCCAGTATAAACTAGACGTACTTAATTATATGAATGAACACGGGACATCTATCAGAGAAACAGCGATACTTTTCAATAATCCGTCTTATGAAACACTTCGGAAATGGAAAATAGCTTATGAAACAGGAGGATTAGATTCCCTACATTCAAAGAAAAAGGGGCGTCCAACCATGAAAGATAAAAAATAAAACCAGTAGTAGAGGACTCAATAGAAGCACTACAAGCGGAAAATGAGCGTTTACGTATGGAAAATGCATATTTAAAAAAGTTGAATGCCTTAGTTCAAAACAAGAAACAATCACCAAGCAAGACACAGCCCAAGTAATCTATGAGTTAAGGCATGAATTTCCTGTCAAAGAGTTACTTCAACTCGCAAACATTCCACGTAGTACGTACTATTACTGGATCAAACGGTTCAATCGTCCTGATTCAAATGCGGAGTTAAAAGAACGGATTCAAGCTATTTATGATGAACATAGTGGGTGTTATGGGTATCGTCGTATTCGCGATGAACTGATGAATCGTGGGCACAAAGTGAATCATAAAAAGGTGTATCGTCCTATGAAAGAATTAGGGTTAAAATGTCTGGTTCGTATAAAAAAATATCGCTCTTACAAAGGGACAGTTGGGAAAATTGCGCCGAATATTTTAAATCGCAACTTCCAATTTGAAAAACCAAATGAGAAGTGGGTTACAGATATTACGGAGTTTAATTTATTTGAGGAGAAGTTATACCTATCACCAATGTTAGATTTATTGGTTCTGGTGCAAAAAAGCTAAACGGTTTGAAAATGTTCTTTCAAACTTGGCCATACTGGTACTACTACTTAAAAAGAGGTGTGATCAGTATGGAAAAAGAAAATATATTCAAATGGAAACATTATCAGCCTGATATCATTGTATTAGCGGTACGTTGGTACCTACGGTACAACCTCAGTCTTCGTGATTTAGTGGAAATGTTCGAAGAAAGAGGATTATCCTTGGTTCATACAACGATTATGCGATGGGTTCATCAATATGGACCTGAATTAAATGAGCGTATTCGAAAACATTTGAAACGAACAAATGATTCCTGGAGAGTAGATGAAACATATATCAAAATCAAAGGTGAAAACATGTACTTATACCGTGCTGTTGATTCCAAGGGAGGCACGCTTGATTTTTATTTGAGTAATAAACGAGATGCGCAGGCTGCCAAGCGTTTTCTAAAGAAAACATTGGCTTCTTATCATGTCACAAAACCTCGTGTAATAACTGTGGATGGTGATAAAGCCTATCCCTTTGCGATACGGGAATTAAAAAATGAAAAAAGCATACCACATGGTATGCCACTTCGAGTGAAAAAATATTTAAATAATATGATTGAGCAAGACCATCGGTTTATCAAAAAACGAATCTGGAACATGCTTGGATTAAAATCATTACGAACCGCTACAAAAATGATTGCTGGAATAGAGGCCATGCATATGGTCAAAAAAGGACAACTCAAATTAAGGGAGCAGCCTGTCAAAAATCAGAATATATTTATCCAGCACTTGTTTGGATTGAACGTATAAGAGCTGATTCCGTTAGGAAGCCATGTCTTATGTAATCTCTGTTCATTCTTTGCACCAGAACCGTCCAAAGGCAGATATATCTTATCAATGAACTCTTTGGTTTAACAGCATAACGTTCAATTCCGCTAGGAATCTTTTACTCTTCTTTCATATCCCACTATTTTTGCACCAGAACCATTTATCTATACTTAAAGTAATACTTTTTATTTATTGGCTCTTCATACAAATCAATTCTACACTTTCTACTTTGAAAATACCTTCGGTTTCTCCAATATCAATGCGTACTTGATCTGTATCTGGGAAGAAATCAATAGTTCTTGTTACATAATTTCTTTGCCCGTTTATGGTTTCATTTGGATTATAACAACGTTGTTCATTCATCTCTTGACTGAAAGGATACTCCGATTGTTCATTTGTGATTTCGTTTGATACATAATTAGCACAAGAAGTGAACGTAAGTGTTTCCTGATTTCCATTGCAATCACTAATAGTTACATACCCTTTGCCCATGTCTTCTTTTTTCGCTGTTACACGCAATACATAACCACGATTGTTCTCCAAACATACATTTTGAGACACATTGGAACTCCAGTTTGGAATCACTAATACAGCTGTACCATCTATTTGCTGCACTTTCGCATGAGGTGTCGCGTGCCAATGATTTAAATCATGATCAAAGTCTCCATTTTTAATGATATTTCTACGTTCATATAAAGAGTATGCCTGCGTAATACGACGTTCTAATTCTGTATAGATGTCATAATTCATACCCGGCATATCTGATAACCATTTGTTATATACATAAGGGGTGGATTGTACAAGATGCTCTGCTGAAATAATGTGAGAGAGGTTTGTGTCGAATTTTAAATATTGATCTTGTGCATCTGTAAATAAGGCATCAATTTCCCCTTTTGCCTTTTCGTACACTTCTTTTGTTTGGAGCCATCTTGTTCCCATCTCATTTTTCCATTTCTTTTCTCGTTTCTTCACGAGGGTTAGCGATTCTCCTACTAATGGACCATCTTCAATTAACTCAATGTTATCTAAGGTTGCGTGTCCTTCTGGCGAAGAAATTTTAAACAGAACCCAAATACCTGGATTCTTGTTGAGGTGTACTTCCCCTGTATCAATGTGAAAATCAAATTGATGAGACTGATGGCACATTCCATGTTCTTTTTTGAAGTTAGCATGACCGGACTGAGCCCCTTCATAATAATTTGTATCTATTACATTCGTGAGACATCCATCCCGGATGATAGGATAAGTTTGCGACTGACATTGATTAACTTCAATACGGAAAGGAGCTACCGTATTAAGGGCTAAATCATTTCTTACATTTAGGATTACATCCACTTCTTTGCCATAACGTTCCACAATTAACCTCACATTATGACTACTTCCGACAAAGCC
Source organism: Bacillus thuringiensis (assembly GCF_001182785.1). Taxonomy (NCBI): domain Bacteria; kingdom Bacillati; phylum Bacillota; class Bacilli; order Caryophanales; family Bacillaceae; genus Bacillus; species Bacillus thuringiensis. The sequence continues at coordinate 314,807 of NZ_CP012101.1, read as the reverse complement.
TCTGGCTTTATAGCGTGTATAGGGTTTTAATTTTGATTCATCTATTTTTTGGAGTACATACGTTGGAAACCTAGTTGTATCTCCCCCTGTCTCTCTCGCCCCTGGCATTTTGAGATAGTTCCCTTTGAATATCGGATTATCCGCTTGAATACTTACATTATTACTTGTCGTCCATTCATCCGTATAAAATTCAAAGTTTCCATTTTGAATTAGATTACGAGATGCACTGAGTTGTTTGGCATGTTTCACTTCATCAAGTAAGATCATTTTTTCTTTTGTGTACAGTTCCTCTGGCACACATTCTACTAGATTTGCAGCTTGATCCACATCATAATCCATCGTATCTACTTTTAAAGCCTCTCTTCCATTATTGGTAAACAAATTGTCTACCGCTTTCTTTGCTTTTTCTAGATTTTGTTTTCCTTCATATTCTAAAGTTGTTGAATTAACTGGGATAAATTCGATTTTGTCAATTAGACATGTTCCTGTGGCATTTAACGTCTCTAGGAGCAAGTCATGACCATAAGAAGTAGAAGGTACCTCAAATTCTCCAGGAACAGTTACATAGCGAAAATCACGAACTGATAAATTTGGGTTGACCGAAGCTCTACTACCCGGCATAACGAAAGGCACAGAATTTATGGGAATGGTGATGGAATCTATTCGACAATTAACATCATTAAAGTCATTCACAAAACGTATACGTATATGATATTTTTGACGAGATGGAGAGTTAAAACGCATCTCCAATGCACTATGTCCACTCATAGCTATGAGTGCTCCTCCAGTATGACCAGGGCCACTTATTACACGAGCAACTGTCGAACCAGTCCCCCCTAAAGCCAATGATTTTACAGCTGGGAATTGTGTAATTCTATCTGGTAGAAGTTGATTCGTTCTCTCTGCGCTAATATGCGTCCATCCATATGCTGGGACCATAGAAGATGATGATAGTAATCCTGCACTAGTAGCTGAGATCCAAGATAATCTGTGAGAATAATCCATAGGGCCTGGGCGGACAGTGTTTGTTCTTCCCGGTAAATGAGATTCTTTTTCAACAATCCTAAAAGGAGTATCTAGATTAAAATCTGTTACTCTAGTATCAAATAAGCCTAGGGTTGAAAAGAAAAGCACTTGATTAAGCCCAGATATAAGGTTGCCAAATCCTGATCCCGTACTATAAGTAGAGGCTATTGAACTGATCCGAAAAATTTCTTCATTAGTATTCAAGTCCAAATTAAAAGTTTGCGATGGAGTAGGAAAGTTAAGACGACCGATCCACGGACTTGTAGAATGCCCCGAATTAGGGCCACTAGTTCGACTTCTAATATAAAATCTTTGGATAGTGTGTACAGGACCTGAACCTCCAACAAATAATTGTGCGGCTTCCATTGTCGCTCCATTGAAAATAGAAAACAATGAAGGTGGCCGAATAAGATCGTTTTCTACTTGTTGAAATTGTGCCGCAGTCAAACCAAGGTTCCCCCAATTATTATTAGAAATTGGTTCTGTATATACCTCTCTTGTAAGTTGCATTGGTGTGCTTGTACGATACACACGGCCATCATAATTTGAAAATAACGAAATGATGTCTAATAAAGCAATAGTCATGTTTCTACGATAATTGTTGAACGCATTCCAGTTCCCTCTGTTTCTTAAATCCTGCAAACCTTGTCTATAAAAGGACATACAATGTTCTGTGTATGCATCAATCAGACTTACCTGTCTATTATAAAAACCGTCCACTGTAACTGAACTATATCCCCAAGCTTCTCCATGAATAACAGCATCTCTCAATACAAGTAGATGCATATTTGCAGCTTGTGCATATACAAGTAGCAGTTGTTGTTCATAATGTTCTTGTCTAAATTGAGGCATAGCTTCCGCTAAAGCAGAATCCACATTACCAAAAGTTAATCTTACCCGCTCTTTAAGCTTGTCATCAAGACGACTTGCTTCACTTTCGTTCCAATGGTTAAATGCTGTATAATATATCGACACAACTGATTGCAAACCTTCCAATTTGGACGTGGCATTGCCTATTACAAGTTGGGTTATTTCTCGAGCGATAAGGGATTCAACGACACGTATAAGATTCACCCAATTCAACTCGTTAGGATTTGGCCATAAAAAACCAAATATGCTACCTAGTATATTAACCCCTGTCGCGATAGGTCCAAGACCCAGATAATTCAAAAGCGAGGTCGTAATATTAATACTTGTAAAAAGTGCAGTCCTTAAATCTTCTTCGGTTAACAATGGGTCTGCATTGGATTTTTCACAATTAGCTAGCCAATCTTTATAATTTGAATTTTCAAATGGAACCTTTGAATCTTTAGCCAATGGGTATCTTGGGTATCCACTTGATTGGCTTAGATCATTGGATGCTGTATCTAGAATTTCAATTTCATTTTGGTTATTTTGATTCATATTCTCTCCTCCATTCATAATATTATCCTAACTTAGTGTCCAATACATGTTGACAAGTCCATAAAAATTTTTTCCTTAGTTGGGTAAGAATCTTTTAAATTCTTTGTGTATTCTACTTTATCTAATACATTAAATGGGATAAATTCCCCAGTACAATGAGAAGCTAAAAATTCACCATACGTAGGATGCCAAATAATAATATATTGCTCTCCTATATATTGCTCTTCATCAAATTGACGTAAAGGTATTCCATTTTTGTCAATTTGATGAATGGGAATAGCACCTAGCATTAATTTATCTCGGAATTGATCCATATAGACCTCTTAAAAATTTAAAATTCCCTTGTAATACATAAAAATTTGCTACTATTACCAAAATTCCTTTTATTTTTTTTCGACATATTTTTCTAGCAAAGAGCCAATAAATACTACAGTTATTGGATTTCTTACCGATTATATGAATTAAATCAATATCATATTTTTAATGAATTAAACTATAAGGGGGTTCAGCCACATCGCTATCAACCTAAGCTTCTTAATTACCCCCATAATGAAAATTTTATATCTTTGCCAATTGTATTCCTCTACACTCGAAGGACAAGTTTTATTATCGTTATGACAAGTTAACTTGTCATAACGATAATAAAACTGTACAATAAACATATAATTAATAAGGGGTGGTTACAAATCATGCAAAAAGAAGAGATATTAAGAAAATACAAAAAAATGGGGAGAGATGAACGTAAAGAACTTATAGAATTAGATTCATCTAGTTACGGCTTAATAGCTGTACTTGTTTTAGTCCTATTTTTCGGTTCTTGGAAATTGATGCATGGTATTAAAAGTTACGAATTAATTTCAATTTTTTCTGGTTATATAGCTAGTACAAGCTTTTATAAGTTTAGAAAGTTAAAAGAACAAAAATTTCTTATTGCAAGCATTTTAGCTATAATGAGTACAATTGCAAGTGCCATAGTTTTCTTTCTGGAGGGATGATAATTGAAAGATGAATTAGTACTGCAAAATCGTTTGAAAGTAGCAAGAGCTGAGAAAAAAATATCACAGGGAGAATTAGCTGAAATGGTAGGAGTATCTAGACAAACAATTAGTTCTATTGAAACAGGACAATTTTGTCCAACTGCAAAGTTAGCATTAGTACTCTGTATAGCGCTAGATAAAAAATTTGAAGAATTATTTTATTTTTGATTAATTGGTGTACTAGAGATCAAAACAAATCTCTTTCAATCTAGTTTTTCTTATACATAAAACAAAAAATACGCTATCCTTGCTGTATCATCATAGGAAAGGGTGGCTTTTTTGTATGTCTATTTCTGTATCTGATGAATTACAACTATTTGCTCAAGAAATTCAAAATCTCTTATCTCCAGATTTTTTAAGAAATCTTGCTAGAGATGTTGGTTTTGTACAACGGACCAGTAAGTACCAAGCAAAAGATTTAGTAGCTTTATGTGTATGGATGAGTCAAAATGTTGCTAAAACCTCTTTAACTCAGTTATGTAGCTGTTTAGAAGTATCAACAGAAGTTCTTATCAGTCCTGAAGGACTGAATCAACGATTTAATAAGGAGGCCGTGCAATTTCTACACCAAGTGCTAGCTGAACTTCTCAGTCAAAAGTTATCTTCAACCAAGCTGCTCTCTTCTCCTTACAATTCTAATTTCAAGCGTATTCGTATCCTAGATTCAACTGCATTTCAACTTCCTGATGTATTTTCATCTGTTTATCCAGGTGCAGGAGGGTGCAGTCATACAGCGGGGGTGAAGATTCAGCTTGAGTATGACCTATTAAGTGGACAGTTCTTACATATTCATACAGGTCCAGGTAAACAACATGATCGAACCTATGGTTCTCTGTGTGTCCCAACTGTGACAGCGAATGATTTATGTATTCGTGATTTAGGTTATTTTCACTTGAAAGATCTTCAGCATATACAAAATGAAAATGCTTACTATATCTCGCGTATTAAATCCAATACACGTATTTATCAAAAAAATCCCAGCCCTAATTATTTTCAAGATGGAAGAATCAAGAAAGGTACAGAGTATATCCGGATAGACATGGAGGTTTTAATGAACTCACTTCAACCGGGACAAACATGCGAAATACCTGACGCTTATGTAGGAATGATTGATAAAGTACCAACTCGTGTCATTGTTCATCGGCTAACAAAAGAACAACAACAAAAACGATTACAAGATCAAGCTGTAAGAGAAAAAAAGAAAGGAATGAAGTATTCTCCTCGTAGTAAACGACTCAGTGGTATCAATGTATATATGACAAACACCCCTACAGACATTGTCCCGATGGGACAGGTACATGACTGGTATTCTTTGCGTTGGCAAATCGAAATTTTATTTAAAACGTGGAAGTCATTCTTTCAAATCCATCATTGTAAAAAGATAAAACCAGAACGATTGGAGTGCCATTTATATGGTCAAATGATTGCCATTCTACTCTGTTCTTCTATCATGTTCCAAATGCGCCAATTGCTCCTCATGAAGAAAAAACGAGAGCTTAGTGAGTATAAAGCCATATATATGATTAAAGACTATTTTCTTCTTCTATTCCAAACTATACAAAAAAACACCCAAGAGCTATCAAAGGTATTTCCGTCCGTTTTGTTGTAGAAGGTGGAACAGGCGGGTTAGAAGCTTTGTTATCTCTTGGGTTTTTTGTATGGATTGATAGAGGAGAAATAGATGGTCTTGAATCATCCCAATTGCTTTATATTCACTTAATTCTTTTTGCTTCTTCTGTAATAAAAGTTGACGCATTTTAAACATGGTAGAAGAACATAAGAAAATAGCGATCAGTTTTCCGTATAAATGGCACTCTATTCTTTCTTGTTTGACAGTGCGACAATGATCTATATCAAATAATGATTTCCACGTTTTAAAAACAATTTCTATCTGCCAGCGTAATGTGTACAATTCATGTACTTGTTCCATCGGAACCCACTCCCAAGGTGCATTTGTCACATATACATTTAATCCCGCTACTAATTTACTTTTCTCTGAATAGGTTCTGTGTTTTGACTTTTCTTTTTCTGCAATTTTCTCTAGGCGTTTTTGTAATTGTGCCGCTGTTAAACGATGAAAAACGAGACGTGAAAATAACTGCTGTTTATCTCCAATATAAGCTTGCTGATATTCTATCGTTTCCCCTGGTTGGAGTTGATTCAAAATCTGTATGACATTGATTGGTATGTATTCTGATTGTTTTTTAATGGAACCATTTTTAAAATATTCCGGATCTGGATTTTTTACATATACGTTTGTATTTAACTTTAACCGCGAAATATAATACGTACCCCGTTGATCCATTTGATCTAAATCCGCTAATGAAAAATACCCTAAATCACGAATACATAAATCGCCTGGCCGTAACGTATCTAAACATTCTGTTCCGAATGTTTTATCATTATTTTTTCCAGGTCCCACTTGAAAATTAAGAAATTGCCCACTATGCAAATCATATTCTAATTGAATTTTGATCCCAGCTGTTTGCGCACAGCCACCTGAACCAGGCTATATATGTTCCAAAGTATGGGGTACTTGAAACATAGTGGCATCCATGATGCGAATACGTTTAAAATGCGCAAAAAGTTGGCTAGAAATGTGAGTTTGTTCACAGATTTTTTGTTGTAACAAAAAAGAGAAGATATGTTTTAAAAACAACACTGATTTTTCATTAAATCGTTTATTTAAGCCCTCTGGGCTAAGTACAGTACCTGTAACTGTAACTGCGTGAAGCCTGCTACATAATCTGACTAAAGGATCACTGGCTACTCTTTGGCTGATCCAAATACAAATGGTAGCTAGATCTGATCCTGAAAACTTGCGTTTTCGCTTTATAAACTTCATCTCTCTTGCTAGTTCTTCCAAAAATCCGGGTGTGATATAGCGCTGTAATTCTTCCGCAAATGGTTGTAACTCCTCTTGAATCGAGAGATTCATAAAAAAACGTCACCCTTTCTCATTTATATTATGTAAGAAAGAATAACGTTTTTTTGTACTTGGGGGTAGTAAAAAGCCTTAAGTTGATGGGCATGTGTTCGTATGCACTACCTGAGATATCAAATACAGTTTTCTTATGATAATGATGTGATTTTTGTCCGTTTTTATTAAGTAAGTAAAACAAATGAAGAAAGCTTTTCTTTAATTGGTTGAATTAATCTTGTATTTGCTATTCAAAGAAATTGTAAAGAATGAATCTAATAAATGCTCTCATAAATTGTATCTTATTTTCGTTTTGAAAATATTGTGAATCGGTCTTCTTTTTCTTATCAAAACAAATCCCTAACATCGATTATGTTAGGGATTTGTTCGATACTTTCTTGGAATTTTAAAAATAGGTTTATTTTTCCATAATTATGCTCTCTATCATCAATTTTTGGTTCTATATACCAAAAATTGTGGTATACTTACATATATACGATTTATATGTGTAAAATGGTTGCTTTACTAGTCATCCATTCAGGAACAAGAGACCCGTTCTATATTAGAACGGGTCTCTTGTTTTATTTGATTTGTATTTTCACTTATATAATCAATCAGAATTTGAATCGTACGAACAGATACCTCGTCAAAAATTTGAATACCGAATTTCTATTCAAGATTCATCATTGGTTCAACAACATTCAAATCCAATCAGTCTAAAGCGTTCTGTAAAGGAGTTTGTTTATTAATCAAAGATTAATGAACATTCGGGGAAAAGAAAAGGATCTCCTTATTTTAGAATGAAGGAGATCCTTTTCTAGAATATGTCAGTTATTTGTAAAGCTTATGTCATGATATGCAATAGATTTTGTGAGTAAGTTTTTATTTTTCGCAATGATGTTGATTTTTCTTTAGAATCGTTAACGGTTATATCCTTGATTACATGTACAGCCAGAGTTATGACCTTGGTTACACGTACAACCGGAATGCAGGTCATCATTGTGAATATAATTTTGATTATACATATTACTAGTGTCTTGGTTATAGTTGTTTGTATATTCTTGGTGATACACATCGCTCGTATTCTGATTATAATTTCCATTATAACTTTGCTCATACATATTACCCGTGTGCGGGTTATTATTGCTAGTATAGCCTTTCATACAAATCAACTCGATGCTATCTATATAAAACGTACCTTCGGTTTCTCCCATCTCTATTCGTACACGATCACTTTCTGGGAATACCTCTGCTGTTTTTGTCATATATCCTTCTTCACAAGAAGTGAACTTCAGTGTTTCCTGATTGCCATTACAATCCATCATCGTTACATACCCTTTTCCAGGTCCTTCTTTTTTGGCAAGCACACGTAACACATATCCATGATGGTCTTGGACATGCAAGTTTTGAGATGCCCCCGCACTCCAATTTGATAGAACTAATACAGAAGATCCATTCATCTGTTGTACCGTTGCCTTCCCTGTTGCGTGCCATCCCGTTAACCCCTGTGTAAAGTCACCATTTGTTATGACATTCCGTGCATCATATAAATAGCGTGCTTGCATGATACGCGCGTTTAACCCTTGATATACATCATAGTTCATACCTGGAGCATCCGGTAACACAGCATGGTTTACATAGGGAATCGACTGTACCAACTGATCGGCATTCTTAATATAATCTAAAGTAATATGATAGTGTAACTCTTGTGTACTTGTAAATAATCCATCTACTGCCTGTTTTGCTGGGTCATAGGCTTGTTGTGTTTCAAAGCGTTTTTTCTCCATGTGCTGATTCCATTTCTTTTCCTTATGTTTCACATGTGCCAACGCTTCACCTGTTAATGGGCCTTCTTCAATTACTTCTAGATTCCCTAATGTAGCGTATCCATCTGGATTAGAAATTTTAAATAAGACATCAATACCTACGTTTGTATTTGTATCTAATTCGCCTGTGTCAATATGAAAATCAAATGGATGACGATTGTGACACTTCATATGCTTTTTACCTCGATCGGGCTGGCATGCATACCTATCAGAAGCATATCCATCTGTTACTGGTATAGGATACCCTTGGCTCACATACTGGGACGATGATTCGCAGCGATAATCTCCACATGAAGAGGTAGGCTGCATATAGGCCAAATCATTGGGAACATCCATAATGGCATCAATTTCTTTCCCGTAACGTGTTACCACTAATTTCAGATCTTTACTACTCCCCACAAACCCTCTTACTCGATACCGTGTATAGGGTTTTAATTTGGATTCATCTATTTTTTGATAGATATAGGTTGGGAATAGAGTTCCATATATGTCTCTTGCTCCACGCATCTGAAGAAAGTTTCCTTTAAAAATAGAATTATTGGATCCGATGATAATATCATTACCGAATGTCCAATCATTTCCAGAAAAGTCTCCAAATTCTCCATTTTGAAGTAGATTACGAGATTGACTAAGGTATTTTGCATGTTTTACTTCATCCCATAACATCATTTTCTCTTGTGAATGTTGTTCATCTGACATACATTCTATAGAAATTGCCGCCTGATCTATTTCATGATCTGTCGTTTCTATTTTCAACATGTTTTTCGCCCCACTTGTAAACATAAGATTCACAACCTTTTTCGCTTTTTTTGAACAGCTATACCATCTACTTTAGTAAATACTTTGTGCTACTCGATACATAAATCATTCACTGCTGTCTGTGATTTTTCTAAACTTTAGTTCACTGTACAAGCTACTACATCTTGATCCATTGGATAAAATTCGATTCTGTCAATAATTAATTGATAATTTGAGGACGCAACTGCTTGTTGAATAGATATAGTTATTATTGTATTTGCAGGTAAAGTCATTGTAATAATTTGAGAATACTCTTTATATTTAAACTCCTCGTATTTTAAATCTGTTGGTATTATATTATTAAGTCTTGAAAATGTACTTTCTGTAATAAATGATGTACCGTAAGTAGTACCACTTAATACATATGATAAATTCACTGTAAATTGACTATTTGCAGCATATCGCATGCGTAAACCATAACGTCTGGAAGCTCCAGTAAAGCTACCTGTTTTACATTGGATTTGCATTCTACCGGCTTCAAGATTATTGTTTAGAAGAGCAACTAAATCTCCTCCTGTATGACCAGGACCTGCAATTACTCTAGCTGGTGAAGTCAAAGAGTAAGCTTTAACAGCAGGAATTTGTGTAATTCTATTTGGAACAATTAGATTATCAGGATCTACACTAGTATGTGTCCAAGCAAATGAATATCCAAAATCATGCGATGGGTATATTCCTCCAATTTGAGTGTATATCATTTTAATATCAGATAGTATATGTTTTGTTTGTTTAATAGAAATATTATTTGATGTTGATGCATTTTGTGGACCATTCATATATGATGTTATAACAGAACTTAATTGTATATTTGAAGAATATTCTTTATTTGGTCGCGAGTTACCATAATAGTCACTTATATAAAAGGTTATCTTAGGTATTCCGGATATTGAATAACAATCATTTGGATGACGATATTGTGTCAGAAATAATTTATAAACAAACTGATTATCAAAGCTTATTAGTGGTGTTGTTTTTGTACCAAGAATCCCTTGAAATGGACCAGCAAATTCAGGTCCATTTTGTGGGGTATAACTAAGTGCAGCATGAAGACCACACAATGAAGCTACCTCTAAAGCTGGATTGAATCTTTCACTTTTTGTATAAGGATCTAATTTTTTTAACCAGGTAAATAATGATGGGGGATGTGTAAGTGAGTTTTCCCATGTTTCTATGTTACCTTTTGGAAGTCTTTCTGAATAGAATGATGGCATATAAACTTTTCTAGTAAGTTCTGTTTGTGTTTGTATTGGATAGATACATATATCGTAATTTGGAAATAATGCAACTAAATCTAATGCACCTAAAGTCGCCACTCTACGATATCCATTATATATAGACCATTGGATATCGGATTTATTTTTGAGGATATTTAAACTGTTTCTATATGTTTCTGCACAATAATTAGTATAATTTTTTATTTTCAATTTTAAATCTTGATAATAGTCTTTTGAACTAAACGGAGATATAGATCTGTTATTTATATCTTCTAACCATTTATCTCCATTTGCGGCCCCTCTTTGGTATAAAATCAAATCAATATTAGCAGTTTGTGCATAGAGATTTAGAAAAGCGGGTCTATTTTCGGCAGCTATTAAGAATCGCTCTTGAAGTCGGATAATTTGATTTTTAACAGAGTTAAATTCAGTTGTGACAGCTATTGCATTAGCTCGAGTTCTATTGAGATCCCAAGTTGCAAACTTAGTTTCAAAGTCCTGCATCATGGTTTTTAGCGCATTGTACTCTGCCTGTACGTCATTCCCTATAATTTCTATTGCATCTCTGCCTAATTCCGGTCTGAAAAGTTGCAATCCTTGTTTTGTGAACTCTTTCCATATCGGTGTTGTGTCATTTGGCCAAAGAATAGGTATTATTGTTGAAAAACTACTTAAAAATAATCCTACAGCTGCTCCTGGACCAGGCATAGCGCCGAATATAGAGCCAAGTACCCCTATAAAGGCAGCGACATAATCACTATCAGTCTCTACAGGAGTACAAAGTGGAGTAATAGTTTGACACATATTAAGCCAATCTTTATAACTTGTATTTTGTAAAGGAACTTGTGGATTATTTGCTAGTGGGCACCTTGGATAACGATTAGACATAGTAGAATTTTTTTGTGAGGCATCCAATATTTCATATTCATTTGTATTTTGATAAGAGTTCATCTTTTTCACTCCTTATATAGTCCTTATTCTTAAGACACCTAACAAGTATATGCCAGGTGCCTTTTTATATATTCGTAATGCCCCTATGTATTCCTGTAACAATGTTTCTACAAATAAGTCCATTATTTTTAGTAAGGGTATTAATCTTTTAAACCTTCTCTTTATGTATTGCATGTACTTATTAAAGCCTCAGATTTCTGTAGAGCAATTTTTTTGTTGTTTTTAAGGGTGAGGAAAGATGCATTCACTTTTATATGAACAAAATTCACACTTGGATGTTTCTTCCCATTCCTCGAAAAAAGAGAGGGATACGAAATAGAGTGTTGTAGATATCTAATTATTCGTCATTGAAAGAAATTGTAGAAAATAAATCCGAACATGTATTGGACTTATTTTACTTTTTCTAGGGAAACCCGAATTATGGGCATTTTACCTGTGTCCATAAACAGTGTACAATTATGTATGTTCAGATATCCATCTAAAATTAAATTATTAAACAGGGAGAGACTACAAATTGAAAATTGGTTATGTTCGTGTATCAACTGTAGTTCAAAATTTGGATTTACAAATAGATGCTTTAAAGGCGTATGGATGTGATGAAATATTTGAAGATAAGTTGAGTGGCATCGCTGGAAAAAGGCCCGGCCTTGAAAAAGCTCTTCAATATGTGAGACCTGGTGATTCTCTTGTAGTCTGGCGACTTGATCGTTTAGGGAGAACGATGCATCATCTTATCCAAATTGTAAATGAATTAAATGAACAGGGCGTTAGTTTCTATAGTGTACAAGAAAATATCACGATGGATCGCTCTAGCGCTACAGGACAATTAATGTTTCACTTATTTGCTTCTTTTGCAGAATTTGAAAGAAACCTCATTCGTGAACGGACAGAAGCGGGACGAATTGCTGCAAGGGCTCGGGGACGTTTTGGTGGAAGACCTGAAAAATTAGGAGAAAAAGAACAACAAATGATACAAACACTCGTGTCTAAGAAAACCCCCATTAAAGATATTGCGCAAATATTAAAGATTTCTCGTACAACAGTGTATCGTTATTTACAGAAATAGGAGGAAATTCAGATGGCGACGAGAGAGGTTCTTACTCAAGCACAACGAGAATACTTTTATGAATTATCAGAACAGATGAGTGAACGAGAGCGGATACGATACTACACATTATCTGAAGAAGATATACAAATCATCCGTCAGCAACGTGGCGCAACGAATCAATTAGGTTTTGCGGTTCAATTGGCCTATTTACGATTTCCTGGTCGACCATTCGCTTCTGGAGAAAAAATACCCGATTTTCTTGTTTCGTTACTTGCAAAAAGATTAGGAATCGTGCCTGCAGCTATACATAATTATGCGAAAATTCGCGATACAACAAGGAGAGAACACATCAGCAAAATTCGAAAACATTTTGGATTCCGTTCTTTTACCTTACGAGAATATCGAGAATTAGCAAATTGGCTTCTTCCAACTGCTATGGGCACCGAGAAAGGCCTAATTTTGGTTGATCTTTTAATACAAGAAATGCGAAAAAGAAAAATCCTTCTTCCTGCCATGTATGCCATAGAACATTTAGTTTGGGCAGTATGTGAACGTGCAGAAAGGCAAACGTTTAAAAAGTTAACAAAAGCGTTATCTCCACAACAACTTTTACAATTAGACCAGCTATTAACAAAGTCTGCCGACAAACATATTACGAATTTATCCTGGTTAAGAAAACCACCTGGAACGGTTTCACTTAAAATTTTTCATAAAATATTAGACCGCATTCAATTTATTCAAAAGCTCGCATTACCATTAGAAAACGGACAAGGGTTCTGTTGCAAAGTTTTCTAAACGAAATTAAAATGTAAGAAAAATGATTCGAGGAGCATGATGCATGAGATATTTTAAAGGAAAACAGTTCAAGAAAGATATTATTTTGGTAGCCGTCGGCTACTACTGTCGTTTTTCTTTAAGTTATCGAGATGTATCTGAACTTTTGAGAGAACGTGGAATATCGGTTCATCCTACAACCATTATGCGTTGGGTGCATGAATATGGCAATTTGATCTATCAAATTTGGAAGAAGAAAAATAAATCAGCACATTTCGCATGGCATTTAGATGAAACCTACATCAAAGTCAAAGGAGAGTGGTGTTATCTTTATCGTGCGATTGATCGAAAAGGATACACCTTGGATATTCAACTTCGTAAAACAAGGGAACATCAAGCCGCTTATATGTTTATGAAAAGGTTAGTGAAAGCTTTTGGAGAACCAACAGTTCTCACAACAGACAAGGCTCCAGCTCTACTTTGTGCGCTCAAAAAACTGAAAAATAATGGTTTTTATGTGCATACGAAACATTGTACTGTTAAGCATTTCAATAATCTCATCGAACAAGATCATAGACATATCAAGCGACGTTTTGTCAAATCCGCAGGATTTCAAAACCTCCGCCATGCTTCACGTACAATCAAAGGAATCGAAACCATTCATGCCCTTTACAAACGAAGGCGAAGTTTTTCACAAGACTTCGCCTTTTCGGCATACCAGGAATTACAACAGTTAATGATGATGGCTTAAATTCTATCCCTAATGTATCGACCTATGTATACTTTTTTTAAACTTTGCAGCAGAACCAAAATTTTGCTTTTTTTTGCTGCCGATAAAATACTTTATATTAATCCCACATAATAAATAAGACATTCATATACAAAGAGGAGGCTTTTGTCACAGTAAATGTGTGATTTACATATTCTATTTTATGCTGTGATAACGAGGAGGCTATTTATGAATAATTCAGATATGATGCTACGTTTACTTACAGATTTGAAGATAGAACACCAAGAATTGAAAGAACAGTTAGAAAAATTACAATTAAAGCTGACATCTCTTGAAGAAAAAAACTCGAATAAAAAAACAATTGTTGCAAAACAAAATCGGATTTCTGGATTTCCAACATCTTTTCATGATTGGAGAAAATCTACTCAAAAAAATAAATACTAAATTAAACCTTGAAATTATCCTTCCCCCTGTTTTTGGGTGTAAGTGCTGGCTCATCATGTAAAGGCGAAACTCCACATAGCATTGACTATATGAAAAAGGAATTGTACTTTGAACAGAAAAAGCAATTCGGCTGGTACAATTGCTAATCCAATTCAAGCAACTTGCCCCTATTCGGCTTAGCGAAAGTTAAAAACCAGCCGAAAAAATTTTTGGCAAATACAACCTTGTTCCTTATATAGAGAGTAAGAATAAACAAGCTTTATTTAAGTTTAAAATAGGGCTAAATAAAAGTAATTTAAATCAGAAAAAGACAATCAAGTGGGTGTCTTTTTCTTGTTTTTAGATGTAATTGTTGATTCGTTGTATGAGGATGAAACTTCATATAATATTAATCCCAAAAAAATCATACTTTTGGCTTTTATATAGATAGTGAAAAAGAAATACCATGTTCACCTTAATCGATTTATTAAGATTTACTTTCATTTCTTTAATTTCCTTAATTTCGCATCAAATCCCTTAATATCCTCTAAATATACAATAAAAGAACACATTCAAAACAGGCTTAAAAATTAGGGTCTTCAAGTCGGAGGAAGGCACCTTTGGGTGTCTTTTTTTGTACAATTACTTGAAAACCGACTGTTTCCGGAGTTCACTTCAATTAATGAGCAAAAGATTCATATGGAAAAAATCTCTCTCAAAATTATTATTTTGCTACATCACACGTTTAAATTTCTGTTCTCTTTTCATGACATAAATTTTATTCATTTTTTCACATATAAACTCCTGTCCTAAACTTTTAGTGCCTTATTCTCACATCATAGTTATGTAAATCCTAAATAGAAAGAGGGGAAATTTCTATGCAACGTGATATTCAAAAAGCAGTTGAGGAACTAAAAAGTGCAGGAATGGAAGATTTTTTACATCAGGATCCCTGTCAATTTGATTGCGATGAAGATTGTTCCTCAAAAGAAAGCTGTAGATGCCCGAAAACCAAATGTAATCATGTAAAGAAATGGACGTTTGTATCAAAATGTACTCGTATAAAGAAATGGACATTTGTAACAAAACGCATTCGCGAAAAAAAATGTACGTTTGTTACAAAGCGTGTTCGCGTGAGACAGCGTAAATGTGTTACAAAATGTATTCGCTTTGAGAAAGAATGCTACTGGACAAAAAAATGTATCTGCAAAAAAAATATAACCTTCCATCGCGATAATAATAAACCTAATAATCATTGAGATCCCGTAACTGGTTTTTTTACGAAATAATTCGTTAAGATTTATCTCATACAATGATATATGTATGTATAGGACTTTATTGTGAACTGCACCCCAATTGTTAGACACAGTCTAACAATTGGAGGTGCAGTTTTTCTATGGCTAAATTTACAGCTGATGAAAAAATACAAATCGTTCTACGTTATTTGAACGGAAATGAAAGTTATCGAGAACTGGGTAGATCGCTCGGTATAAGTGACACAATCATTTTGAATTGGGTAAACCAATATAAACAGAATGGTCTGGAAGCTTTTCTTAGACGTACTAAACTTTATGATTGAAAACGGTATGTCCTTATTTAAGACGGCAGCTATCTTTAATATTCCTGCCCCTTCAACGATTTCTGTTTGGAAAAAACAGCTCGAAACACAAGGAATTGATGCTCTTCAATCTAAGAAAAAGGGGCGTCCGTCCATGAAAAAAGATTCAAATAAACAATTAAAACAACCTTTAACTGAAGGGTCAGTCGAAGCACTTGAAGCACGCATTAAACAGCTTGAGATGGAAAATGAGTACTTAAAAAAGTTAAATGCCTTAGTTCAAAACAAGGAAAAATCACAAAACAAGACAAAGCGCAAGTAGTCTATGAATTAAGGCATAAATATTCGGTCAAGGCACTCGTGGAGCTAGCTACTATTCCTCGAAGCACGTATTATGATTTAGTAAAGAAAATGAATCGTCCAGATGTAGATGCCGATTTGAAAGCTGAGATTAAAGCGATTTATGAGGAAAATGAAGGTCGTTATGGTTACCGTCGCATTCGTGATGAATTAACGAATCGTGGCCAGAAAGTGAACCACAAGAAGGTTCAGCGCATTATGAAAGAGCTTGGGTTAAAGTGTGTTGTGCGTATGAAGAAATATAAATCCTATAAAGGAAAAGTCGGTAGAATTGCACCTAATATTTTAGAGCGTAATTTTCATACAGATGCACCGAATCAAAAGTGGGTAACAGACATCACAGAGTTTAAATTGTTTGGAGAAAAACTGTATGTATCACCTGTATTAGATTTGTATAATGGTGAAATTATTACCTATACAATTGGTTCTAGACCGACGTATTCGCTTGTTTCAGACATGTTAGAGAAAGCATTGGAACGTTTACCCGAAACCCACCAGCTACTGATGCATTCGGATCAAGGATGGCATTATCAAATGAGACAGTACGTCCGGACACTTGAATCAAGAGCTATCGTCCAGAGTATGTCTCGAAAAGGAAACTGTTACGACAACGCAGTAATAGAAAATTTCTTTGGGATTATGAAGTCGGAGTTCCTCTACATAAAAGAATTTGAAAATGTAGAGCACTTTAAAATAGAATTAGAAAAATATATAGATTATTATAATACGAAACGGATTAAGGCAAAATTAAAAATGAGCCCGGTACAATACCGGACTCACTTTTATCAAGCTGCCTAATGAAATAACCGTGTCTAACTTTTAGGGGTCACTTCAAGGATATTCTTTTTTCAACGGTTACATTCAACCTGGTACCATCAAAATCTGGTTTCGGATTTTATATGCCGTCACTATAGGTCGTTTAGGAAAAATACAGAAAATCTGTATGAGGTGTGTTTTCCGCCACTTCTCACAATACAACTATAACACGGAAATTCAAAAATAACCGGCACATTTTCTGCCAAGAAACAGTCAAGACTCTGCCAACTTTTTCACTATTCTCATTTCAAATTTTTCAATTTGCTCTGTTATTTGCACTCTAATCCCTAATAACTCATGCTCTTTTGCCTTTTGTTTTTTTCTAATTAGCCACTCTGGATAAGCCAAGTCCTCTAATATCATTCTATAATAATTTGGATTTATCCTTAAAAGATTCGGTTTTTCGCCCTGCAACATTTTATACTCAACCAATTCACACAGTAGCTCTTCGCAAGCCAATCCATCATCACCTCATATTAAGTATATTTAACTACTATACAGAATCTCATCATTTTATGCTTGTCAGTTACACATATCTTATATTGCATTTAACTGAGCACTTCGCTGAATCCCTTGATATTATTAAATTCATTTAACTTTCTCTTTTGAATTGCACAGTACGCAATTTATGAGTGACTGTATAGATTTTTTTAAAAAGCAATGCTTAGATTTTAAACCTAGTCATTGCTTTATCCATTACATCTTAGTTTACACCTATATAACGTAACGTGACCTTCTATGACGAGAGATTGAATATTTCCATGAGTAATACATTTTTGGCTTGCATGTACATGTGATACCCGTACGTCTTTCTCAACGTATGTGTGTCTATTTCATCTGATCCAAACTCTGATGCTGCTCCGTTTACTATCTTATATGTCACGCTACGACTCCTACATTGTCCACTTTGTAATAAATACTCATTGTCTTCTCTTTCTTCAATAAACCAACTAAGTTCGCTTCTAAGAGCTGCAGTAATTTGTATTCGTTTCTGTTTCCCTGTTTTCTTTTCCCTCATAAAGATATGACTGCCTCTGACATCCCCTACTTTCAATTTCAAAATATTTGATATTCTGAGATCCATATTAATGCCCATAATGAATAAAATATAATTTCGTACACTCTTCTCCTTATAATACTCTTTTAGCTGCTTTATTTCCTTTGGATCATGTATCGACTGAAAAATTTCATTATCCATTACCTTCATTCTCTCTCGTAAACTTCTAATCCAAGTACAAAAGCGAGCTTATAAAAAGCTTTGGACTTCTAACGTCTATAAGTACGCTCTTACATTTCAATTTCGTTATAAAACATATAACTACATACATCCTCTTCTTCTAA
The DNA here is from genome assembly GCF_001182785.1 of Bacillus thuringiensis. Lineage (NCBI taxonomy): Bacteria > Bacillati > Bacillota > Bacilli > Caryophanales > Bacillaceae > Bacillus > Bacillus thuringiensis. The sequence continues at coordinate 296,581 of NZ_CP012101.1, read as the reverse complement.
ATAACATTTATAAATATTATCCCTTTGGATAATTCCTACATGCCCGTTTCCTAATGGATTTATAAACTGATCAATACGTAATGATATTCTTTCAAGGCATTCTTCTTGTTTACTTTGTTGAATATTTGTCATGGAAACATCTTCTAATGGCTTACCAACTGCATGTGTAGGAACGTGCTCACGCATTTCATAAGAAAGAGAGATTTTCATTTCTTTACGCATCATCCCAAATTGTCTATGTATACGTACACTTTCCAACACGCTTTCTAATTCCTCTTGTGTTGCTTCTCTATCGATTTTTAGAAAGAAAGATAATTGTTTAGTTATGTATGACCACTCCTTTGTATTATTAAATTACTTTTGTCTTAACGTCCAACGTCTACGTTCCTAACAAAATCTATTCCTCCCCATTAAATCTTCAATTTCACGAGCGCTTAATTTCTCTTTTCGTTTTTTCTTATTTTTCTTTTTAACTTGTTTTGATTGCTTTTTCCATTCACATAGCTGATCTCTTAGTGACTTCATTTCCCCATCCCCCCTTTCAAAATAAAAGAGGACACCATTTCTTAAGACAGCTGTAATAACTGTTTTAAAAATTGGTGTCCTCTAGTTTTCTAGCCGGACTTTTTTCCATTCTTCTACTCAAAACTTATATGATACACGCTTTACTTTCCCTTCAATTAATTTTAAATTATGCTTTAACTTCCTTTATTTCTTCATTTTCTTCATCTTGTATTACTTTCAATGTACTTAACATCAATTTGTAAAATGTATAATTATTTGTATAATCTATTTCTTTATAACTTTTCTTCATTTGATTTACTATAAAAGAGCCTTTATGATACTTCTCTATATACAAAATACTTTTTGACGCCCAAACTCCAAAATTTACTGAATCAAAATATAATCTATCCTCGGATTGCTTTACCTCAGATTCTAATGCTTCCCCTAATTTTATTAAATGATATAGCATATATTGTACTCCCTCCTTCTAGTTCATGTACCAATTCGACAGTAAATTAGCGCATCCTACCAATTTTGATAAAATATTTTTCGCTATGAAATTACAAAAACATTTATATGCTGCTTAAAAGGATCACTTTGTTGAGTTTTGAATACTTTCATTGTCACTCCTACTACGACTTTTTCATATGTTATTGTGAGGCCGCTTCCATTCAGAGTCGAGCTTATTCATTTTATTCCTTAAAAACCTTCCTGAAAGTCCCTGCAATATACACTCAAGGAAAGAGCACTGTTCAAAGGTGCTCTTTTTATTTTTGCAAATCTGAATACCCTTTAATACATATCGCATACTATACATGGGCAATAAGCCGGTACTCAAATAATCCTCCCTTGTATTTCTTCACTTCTTTTTTTAGAGCAGTTAGCTTTTTGCTAGCTGTTTTTTAGTACGGACACCTACTTAATAGCAGCGACATAAACTATTTTGAACCTTACTTTTCGCATCATTCAATTGTTCATGACTCACAAACATAACATAATGAATGACGGCATTTTATAAAACGAGAACTCTGGCACAAGTGCTCGTTTTAGTTTGTTGATTTTCTATAAAATGAAATTTTTATTATGTTATTTCCACATAAAATGTTATGTCTTGTACATATTATAACTGTAATTTAAAGTTACATACCCGCGCTTTTAGGGCCTAATTTCTTTTGTACAGCAAGCAATTAGCTAATTAGGGCTTACTGCTTTGTTGTGACAATAAGATTTTTATTTCTCAACAATCATTATTGGAATTAAATTTAGGATTAATTAACTATAAGAAAATTAATTTTATGTTATAACTAAAAATAATTCTTGAATATATGTAAATGGTTTTTCTTTATCTTTTTTCTTAAATGATACAGAAGTTAGTTATGGGGAAATTAACCAAACGTATGTGTATAATATTTTAGCTATGAAAAAATGTTTGAGATATGGGATGGTTACAAGGATCCATGGTCTGCTTTGCTAAATTATATTATCACTATATAGATATTATATAACAAAGAAAAATCACCTAATTTCATAGGTAATTGGGGTACGGAAACGATTCGAGGTATGAAGGGCCACTCTGGGAAAGTATTCAAATTGATACAATAAAAAACGTAGAAAATAATTATTTCTACGTTTTTTATGTTTACCTAAGTTCTTTTTAGTTATTTTACAACAATATAGTACTCATCTGGACTTTTTTTGTGCATCCTGAAAATTTTCTAAAATTAAATCAGCATATGAACCTAGCATTTCTTTACTTTCTCTAAAAAATTCCCATTCTATTTTTACAGAAGTGTCGATCCATCCAGTAAGACAATCCCATAAAGCATCAGCATTCTCCCCATAATAATCAGGTAAGTCTAATTGATCTTTTTAAATTTTATGCAGCATCTCTTTGCTAGTAAATTTACGTCCATCTAATTGTATCGTTTCCATAATGAATATCCTCTCTATTTTATCTCGGTAAGGGTTTTATAATGATCTGAAGTCCTATACACCAAGCCATCAATAAAAATTTAATTCTTCTACTTTTTCAATAAATAAGGTGTTCATTTAAATGCTATGTATAAAAGAGGTAGGAATATTTAATTCCTACCTCTTTTATAAGTTAATCAGATTTATTACTATTACAACTCTTCAAATTTATCAATTTCAGCTTTACGCTTTAAAAATATTTCAATATCTTTATTATCTCTTTCCATTAAACCAAGAGCATGTCTATCATTTAAAGCTAATTCTTTATAACCCCATATATATTCTATTGTTGTCGCTTTACTATCTTTATGATCCGCAAAATACCATTCTAAAGGTTGTAAAGGATTAGATACTTCAAATAATTCGGCTGGGTACCAAAAGGCAAGTTTTCATTTTCACCTAAGATTAGATAGTCTAATTCTCCATCAAATGAACTAATACCATAAATCACATATTCCTTATGGATTTCTAAATTTATAATCGAGTCTGTATTATTGCAAGTCGCTCTTCTAATGTATTTGCAGTAGTTCTACCTGTAGAGCCTCTTCCTAATATTTTCACTTCATGTTTTGTATTCTTTGCAGCCGCTTCTAGTGCTTTACCTTTCTTCTCAAGGTCGGCAACCTTTCCAAAAACTTTACCAACAACTCGTGTTGTACCACCAGATACGACAGCCAGTGTCCCCCATGCATAATCTTCTGGACCATATTTTTGACCTGTTACTAAGTCTTCCCCTTTTATGAGTTGTCCAATTTCTTTTCCTGTACCAATTATAGGCGTAATACCCAATACGAAAGATAAATCTCCATCATTCTTACAATCATATACTCTAGATGGATCACCACCTAAATCACATAGTGCATTACTCAAGTCAATATTTCCAATGTTTTTGGATGCTGCAGGTACATCAATTTTATAACTCGCAATTTTATTATCAGAGTCCATCATGTTATTAGCAGCATCTAATCCAGACATAATATCTGTATGTAGTGTCGGAAATGCTTGTTGAGCTTCTGCAACATGCGTTGAGACACTATTAATTAGTCCATCAGCCATTACTGCTTGTTTATGAAGTGATGCCCCAGTTTTTTGTACTGAATCTCCAAACTTATGAAAATTTTGATTTACTAAGCGTAAATCACTGGCCATTTGTTTATATTCAGGTAGTCTGTTTTTAAATCCTTCCTGCATGGCAGTAAGTTGCTGTCCATAGTCGCGAACACCGTCTGCAAATTTTTCTATTTCACCTTTTAGTAATGTGAATGGATTTTTATTGGTTCAACGGTGGCCTCAATCCTGAATGTAATATTAAATTATCTTCTGATTTTTGGTAACTTTGGTTTTCCGAAATTAGGAATAAGTGGTTCGGCAATAGCAACTATAATTGCTTTAAGTATAAATTTAATTTTTTATATGTATTTGTGTAGAAAACAATTAAAAATTACTTTTCTAAACTTTAAAATATATATTAATAATTTAAAGTTCTTATGTAAAAAGAGCACTTCTCTAGTTGGTCAAGAGATTTTAGAAGGCGGTATTTTCATTATAGGTGTAAATGCTATGATTGCTCGAACAGGAGATATACAGTTATCAGGATATTTATTAATTTCTCAAATTTTAAGTATTATTTTAATTTCAATGTATATGTATTATTCTTCCATTTTAACTCTAGTTAATGAAAGGTATGGATCTAAACAATTAATGGATTTAAAGGAACTTCCTAGGGTGACCTTAGGACTTATTATGGTATTTTACATAGTTTTAAGTATTATTTTTGTATTTTTAAAATATGAGGTTGTAGCCTTTATTGCAAATGATACAAATTTAATTAATTATGCTACAAGTATACTTACCTTTATTATAATAGCCAATATCTTTAATCCGTTACATAATGTTTATAAATATGCTTTACAAACTATAGGGCAAAGTAATTATGTTTTAATAAAAACAGATATAATAAATTTAATTACTTTTGTAATGATGGTTATGACCATTTATGTGTTCAACTTGAATATATTTGGTGTTTTTATTAACTTATTTTTTAATTATGTAATGTTATCAATTATATTTTCTAGAAAATATAAAGGGATTCTTAATGGTATCGAGGGTAATAAGAAAAAAATTCTTGCTTAAATTTAATGGCTGTTCTCAATATCCTACATGTACACATACAGAGCCAATCAATACGTGAGCTGTGATGAAAATCCAGCCCTTTTTCCTTTTTTTGAAAGAATGTATTAAAAAAATGAGGCTTGATTTAAAAACGACTTTTCAAATTTGTTTATTTTGCTTTTTGATGAAGAATTTGATGTAATTTGGTCTAATTCGTTATAAAAACGCATATGGAGGTATATACAGGCTTTACATGTGTTTTTAGGGTTTTTAGGAAAAATAAAAAGGGTAGTCATGATAATAATAAAAAGTGGTTAAATTTATAAAACAGTTTCCATTTACTTCTGATAACGAAATTTATGTAAATAAACTAGCATTGGTCTAGCTTTTATTTTTAGAAATTTAATGCAAAAAAAGAATCCTTATTATAAGGATTCTTTAACAATAAATGACAGATATATAACAATAAAAAGAATTACTTATATTATAGTTTATATAGTAATAGTATAATATCGGGACATATTTACATAAATCCAGTATGTATTACGTAGCAATTGTAGAAATGGCTTGTTTATAGACTAGCTGTCGCTTACTATAAGTTGTGTCCAAACGAACAATTTTCTTTTTTTGATATGGTGATCCATGCCCATCAGCTTAAGAATCCTCTCTACTTCGTCATAAAGTTTTTATGTCTAAAGATAAAATAAAAAAATCTTACCACTCAAATGTTTTAAAGTTAATGATATTGGCTTAATTTTTAAAGTATAAACTACTATTGATGAACCGTCACAATTACTCCGTCCATATTGTTCCCTGAAATTTCATAATGCTGATTTATCGGGACATTAATGGTCGTATTGTTTGAAACTTTATAATAAGAAACTTTATACTCTTCCCCCTCAACATTAGTTGAAATCTCCTTTTTTTCCTTCAAGAAATCTAAGTATTCTTCTAAAGTAAATTTCTTTTCTTGCATGATTGCGCTATGAGGCAAACCGACGTAACGTATATGCCATGGCTCATATTGAATGCCTGTAATGTTACTTTTATTTTTCGGGTAGCGTAACACAAAACCGTGCTTCCACACATTTTCTTCAATCCATTTTCCTTCAGGAGCTTTCTCCATTTTCTCTTGAGTTGACCCAACGTCCAGTGATAACCCTAAATTATGTTCACTATATCCTGGTGGGAGTGCATAATCAGAGCCCATTTCTTCATATAACTGTCTTTGCTCTTGAAAATCCCGATAGCCGCTACTAATCAAAAAATGATTAACACTTTCTTTTCCTGCCGCATCTATAACGTTCAAAAACTTATTCACAATATCCTTTGATAAGCGAATATTTCTATCCAATACACCATAGCCTCTTACTAATTCACTATTTTGAGCTACATTTATAATATCAGACCTAACACTATCTTCCTTAACTGAATAATCTTTGTTAACTAATAATAAATCCCCTTTATAAATTTGTTCTTCTGTAACCTCTATCTTTTTAATATTTGCAGCTTTTTCCTTATCATCTTTTTCTGCAATTTTAACATCAATCTCCTTTTGAAATAATGGTGATATATAAAAGCCTCCCCAGACTATACATAATATAAAAAGAGAAATAAATACCCACTTTTTCATTTCTAGTTCCTCCTTAACGTAACTTACGTATAGAATAGAAGAAATTATTAAAATAAAAAGTGGGGTAAAGTTTAAATTTTTATTAAATTGCTTCGCTCTCCTCTTTTGGCAATCTCACTTCAAATGTTGTTCTAATTACATTGCTTTCAGCAGAAATAGTACCATTATGCTGCTCGACAATATTTTTTGCAATAAATAACCCAAGGCCTGTACCACCTTTCTGCTCCGTTCTAGCTTTATCACCTGTATAAAACACATCAAAAAGATACGGTAACTCCTCTTCTGGAACGCTATCTCCGTAATTTATAATTTGTACAACTACCTCTTCACTCTCAATATATCCGTTCACATCAACAAACTTTCCATCATACCCATAGCGAATCGCATTCGTTAAAAGATTTTCAAATACTCGGGCTAATAATTTCCCGTCACCGTTAATAGGTAAATGAGGATCCATATTCAATCTCGCCTCTAACTCCTTTTTTTCTAATAACGGATACAAGTCTTCATCTAACTGTATAATCAATTCACTTATATCAATCGGTCTTTTTTCAAGCTGCAGCATCCCATAATTCATTCTCGTAATTTCAAATAATTCATCAATCAAATTTTCCAGTCTTTCGGATTTCGTAAAAGCAATTGTGGAAAAATGTTTAATTTGTTCCTTCGTCAAATTCTCACCTTTAAGAATTAAATCTAAATAACCTAAAACGGATGTTAACGGCGTTCTTAAATCGTGAGCTAAGTTAATAATAAGCTGATCCTTACTACTTTCCGCAAAATCTCCTCGTTCAACTGCTTCTTTTAATTTCTCACTCGCTACATTAATTTCGCGGGCGATATATCCAAACTCATCATTGGATGTAACACGAACTTGATTTGTAAAATCACCGTTTGCAAGATGGTGAATCCCATTAGAAATCTCATCAAAATATTTTAAATACGGTCTAGTAAGGAAGAAGAAAAACATAATGGATAGAGGGATAAATATAATTAAAAAGAAATTAATATCCCCAATTTGCCTTATCATTGAGCGAATTTGAGCTAAGGGATCCTCATAACGAACTCCTAATTTATAATAGAGTCGTAATCCCTCATGCATCATATACGTTACGCCAGCAGCTAATATCATGCTTAACGCAAATAGCATAACCATCTCCGAACGAAAACCTCTCATCTTTTTAGCCATTGAAAGTATACCCTACTCCCCAAACTGTTTTTATTAACTTATTCTTTCTTTTATCTTCCACAAGCTTCTTCCGCAACGTACGAATGTGTACCATAACTGTATTCCCACCTTCATAAAAATCATCTGCCCATACGTGCTGAAATATATATTCCACACTGCACACTTTCTTCGGATGACTCGCTAATAAGTATAAAATATCAAATTCCTTTGGCGTTAACCCAATTTGTTCTCCGTACACATTTACTGTTCTTTGCTCACGGTCAATAACAACTCCGCCTACTTCTAAAGCGGATTTATTCTCCACCACTTTCGGCTGATTTAACGTAAGAAATCGGCGTAGTTGTGCATTTACACGCGCAACTAATTCAATTGGGGTGAAAGGTTTCGTCATGTAATCGTCCGCGCCTAGTACAAGACCTGTCACTTTGTCAAAATCAGACGTTTTCGCACTTAAGAAAATGATTGGCATATGATGTTTCGCACGAATCTGCCTCGTCACTTCATATCCATCCATTTTTGGCATCATAATATCTAACACAACTAAGTCTATTGACTGAGACTGAATAACTCGAATCGCCTCTTCCCCATCAGCCGCTTTTACAACATGATACCCTTCTTTTTCTAAATGTATCGCAATTAAATCAGCAATTTCCGCTTCGTCATCAGTTATTAAAATTGAAATTCGATTCATTTTACCCCACTCCTATATCATTTCGTTTCTATTCTATTGGCGTTCTAAAAAATTTGCTCATTATATATTTTCATACCCCCGATTTTATACTAGTCCACTCTGCTTGTATAATAGGGAGATTTAGTTGAGATACGTTTAAAACTAGATCATAGTACTAGGGAATCTAACTTCCAGTTTAGTGATTTCATCATAAATGCCCTTTAGCTTAAGCTATTTTAATACCCAAAAGTACTTAAAAACCTTTATTTTTTCTAAACAAGCTAAATTAGAAAAGATGGCATTTTTTTATCTGTCTGTTTCTATATCTGACGAGATTTTGCTAGAAATATTAGTTTTGTGCAACGGACCAGTAAGTATCAAGTAAAAGATTTAGTCGCCTTATGTGTATGAGTGAACCGAAATGTCGCTACAACTTCTATAACCCGGTTATATAACTGTTTATGCAAAAAAGAATCCACATGTAGTATGTAAGGAGATTAACTTATGGGTTATTTACAAATAGTATGTGGGGAATATTTAACGCTTCCATAAATAAAAAAGAATCTAGTTTAAATTAGATTCTGAATGTATCTAGAGGTTCAGCCGAAATACGTGTAAAACTAGGTCACATAAATACATTATTTACCAATAAGTGTTTTTCGATGTTATTTGTAACATAATCGGTCGTTTTTGTTACGTTTTATATTTAAAAATATGAAATATCTTAACCGTTGAATTAGCTGTAACAAAATTAAAAATAATCCGTAACATTATTAATGAAATACCTTTTTGTTACACTAAATCCTGATAATAGAAATATAATACAGTATGTGACCCGAAATTACATGTATCTCGGTCGAACCCCTATATACGGGGGATAAATAGTTTAATCTATTATGTTCAGATATTCTTCTAAGGTAATGTTTTTTTCATAAATATCTTTAGCAATTTCACCAACATATCGAATATGCCATGGTTCATATGAATAACCCGTAATGTGTTCTTTTCCTTTTAAATAACGAATAATAAAACCGGCACGATGAGCATTATTTTTTAACCAGGTTCCTTCAGCTGTGTTAGCAAATTGAGTTTCTAATGTATTATTGACACTATCCGTAGAAACATCCATCGTTAATCCTGTTTGATGTTCACTATGCCCTGGCTTTGAAGAAACTTTATCAGCTTGTAACTTACCTTGCGTCTCTACATTTCGCCTATAGACACTTTGTTGATATTTTTCAGAGCGAAAACCAGATATGGCATGTAATACTATTCCATCTTGTTTTGCTAAGAAAAATAATTTTTCCAGAGCAATAGCAGATTCTTTTCGCATATAATTTTTCTCTAGAATCTCATCAAATGAAAACTTAACATTGGGCACAATTAAATCATTAGGTCTATAATTACTTGGAAGTTTTCTACGCTTATTCACTACCACATCCATAGCATCTGGAAAGGTAATAGTTATAACCCCCCCATCACCACTTTGAATGTTCTCTTTACTTTTAGCAATATCAAATATACTTGGAAGAAAATTACATATGCACAGGAAAAGTAAAAAATTCACCCCTACTAAGCCGCCTATTAATTTTCTATTCATTTTATCTACTCCTTATAGATACCACTTTTATAACCTGTTTCGTATTGTGATGTAACGATCTAATAAATTGCGGGAGGTTTTTTATATAATTTCACTTTAACTATTTATTATAATTTCAAAATACATTTTACAGATTCAAAAAAAGGTATATAAACTTTATGAAACCCATATGAAAATAATTTTTTTATTTCTATAAAACGCTTGGCATCTACACTGGTTCCCATGACAACAGAAATCATTCTTCTTTCACCTTGTTTTGCTGTTCCTGTAAAACAATAGCCTGCTTCATCTGTAAATCCAGTTTTTAAACCATCGATTCCTTGAAAATACAACTTATTACTAGATGTATAGAGCATCTTATTTGTGGTTTTTAAAGTTGTACCATTAAAATATTTAGGCTTGATTAATGGATTTATTATGTTTAATCTTGCCTTTACAATAAATAGATTAATAGAGAAAGATAAAATGCAGATGATGTCGAAATTAATAAAGAAATACACTTTCCTGTAGACAAGAGGAAGATTTTCACTCTAAAGAATACAACTCTTTCTATTTATATTAATGAAAAAATTGTATCTTTTCATTAATTGATTAATTACAAACAAGTTCATGCTGTAAAATATCCACTAATCCCATCAACAATACCTTTTTTTGTTTTTGTTTTTGTTTGGAATTCTTCTGAATTCATTCGTTTCTCATCACTTTCATTCGAAGTAAATCCTAACTCAATTAAAACAGCTGGAGTTGAATTCTCCCTTAAAATAAGATAATCACTACCTTTAACGCCTCTATTTCGAGCATCTACATCTTGATTGAAAATAGCTTTTTGTATGCTCTTTGCTAATTTCTTATCTGACCATTTATTCGCTCCATAATGAGTTGTTATTCCTTGCACACTCGTATCTTCAAAAGCATCATGATGAATGCTAATGTAAAGATCTGCTGAATGATTTTTAGCTATATTTACCCGTGCTTGTAATTCTTCTTTTTGCTTCGTCTCTGATAATAAGCTAGTATCCTTTTCACGTGTCAAAATGACTTTCGCATCCGTTCTCTTTTTTTATATTTTGGGCTACTTTTAAACTAAGATCTTTTTCTATTGTTCCATATTTCTTTCCCTTTGTTCCTCTGTCTCCCCCGCCATAACCAGAGTCAATTACAATTGTCTTCCCTTTCAAACGTAAATCATCAGTTGTTACATTTTTAAGCGCTTGTACCTTAAATAAAAAGACTTTCGGCATTTTTTTCATTAAAAACTCCTCCTTATCAGGCTTCTATAAATTATCGATAGCGTAAAACAAAGCCATACTTCCATACCTCTTTCTTCAATCCATTTTCATTTGAGTAGACCCTACAACCTAAATTATGTTTACTATATCCTGCGGCAATGCATAATCAGAGCCCATTTTTTGATATAGCTTCCTTTTCTCTTTAAAATCTCGATAACCACGACTGATCAAAAAATGAAGAACACCTTCTTTTTTCGCCGCATCTACGACCTTCAAAAATTTATTCACAATGACGAAGATTTCTATCAAGTACTCCATAGCCTCTTACTAACTCTTTATTTTGAAATAAGTTTATAATATCGGATTTTATGCTATCTTTCTGAACTGGATAATCTTTATTAACTAGTAATAGATCACCTTTATAAATTTGCTTTTTGGTAATTTCTTTCTTTTCTGTATGCGTAGAAGCTACCTTATCATCTTTTCCACTCTCTTAACCTCTACGCCATTTTGGAATAATGGTACTATAAAATACCAGCACATACTGTGCACAATATAAAAAGCAAAAAAATACCCACTTTTTCATTTCTAGTTTCCTTCTTAACCTTACTTACGTATAGGATAGAAAAAACTATTTAAATAAAAAGTGGGGTAAACTTAAAATTTTTATTAAATTATTAAATTAGATTCAGCACCATCGTCCGCTGGTAATCTTACTTCAAATATTGTTCGTATTAAATTACTTTCGGCAGAAGTCGTACCGTTATGCTGCTCTACAATATTTTTTGCAATAAATAAACCAATCCCTGTACTATCTTGCTGCTGGGTTCGTGCTTTATCACCCGTATAAAACATATCGAAAAGATACGAATGCTTTAAAAATGGTGCAATTAAGAAACAATCGGAATACATAAAAATTGATGTGAAACAGATTTTAAACCAACTACACCCCGGAGAAACATTTGAATTAAAACATGCTTATATTGATGATAAACAACAACTATGTTCACGTGTTATTTTTAAGCGATTAACAGAAAAACAACTTCAAAATAGACCATTATCGTAATGTAAAACAAGAACGATTAGAGTGCCAATTATATGGAAAGTTAATCACTATTTTCCTGTGCTCCTCTACTATGTTAAAAATATGCCAACTTCTTTTGCAAAAGAAGAAAAGAGAATTAAGCGAATATAAAACGATAGGAATGATCCAAGATTATGTATATCTTTTGTATCAAGCTATACAAAACATACTAAGAATAGTAGAAGTGAAGAGAAGGTGGTGGGTGTCTTGGGATCCTGAATCCGTATACAAAACTGATTTTCTTCACTTACCTTATTTGAATCAGTTTTTAGTATGTTGGTCTTCGAGATCGTGTATAAGAAATGAGAATCGATAAGTGTAAGTTGAAGGCTTCAATTCCACCTAAGGAGGAACTTTATGAAACACGTAATTGCGTTTGACATCAGTATGGGTAAAAGTTATATGGGAATTTATAATGCACAGAAACAATGTGTATTTGAAAGTGAAATCAAGCATTCCAAACCTGAATTCAAAAAGCTACAAGAAAAGATTCATGAGCTTACAGATAAGACCGGTGAATTGCCTAAAATCGTATTCGAAGCAACAGGTATCTATTCCAGGCAGTTAGAACGATTTATGCAAGATAATCAGTATACATATTGTTTATTAAACCCATTAGAAGCCAAGCTACAATGTGATTCCTTACGGATTCATAAGACCGATCGGAGCGACGCACACCGATTAGCTCTCACTCATTTTACAGCTACCCGAAGGGTATTTACCGGAACTGATAATTTATTCTACCAGCTAAAATCGCTTTCTAGATTATATAGTGAACTGGATAGTGAATTATCGATAATTCGTGGTCGTATGCATAAAGTAATCCAATTAACATTTCCTGAGTTGGAGAGAATGTTTACCAGTAAATCTGATTTGTTTTTAAATTTTGTTCAACTATTCCCCCACCCAGATTGTATTTTAGGTCTTTCAAAAACCATTATAAAAAATCGTATTCGTGCCAACACCAATAAAAAATTATCAAATATTACAGCGGAGAAAAAAGCGATTCAAATACTGGAAATAGCGAAAACTTCCTATCCTGCTGTTTCTCAGAACGATGTTCTATGTGATCAACTCAAATTATACGCAAGACGCTATCAAGAGCTTCTTTACCAAAAAGAATGCTGTATTAACAAGATGGTATATAGAGCCAAGCAACGTGCAGAATACAATATCATTCTCAGTCTTCCTGGGATTGGACCGAATACTGCAATACGCTTGATGGCTGAAATAGGAGATATTACTCGCTTTAACAATAACAAGCAACTTAATGTATTTGCTGGTATTGATATACGCCGTTTTCAATCAGGTAAAACCTTTTTTAAAGATAAAATCAATAAACGTGGAAATAAACATTTGCGGAAGCTCCTTTTCCTCATCATTCAGAACATGATTAAACAACGACGTTACGGACAAAATCACATTGTTGAGTATTACGATAAATTAAAAACGCAACCCTATAACAAATGTCATAAAGTTGCGTCCATTGCATGTGTAAACAAGTTCTTGAAGCTCCTCTTTCACCTTATTACACATGATATAAACTATGATTATCGGTTAACGGCCTAATATCATAGTTTCATTCATCATATCTCACCCCTAGTAAAAAAACGAGTATATATTAGGGATCTTTGGTATGCATAATAATAAGTATTTGTTCCTCCTGATATTTACTCCAGTAAAAACCTAAAAATACAGGTTGACTAATCGTAAGAAAGATTTGCATACGAAATAAACCCTAATGGGTTTCATTTTTGAATTAAGCCGCTTGATTATCAGACATAGTACAATTGTAAACAACACCTAAAATATCAAAGACTGTTTTCTTCTCATATCTGTGAGATTTTCGCCCGTTTTGATGCAGGAGATTGAATAAACGAAGTAGAATTTTTGATAGCTCTTGGGTGTCTTTCTGTATAGCTTGGAAAAGAAGTAGAAAATAATCTTTAATCATATATATGGCCTTATACTCACTTAGTTCTCGTTTCTTTTTTATAAGAAGTAATTGCCGCATTTGAAACATGATAGAAGAACAGAGTAGAATGGCTATCAATTGTCCATACAAATGGCACTCCCATCTTTCTGGTTTTATCTTTTTACACTGATGAATTTGAAAGAACGATTTCCACGTTTTAAATAAAATTTCAATTTGCCAGCGCAAAGAGTACCAGTCATGTACTTGTCCCATCGGGACAATATCTGTCGGCGTGTTTGTCATATATACATTGATACCACTGAGTCGTTTGCTACGGGAAGAATACTTCATTCCTTTCTTTTTTTCCCTCACAGTTTGATCTTGTAATCGTTTTTTTTTGTTGTTCTTTTGTTAGCCGATGAACAATGACACGAGTTGGTACTTTATCAATCATTCCTACATAAGCGTCAGGTATTTCGCATGTTTGTCCCGGTTGAAGTGAGTTCATTAAAACCTCCATGTCTATCTGGATATACTCTGTACCTTTCTTAATTCTTCCATCTTGAAAATAATTAGGGCTGGGATTTTTTTGATAAATACGTGTATTGGATTTAATACGCGAGATATAGTAAGCATTTTCATTTTGTATATGCTGAAGATCTTTCAAGTGAAAATAACCTAAATCACGGATACATAAATCATTCGCTGTCACAGTTGGGACACACAGAGAACCATAGGTTCAATCATGTTGTTTACCTGGACCTGTATGAATATGTAAGAACTGTCCACTTAATAGGTCATACTCAAGCTGAATCTTCACCCCCGCTGTATGACTGCACCCTCCTGCACCTGGATAAACAGATGAAAATACATCAGGAAGTTGAAATGCAGTTGAATCTAGGATACGAATACGCTTGAAATTAGAATTGTAAGGAGAAGAGAGCAGCTTGGTTGAAGATAACTTTTGACTGAGAAGTTCAGCTAGCACTTGGTGTAGAAATTGCACGGCCTCCTTATTAAATCGTTGATTCAGTCCTTCAGGACTGATAAGAACTTCTGTTGATACTTCTAAACAGCTACATAACTGAGTTAAAGAGGTTTTAGCAACATTTTGACTCATCCATACACATAAAGCTACTAAATCTTTTGCTTGGTACTTACTGGTCCGTTGTACAAAACCAACATCTCTAGCAAGATTTCTTAAAAAATCTGGAGATAAGAGATTTTGAATTTCTTGAGCAAATAGTTGTAATTCATCAGATACAGAAATAGACATACAAAAAAGCCACCCTTTCCTATGATGATACAGCAAGGATAGCGTATTTTTTGTTTTATGTATAAGAAAAACTAGATTGAAAGAGATTTGTTTCGATCTCTAGTACACCAATTAATCAAAAATAAAATAATTCTTCAAATTTTTTATCTAGCGCTATACAGAGTACTAATGCTAACTTTGCAGTTGGACAAAATTGTCCTGTTTCAATAGAACTAATTGTTTGTCTAGATACTCCTACCATTTCAGCTAATTCTCCCTGTGATATTTTTTTCTCAGCTCTTGCTACTTTCAAACGATTTTGCAGTACTAATTCATCTTTCAATTATCATCCCTCCAGAAAGAAAACTATGACACTTGCAATTGTACTCATTATAGCTAAAATGCTTGCAATAAGAAATTTTTGTTCTTTTAACTTTCTAAACTTATAAAAGCTTGTACTAGCTATATAACCAGAAAAAATTGAAATTAATTCGTAACTTTTAATACCATGCATCAATTTCCAAGAACCGAAAAATAGGACTAAAACAAGTACAGCTATTAAGCCGTAACTAGATGAATCTAATTCTATAAGTTCTTTACGTTCATCTCTCCCCATTTTTTTGTATTTTCTTAATATCTCTTCTTTTTGCATGATTTGTAACCACCCCTTATTAATTATATGTTTATTGTACAGTTTTATTACCATTATGACAAGTTAACTTGTCATAATGGTAATAAAACTTGTCCTTCGAGTGTAGAGGAATACAATTGGCAAAGATATAAAATTTTCATTATGGGGGTAATTAAGAAGCTTAGGTTGATAGCGATGGGGTACCGCCAGCATTTTGGAAAAAACCCACGCTAAGAATAATAAATACCAAAAAGCTAATTCTTTCTTAATATATAGATAGAATTAGCTTTCTAAATGTTCTAAACTATGTAATTGCTCTTTTTGTTCTACTTAGTTTGGAAGTAGTAAGGAGCTACTAGTCCTTTTTCTAATAAATTTTGAACGCCATTAGGAAAGTAAAACATAATTTCTTCAGCTTCCTTTATGTTTATCCAACTAATATCAGTAATTTCATCTTTGTCTTGAATAGATATTTTTCCTCCGACTATTCTAGCTATAAAGGTGAATATTACAGCATGTGCATGCGGAAAACACTTTTCATTAATAGCAAATATATCTTTAATTTCAACTGTTAACCCTGTTTCTTCAAATGTCTCACGGATAACTGCCTGTTCCAATGTTTCCCCACTTTCTCTTGCCCCTCCTGGGAGGCTCCATTCACTACCATTTTCACGTTTGTTTCCAACCATAAGAATTTTTCTATTTGTATCATCATAAATAAGCGCATATACTACATCGACTCGTTCCATAACTTCTCCTCCATTAAATAATTAAAATCTAGACTATACCTTATTTTAATGAAATCTTTAATATTTATATAACAGCTTTTCTTTTGATTAATGCAATGATGACTTCTCTCTTTTTTCTCGCATATACACTGCAAATTGCATCATTTCTTCTTGGGTAAATTGCCTCCCTTCAATTGCTCCTTGTGTCGACGTCCCAATATATACTAAATCATCCCATTTAGAAAATGGTTCTTCTCCTTTAAAGACCATTTCACTATATCTTTTCCATTCCCCGTCAATGTTTACTACATTATATCTTCCCTCATTTGCTAAGAAACTCATTGCAAACATTTTATCAGAGTAATAGAAATCACATTCATTATTCGGATCTCTTAATTCTTTCCAGCTAATATTAGGCGTTAATTCTTCTTCTGGAATCTCACGTTGCTCTGTTTCAATTAGCTCATAAGATGAAATTGGTAAATTTTCTAACTCATCATCATAAACTTCTTTCATTATCCAACAGTCTTTACTAGCGTCTGCTGCATAATATTGATACCATTCATTGTCATGCGTTTTAAACACATAAATCAATCCATTTGTAACTGTCTTACGATAAGTTTCAACGATATAACTATGATTAAAATTCCCTGTTTGGTCATATAGTGTGTCATCATTATGATAAGTTTCAGTTTCAACAAAAAGTTTCGTTTTCTGTCCCTCAATTATATATTCATAGCCGTCTACTACTGGAAAGTCTTCTGGATATTCATTCATACACTCTTTTTCTAATAAACAGTCCTTCACTTTGCTTATAGCTGCTTTTGGAATCTCTTTTAACTTTACGAACTCTTCAAATTCATTATTAATATCTATTCCATAAGACTCTAATATTTGATGCAATTTTCTAGCAACCCTTGTTTCTTCGTAAATCATATATTCATACTCTTCTGGATTGAATTCTGTTACTAAAACATATCTATCCAATGGGTTGATCGTATACGTATTTACCCATTTATTAGGCTTATTGAAAACTCCATGTGGGATTAAATATCCCCATAGCACCACATACTTCTGAAATTTCTCTTCTGGTACTACAAAATACGATGAACCTTCGTTTGTTTCTCTTTCTAGTACACATTTTTCACTGAACAATTTACGCATATACATACCCCCATGATTAGTACAAAATAATAAAATATAAGGCTCATACTAAGTGTAATACTATCATATTTAAATTGAAATACGGCTCTAGGTACATATTTCGCAAGAAATCTATCCGATATAAAAATAAAATCGCCATTTCACATAAGATAGTATCCAAAACAGACGAGACCAAATCCATTAAGCGGATTAATTAGGTACAAAATTAAACGTAGACTATTGATTATATGTTATATTTTTTATTAAACATTACGGTACGTGAAATTTTATGTTTCCTTATTATAAAAGCCCCCATAGATCTTAAACCTATGAGAGCTACCTAAGGGTATTTAGATTTTCGACTTCATTCTATTGTAACAGGCTTTCACCATACATGAGAAACATAATGAACCAAAAACACACAATCATAATAAGAAATTCTTTAAACCCTTGCTGAAAGGAAATACGACCTTCTTACATCCTACACGCCCCTTTTCTCTACGGTCACTCATGACTTTGCTCTTTGTTTGCTTCTTGCAAATGAAGAACTTTTATTTTGCATACTTATACTTACTTTCTAACATCGCATAGCGCAATAGCTTTAACTTTGTCTCTTTTTTTCAATGTTTTCCATTCCGATACAGCAATTTTCATTCTTCATTCCTCCATTAATTATATTTGTTACTTATATAGACTTATAAGTTCCAGTTATATATTTTTCTAATTTGTTTATCGCTAAATCCTTCATGGACAGCGAAGATTTCCGGAAAATCAGAGAGACACAAATCAATAATTGTATTGTCAGTTGTTATTATATAGTAATATTGGACAGCTCCCTCATTGTTCGAATATAAATAGTACTTATGAATTTTATAAGTTAATCCATTTTTCTCTAATAGGGGTCACTCTACATGCCCATCAAATTAAGGATAGAAACGCCACGGTTTTCCATTGATTGTAATGAAAAAACTTTGAAACAGTATCATCACCTTAAAAATGAGTATACGAAATAAACCCTAACGGGTTTCATTTTTTTACTTATGCAACTTTCTTTTGTTTTCTATATCCACTATACTCATAGATAACACCCATAATATCAAAGATAGTTTTTTTCTCATATCGATGAGATTTCCGGCCATTTTTCTGTAGTAGGGTAAACAGGCGGATTAAGACCTTTGCTATTTCTTGGGTGTTTCTCTGTATTACTTGATATAACAGGAGTAGATGATCTTGAATCATCCCAATTGCTTTAATTCACTTAGTTCTCTTTTGTGCTTTTGCAACAGAAGTTGACGCATCTTAAATATCATAGAGGAACATATAAAAATGGCAATGAGCTTTCCATACACATGGCATTCTAATCGCTCTTGTTTGATAGTTTGCCAGTGATGAATTTGAAATAAAGATTTTCACGTTTTAAATACGATTTCTATCTGCCAACGAAGGGAGTAAAAATCATGGATTTGTTCCATCGGAACCATCTCCCAAGGCGTATTCGTAACATATATGTTGATACCTGTTAATCGTTTACTCTTTTCTGAAAACGTAATTCCCTTTTTACTTTCGGTATAGCTTTGTTTTTTTCTACGTTCCAGTATTTGTTCCTCTGTTAATCGGTAGATAATTACTCTTGTAAATAATCTTTAATTCTTACCAATATACGCCTCTTTTATCTCATATGTTTGTCCTGATTTTAACGTGTGCATAATGTTTTCTAAATCCACTTGGATATACTGTGATTGTTTTTTGACTGTCCCATTTTGAAAGTATTCCGGAAACAGATTTTTCATATAGACGGTATGATTTAACTTAAGTCTTGATATATATCACACGCCACGTTGATCCATTTGATCTAAGTCTTCTAATGAAAAATAGCCTAAATCACGAATACGCAAATCACCTGGCCGTAAGGTATCTAAGCAATCTGTTCCAAATGTATTATCATTATTTTTTCCTGGACCTACCTGAAAGTTTAGAAGCTGTCCACTGTGTAAGTCATATTCTAATTGAATCTTGATACCTGCTGTTTGTGCACAGCCACCTGATCCAGGATATACATGAGCTAAATGTTTTGGTACTTGGAAAATCGTCGCATCTAAAATACGAATGCGTTGAAAATATGTGAGTGCTGCACTTGAAATGGCTGATGTTTTACAAAGTTTACTTTTCCATAATGCAGAAAAAATATATTTTAAAAATTCAACAGCTTTTTTATCAAAACGCTTATTGAGTCCTTCTAGACTCATAAGAGTACCTGTGGCTGCGTGTAATTGACTGAATAGTCGAACAAGTGAATCACTCGATGTACTCTGACTTACCCAAATACATATGGTAGCTAATTCACTTCCTGAAAACTTTCGTTTTCTTTTTACAAAACCTAATTCTTTTGCGAGTTCTTCCAAAAGAGAAGGGGTTAAATGACGATATAGCTCTTCAGAAAATAGTTGTAATTCATCTTGAATCGAAAGATTCATAAAAAAAATCATCCTTTCTAGCTAGCTTTTTAGAAAGAATAACGTTTTTTGACACTTGGGGGTAGTGAAAACCCTTAAGTTGATGGGCATGGGGTCACTCTACTATGTTTAAAATGCGCCAATTTTTGTTGCAGAAGAAGCAAAAAAATTAAGTGAATATAAAGCTATACAGAAAGGCACCCAAAAAATAACAAAGCTTTTGATTCGCCTGTTCCACCTTCTACAGAAAAACGGGCGGAAATCTCACAGATATGAGAAGAAAACAGTCTTTGAAATCATGGGTGTTATTTATGAGTATAGTAGATATAGAAAGCAAAGGAAAACTGCATAAGTAAAAAAATGAAACCCGTTAGGGTTTATTTCGTATGCTTTTTTTTAAGAAGATTATACTGTTTAAAAGTTTTTCATTTCAATCAGCGGAAAATCGTGGCGTTTCTAACCTTAAGTTGATAGGCATGTATGGTGATCCCTTATTATATTGCAAATTTGTAAAACGTCGTTCTAAATACCCTTAAAGAAGCAGGTTTTTAGGTTTTTAGATTTCTTTGATCAAATTCAAGATTCAATTTAGTACTTATTTTTTGAATGGATGTTTTCCAATCACGAAAAAATGTTGGAAATCCAAAAATTCGATGTTGCTTTTTTTCTCATTTTTTTTAGAGAGATTAGTTTTAAAGATCGGTACTAAAGGAGAGACCCTCTTATTTATATAAGAAGGTCTTTTTAGGGATATCAGTTATTTGTAATTTAGATAGTGGAGATATTTTTCAAGTAGTGAATTTGAAACCAACAATTTTACTTTTCCTATCAGCTAGTCATTTGGGAAGATAAATTTCTTTACCGTAATTTTACAACAAAACCTTACTAACTAACCTATTCTAAATATACCCAAACTAGCATTTCCAAATGTAGCAGAACTGTTACTGTTGTTAATGACAGTTACCGTCGCATTTGCTGGGATATTAACAATTGCAAATGTCATAATTTGAGTTCCTAGTATTGGAAGTTGCGAAAATGCAACACCAGTTAAAGAACTAGTATTTGGTATAGCGGCTCCATTTACAGCAAGGGCAATAGCTGCGACAAGAGTTGCTGGTGCTTGTATAGTACATTTTGCAATTATATAGTAAGTTCCTGCTGTTAATACAGAAACACCTGGAGAGGCCAATGCTAATGAAGTACCATTAACAGTTATAGTAGAAAGCATAGGAAGTGGAGCAAATGGTGCAGTTGTAATAGTTGCAGAACTATTTGCTACAAAAATATTATCACCAGGTAACATAGGCCCTGTAGCTCCCGTAGGTCCTAACTCTCCTTGAATTCCCTGAATTCCTTGAGATCCTGTTGGCCCTTCTGGTCCTGGTTCTCCTTGAATCCCTTGAACTCCTTGAGGTCCTGTCGGTCCTTCTGGGCCTGGTTCTCCTTGAATTCCTTGAACTCCTTGAGGGCCTGTTGGTCCTTCTGGGCCTGGTTCTCCTTGAATCCCTTGAACTCCTTGAGGTCCTGTTGGTCCTTCTGGGCCTGGTTCTCCTTGAATTCCTTGAACTCCTTGAGGTCCTGCTGGTCCTTCTGATCCTGGTTCTCCTTGAATTCCTTGAACTCCTTGAGATCCGGTTGGTCCTTCAGGACCTGGTTCTCCTTGAATTCCTTGAACTCCTTGTGGACCTGTTGGACCTAAAGATCCAGTAGGACCAATTGGTCCAGTAATTCCAATCGGGCCTGTTGGACCTGTTGAGCCAGTAGGGCCTGTTGGACCTCCAGCTGGCCCAGTCGGACCTGTCGGTCCCGTTAAACTACCGCCACCAGTCCCAGCTGGTCCAGTAGGGCCTGTCGGTCCAATAATTCCCTCACCAGTAGGGCCTGTTGGTCCTTCTGGTCCTGGTTCTCCTTGCATTCCTTGTACACCTTGTGGGCCTGTTGGTCCTTCTGACCCTGATTCTCCTTGCATTCCTTGTACACCTTGTGGGCCTGTTGGTCCTTCTGGTCCTGGTTCTCCTTGCATTCC
Organism: Bacillus thuringiensis; assembly: GCF_001182785.1. Taxonomy (NCBI): domain Bacteria; kingdom Bacillati; phylum Bacillota; class Bacilli; order Caryophanales; family Bacillaceae; genus Bacillus; species Bacillus thuringiensis. The sequence continues at coordinate 274,438 of NZ_CP012101.1, read as the reverse complement.
TTGTACACCTTGTGGGCCTGTTGGTCCTTCTGGTCCTGGTTCTCCTTGCATTCCTTGTACACCTTGTAGGCCTGTTGGTCCTTTTGGTCCTGGTTCTCCTTGAATTCCTTGTACACCTTGTGGACCTGTTGGTCCTTTTGATCCTGGTTCTCCAGTAGGCCCAGTAGATCCGATTGGTCCAGTTGGTAATGTAAATGGTGGAATTGGTGGCAACGTAGGTCCTACAAGGTTAGGGTCAAATGCTCCATCAGATATGAAGGCATTTGGATTTAATCCTTCTGAATCATTTCCTTTTGACATTTATACCCCTCCCTTCTCTCTAAAAAACTTATTCATTATATGCCTTATACATACTATAAATTAATAACTTTTCAAATTTTAATGAAAATATAAGCTAGGTTTTGTCAAAAGTTTATTTACAACTAACCAGGATTAATTTCATATGTATTTTATAAACAAATCCATTAAAAGAAACATTACCAAAAACCAATATTTTTGTAACTTTGCGTACCATATTTATAAGGTTTTTCAGATTTCCAAAAATATTCCCAAATATTTTTACAATAAATCAACCTTCAGTACAATGAATTTATACGATTGTACAGGAGAGAATAAATGATTATTGGTTGTGCACGTGTATCTACTTTTGATCAAAATTTAGATCGTCAAATTCATTCTCTTGCTGAATACGGATGCGAAAAAATCATCAAAGAAAAATTTACTGGAACAATTCGAGAAAGACAAGGCCTTGTAAATTTGTTTGATGTGATAAGAAAAGGAGATACTGTTGTAGTTGAAAGTATTTCACGTTTAAGACGAAAAACATTGGCTATCTTAAGCATTATTCAGCAGTTTGAAAAAATAGGAATTCAATTTGTATCATTGAAAGAGAATATGGATACAAGAACACCTACAAAGGCTATGATGCTACAGATGATGTGTGTTATCGCTGAATTAGAAAGGAATTTGATTGCAGAACGAGTAAAAGAAGGACTAGAAGCAAGTAAAAAGCGTGGTAAAAAGTTAGGTAGGCCAAAATTAGAAAAAGAAAAGCTCTCAATTGCATTACGTATGTATGATAGTAAAGAATATTCCATAAAAGAAATTGTAGAAGGAACTGGAATATCACAAGGCTCTCTTTATCGAGCAATTAATCAACGAAAACTTGAGGAAGTACAAAAATAACAAAACTCTGTGTTTCTTCTTTTAATGCATTTATTAAAAAAACTTACACTTTCTGACATGACACGGGTAATCTCTCCTAATTAAGCCTTACAACATTAAATCCATAAACAATTATTTATAATAGAAGAAACTAACCTTTAAAAAATAAAAACCAATTCCTTAACGTACAGGGAATCGGTTAATTTATGTCTAATATATGTCTAAACGTACAATTTTCTTTTTTTGATCGTATCAGGCCTTGAAGAGATTGGTATGTCCGCTAGAAACAAGATACGTACAAAAATAGGGCAAAGGCCATATTTTATGTCTATCAGATATTTTCAGTTGAAAATATCTGATAGACATAAAAAGGAAAGAAATTGATAAAGAGCTTCTTCCTTTTTGCATTAAAAAATGGCGTATACACTTGCCGTAAATGGTTCAGATACATTTTTAGGATTCGCAATATACAATGATCTCGCGGATATTACACTTGTTTTATTACCGCTTAATCCATCGTGAAAAACAATGGGATCTGTACCAGCAGATATATCTTTCATAACATTAAAACTAATAAAATCTGGGTTGCCATATTACAGTCCCCTTTGATTAATATATTTTAGTTAGATTACTACCGTAACCTAACTAAAATATATAACTAATAGAAAAAAATAGATATTGAGAAAATGTAAGTTCTTAGGCATCTGAAATTTGTTTATTCGTGAATTATGGCATAAACTTGTATTTTAATTTTAGATGGTGTAATTGTTACAATAATACAAAAAAAAAAAAAACCGATTCATTAACTACGCTAAGTTGGGTTGCCATACATGTCCATCAATTTATTTTGTCTCCGTTCTTAAGTTTTTGGGAATGCCATCAGTCCCCTATGACAGTGGCTTCCATAATGCCAAAGCAAATATCCAATTTGGGTCACCATTTCCTTGATGATTTTGAATAGCTTCATACACTTTCCCTTGATGTTCTACTTTATCTCCCTTTGTATACGCCTTCTTTGGATCCCATTTCTCATAAGTTGTATTTTGTTTTTTTGTTTTTACGAGAAGAATATTACTTTGAATTGATGTATTTCCAGCTGCATCTACGGCCTTCACTACATATTTATATTCCTTATTAACTGTTAAATTTTGATCAGTAAACGTCGTTCCTTGTACCGTTTGAATCAATTGTCCATCACGTAATACCTGATATTCTTTTACACCTACATTATCTATAGAAGGATTCCATTTTAGCTCTACACTGTTAGAAGTAAGGTTTCTTGCATATAATCCTTGTGGCTGTGTGGGAGCTTCCGTATCTGGTTTCGGATTAACAATTTGATTTACTTTCTTCAAGCCATCCTTTGTAATTTCATAAATTGCTTTTTTATCAAAGTTTTCACGTTTATTATTCTCTAAATTTATTAATGTTGCCCTCTCTTTGCCTTCTAGATGTGTAAGTTCAATAAAATCGCCGATCTTTACTGGAATTTTTTGTATTTCATCATTTTGCTGTTTATTCCCATAAACCTCTTTGTTATATACCACTTTACCTGATGTGTTTTGCACTTTAATACTTGCATATGTATTATCAAAGTAATTATGTGGTACACCTGCTTTTAGATCAATTTTCATTTCTTCTGTTGATTTATTTAAATTTATTTTCGCAAATTCAAAATCGCCAATCCCTTTCAGTGACCATGCAAATTGGTCTCCTTCTAAGATACCATCTCTAATTGATACATGATCTTTTATTTGAGTAATAAGATCCATCATCGGTCGCGGTTCATTCGCAAAAACGGAAATGATACTGTTATTTAATTCTTTCCACTCAGCATCTGTTACATTTGGGTTTTGTAACATAAGGGAAACGTAATCTTCCCATACTAAAAAATTGATTGGTAAAATATTGGTGGCTATTTTATAAATTGCAATTTTATTATCTGTTGAAGTCATCGCTTTCGCTAACCAGCGTAATCGCTCTGATTGATCTAGTTTTACTGGGTCACGTTCAGCATTTTCAAATAGTAGCATATACGGCACTTGATTTGTCGGGCTATTATCTGACCAAGGAATAACAGTTGCATCATGACGGCTCGACTGCCCCCATCCAGATATATCATATCCTAAATTCCAAGAAGATGGCTTGTTATTCCATATAAGTGCACAATGTCCAGGTTGTCCAACAGGCATAGCTGCCACTCCAAATGCTTGGCTTACTTGCGTACCAAACTTCGAAATATTACCGCATACCCCGCCAAATCTATAAATGGAAGAAAGATTCCAACCTAAACCGTAGAATGCATCATTTCCAGCTTGAATGCTAACTCCATCTTTGTTATGGGTTACATAATCAATCAAATACGCACTTTCCCCTACCTTATCTTGGTTTTTAAGTTCTGGATGTTCCGTATTAATCATATTTCTTGCCCAAGTTAAATCTTCTTCTGGTGACCAAGTATTCACTACTAATCTTAAATGCCAAACATCATATGTTCTAAAGCAAGGAAGTAACTCATTATTTTGATCTGCTGATTTATAATGTTGGTACCTTGTTAATGGATTAATAGGTTGGTTGTTTGTCCAATATTTTATAGGTTCAGCATGGGCCAACGATGTAGCTATCGCTAGTTTTAAATACAACCCTTCGTGAGAATTTGCATCCGCATTCCAGATTGTATTCCATATCTCAAGTGCATTTACAAAATTTTTTCCCGTTGGACTACCACCTTCAAGATAGGTATTCATCACACTTGTATTTTTCATCGTCCAGCCAAGAAATTTCTGATGGTCAGCATCTTTTTTTGCAAATGCATCCATTGTTGTAGCACCTGATTGTGATATAAATTGCCACTGAGCTAAAGCTGCTGCAAATACTGGGTCTGCAAGCTTCTTTTTCAAATTCTCTTCAGTCATACCCCCAACATTTCCATTCAAATATGCTGTGAGATTTTTCAAATGGGCTTCAAAATTACCATTTGCAATGGCTTGATCTGTCTGTTGATTCAATGTTTCTAAAGTGAATGTTTCTTGATTGAATGACATTGTTTCAGCTGAAACCTTTGTATGCGGAATCGTAGCAATACTTCCTAAAATAATAGGCATAGTTAATAATAAAGATGAAATCTTTTTCAAAATAATTTCTCCTTTTTATTTTTGACTTTTGACTGTTGCATGATTCTCATTTATATAAAATAATTCCCATGCCATCAACTTAAAAATTCAAAATAAGCGGGCTCCATAACGTTAAAGCAAATATCCAATCCGGGTCACCATTTCCTTGATGATTTTGAACAGATTCATACACTTTCCCTTAATGTTCTACTTTGTCACCCTTTGTATATGCCTTCTTTGGATCCCATTTCTCATAAGATGCATTTTGTTGTTTTTACCAAAAGAGTGTTACTTTGAATTGATGTATTTCCAGCTGCATCTACAGCCTTCACTGTATATTTATATTCCTTATTAGCTGTTAAGTTTTGATCAGTAAATGTTATCCCTTGTACCGTTTGAATCCATTGTCCATCACGTAATACCTGATATTCTTTTATACCTACATTATTTGTAGAAGGATTCCATTTTAGCTCTGCACTATTAGAAGTAATGTTGCTTGCATATATTCCTTGTGGCTGTGTGGGAGCTTCTGTATCTGGTTTCGGATTAACAATTTTATCTACTTTTTTCAATCCCTCTTTTGTAACCTCATACACCGCTTTATTCCCAAAACTTTCATGAATGTTTTTTCATATTTGTAATAGTGGCCCTATTCGCACCTTCTAAATGTGTGAGCTCAATAAAATCACCTACTTTTACCGCGAATTTTACTTGCTCAGCATTATGTTGCTTATTTCCATAAATTCCTTTGTTATATACCACTTTACCTGATGTATTTTGCACTTTAATACCTGCATATGTACTATCAAAGTAGTTATGTGGTACACATGCTTTTAAATAAATTTGCATTTCTTCTGTTGATTTATTTAAATTTACTTTCGCAAATTCAAAATCTCCAATCCCTTTCAGCGATCATGCAAACTGGCTTCCTTCTAAAATATTCGAAGAATTCGGTGTATCTGGTTTAATTTGATTAGAATCTGTACTTTTCCAATTTTCAGCCATTAAATTTTGTTTTGATGCTTTAATCATAAATAATTGTTTTTTCGTTTCTGTCACCTTTTCATAATATCCCTCCGCTATATTTCTAGATACTTACATATTCATATTATCTATTTACACATATTTACACAATTTAACATAAATATACTCATTTATATAAGGAAATGGATACATTTCAATTCAATTAAAAAGAAGAATAATCAAATGAATGTATGAGAAAAAACAGATTTTAATACATTAAAAAAAAAAAACACATAAAATATATAAAAATGACGAAATATTAACACACTATGTTCTCATACAAAAACTCCTAGACAGTTATAACTAATCACCTAAGCTCAGATATAACAGTACTTTAAAAAAACGTCATCCTAATTGGGATCACCATATCATTTTGATGAATTTGTACGCTAAGAAATTTATAAATGAAGAAATCATTTATATAAAATTAAACAAATGTTTGTTTAATTATTTTAGTTATGAATCAATTTGTGAGATATGAGTATGGTTGTTTGAGTTGCAGGGTTCAATTGTCTGCTTAGTTAATTTCTCATTTATTATATAAATCTTATATAGCAAAGAAAAAAGCATCCGCTATAGATGCTTCCTCTAAAAATTTATAATATGTGATTTTAAATATTCTATTCTTTTTTGGCCATGGATTGTCCATCTTTTTCTAGAATATCCGCATCAACAAATCACAAAAATTTAGGTTGTACCATAGGTACCATCTTACCGTTAATAAGATAATAGTAGGTTGATAGTGCTTCCATATGAAAATTTTTTCCTTTTTCATACCGATCACACACTTTTTTTAGAGTAATAGCATCAGTATGTCCAAGATGTAGAGATTTTTTGCAATTCCCCTAACATTTTTCGCACCAGAACTTTTAATTATACATTAATATTTAATTTTCTTTTATAGATAAAATAAATCCCTAATAACCCCAAAAACAGATGAACATTCCTATATATTCATAATATTTACATTTTTTTAAAAACAATCTCATTATACTACCGAAAAATGAAAAAATTTATCTATATATAGTCAAAATGTATCTAGTTTTCTATTTAAGATATAAGCTTTTTAGCCAAACTAGATTATTAGAATCGACACTTTTGTGTACATTTATATTACTTATATTTTACCATTAATTACCAAATTACAAAAATGGTATATATTTATTCATTTTAGCTCGTTTTTACGTAGTTTATGAGAAGAAATATATTATTTTTGAATGAATATTATTATATTTACCTCTAAGTTTTTTCATTTTTTGTATGTTGTTATCCTACTAAGTAAGATTAATTATTATGTGAAAAATTTAACATTAACTAAAGCTAATAAGGAAATTCATACTTTAATAACAGTGTCGGGAGTTACGGCGATAATTCTTTAAAATACATATTTCGTACTCTTGCAAAAACAGCTGTAGCATTAACTATGATAATTCCCACATCCCTAGCCATTAGTCATCCGTTTGCATACGCTCAAGAAAATATAGCTGAGTCCCAACAACAAGTAGCGCCATTTTGGAATAAAAACAGAGATTATCCAGGTAAATCTTACGTTACATATGAAGGGAAGGTTTATCATACTTTATATTGGGTAAATGCAGGTACATTACCTACCCAACAATTTAACGGATGGGAATTATATACTGGTTCAGAATATATACCCGACAATAGCGATCCAAATGATTTATTTGGTGAAGGAATAACTTGGCCAAGCCATGTTTTTGCACCATATGTAGATACTGGAATGAATCCTCAAAATCTATTAAAATATGCACAAAAAACAAATACTAGCTTTTTTACTCTTTCATTTATAGTGGCTGATAAAAATGGAAATCCAGTATGGGGAGGAAGTCATGCCCCAATTGGAGATGGTAACTTAGATGATCAAATTAAACAAATTAGAAAAATAGGTGGAGATGTTAAGGTATCCTTTGGTGGAGCAAATGCTGGTAATATCCCTGGATTAGGTGCAGATCTTGCTGCCGCTATCACAGATGTGAATAAATTAAAAGATGCCTATAAGAGTGTAATTAACACATTACATTTAACACACATGGATTTTGATATTGAAGGAGCCTTAGTTGCTCACCCAGAATCTATCGAAAGAAGATCAAAAGCAATTGCGTTATTACAAAAGGAATTAAAAGCCGAGGGTAAAGATGTAAAGATTGACTATACCTTACCAGTAATGCCTTATGGTCTAACTAATGATGGTATAAATGTGATCCAAAGCGCTATAAAACATGATGTAGATTTAAATTCTATTAATATTATGACTATGGATTACGGACAACAAAACCAATTTATATAAAAATACTATTAAAGATTCTGACATTTGGAAAATGATTGCTGTTACACCTATGATAGGAAAGAACGATACTCAAAATGAAACTTTCACATTAAATAATGTAAAAGAATTGTTCCAATTTGCTAAAGAAAAAGGTATTGGGGAAATTAGTATGTGGTCAGTGTCTCGTGATAAAAAGACTACTGAAAGTTGGCGAATCGTTCAGGCAACTGGAGATGCCTCTGGATTATCCGATGTAGACGATGGTGCCTTTTCTAAACTATTTTCTGCTTTTAATAGTAGTACTGAAATTGACGTAATAGCTCCAATAGCGCCTTCTAACCTACGCTCTGTTAGTCAAGCAACAACAACATCTGTTGAGTTACAGTGGGAAGCTTCTACAGATAACGTTGGTTTGAAAGAATATGAAGTTTATCGTGATGGAAAAAAAGTAGGAACAACAAAAACAACACGTTATGAAGATACGGGGTTACAAGCTCATACAAAATATAATTTTACAATTAAAGCTGTCGATGCAGCAGGAAATAATCAAAAAGTAGCAATGAAGTTTCAGTTACCACAAAGGAAGAGAATCCAGAACAAGCAGCTCCAGCAGGATTACAAGCATCAGAAACTACTACAAACAGTGTTCATTTAATATGGGAAAAATCCACAAGTAATGGTGGTATAAAAGAGCATGAGATTTATCGTAACGGTACCAAAATAGGTACAAGTACTTCAACTCATTATACAGATGAGAATTTACTGGCTAGTACAGAATATAGGTATATGGTGAAAGCTATAGATACTCAAGGAAAAGTTTCAGTTGCGAGTAATGAAGTTAAAATCACAACAAAAGATAACCCATCTTCTGAGTATAAGGTATGGAATTCGTGTGCTGCCTATAAAAAAGGAGACAAAGTAGAACATCAAGGTAAAATCTATGAAGCAATTCAAAATTATCAAGGTTATGGTGATCCAAATTGGATTTTCTCATTAGCTTTATGGAAAGTAATTAAATAAACCGTAATACTATTAAATAAAGGACATCTTTCTTTTCAGATTGATGTCTTTTATGACTATAGAATAATAATTTACAAATCTATTCTTTCTCACAACTAAAGAATTGTTATAATAATCATTACAATAACTAGCCCTAAACTCAATATATACTACAGATGGTTCTGCTACAAAGTTTTCTCAACAAAATTAAACTGGAAGAAAAATGGCTTTTATAATCATACAAAACACTGTACCATCAAACATTTCAATAATCTCATTGAACAGGACCATAGACATATTAAGCGACATTTTGTTAAATCCGCAGGATTTCAAAATCTTCGTCATGCTTCTCGTACCATAAAAGGAATCGAAACCATTCATGCTTTATATAAACAGAGGCGAAGTCTTCAGAAAGACTCCGCCTTTTCAACAAATAAGGAACTTCACCAATTACTAGCTACTTCCTAAACATTGTTCCTCATTTAGCAACTTTTTTATGTTTTTTAAACTTTGCAACAGAACCCTTGCTAGTAACTTTTCATATTGATTATTCCTTTCTTCATGATGTAATACTTAATAGAAAACCTAAGCAATAAGGTTATTCCACATTTACAAAAAAAATAATTAACTATAAGATGAAATAAGCTACATAAGGGAGGGCTATATGTTACATACAAAAAGATGGAGATTTTTTGCAGTTCTTTCTATTGTAGGTTTGATTTTACTACTTTTATTAAAAATCAAATTCATTTCAATTACTATCGCAACTTTTTCAGCCGAAAGAGGAAAAATTTTCGATCAAAATGGTATAATACTAGCTACAAATAAGAAAGTTAAGTCTCTATATTGCACTTCTAATGATGAAAGCCTATCGAATCATGATGCATCAAATACATTGGCTTTTTTCAATCAATTTTCAAGCGAGTTTCAACATGACATTTCTACAGAGGACATAAAATCTCAATTACAACAATCTTGTAAAAAGCAGACTATGAATGATATACCGTTATACTCTGACATAACTGAGAATGAACTTGCATTCATAAACAAAAACAAACCCAATAATGTAATAATCAAAGATAAAGTTATTCGATATTATCCTAAGCGTGGAATTGGTTCACAAGTAATTGGGTATGTAGAAAATGCCCTTAATGTACCCGTTGGAAAAAGCGGGATTGAGCTACAATATGAAAATGATTTAAAAGGAACACCCGGAAAGACTCTTATTTTTAAAGTGAATAATAAAAAGTTCTTATGGAACATGCAAAAAGTACAAAAAGGAAAAGATATCCGGCTAGCTTTAGACTCTGAGTTGCAGCAAAAAACAGAGGAATCATTAAGATCTCAAATCAAGAAAATAACTGATGTTAATGCTGGTTATGTTGTGGTAACCGATGTGAAAACTGGCGCAATTTTAACTATGGCCAACTCAGCAGTGTTTGATCCAAATACATTATATGAACAAGTATCATCTAAAAAAGAAAACATCAAATCACTTTCGCAAAATAAAGCAATTCAAAAATTAAAGTATGGTGAATCTTATGTAAATATGGCCTCAACTATAAAGCCACTTACTATTTTAATTGGATTAAACGAAAAGCTTTTTCAACCTGAAGATACTTATTTAGATAAAGGTACTTTTCAATATGATAATCAAAATAACATTACGAATGCACCTGGAACGCCAACAGGTGAGATTACACCGAGGCAGGCTATTATTAATTCATCTAACACATTTATGACAGCAAAAGTAGCTATACCCTTATTCAACCAAAATAATGGGAATATAGAAAAAGTTGCACATATATGGACAGAGTATTTAAAGCAATTCGGCCTTCGTTCTAAAACTGGGATTGATTTACCCTTTGAAGAAGACGGACAATATGAATTTCATCCAACAAACAAGTTTGAAAATGGTATCTCCGCCTTATTAAATGCCTCTTGGGGAGGAAATGAAGTACACACCCCTCTTCAAATTGCTCAATATGCAGCAACTTTGGCAAGTAAAGGTGATAAATATAAACCTCAAATCGTAAGTGCTATTATTGATCAAAATGGTAAGGAAACAAAAAAGTTTAAACCCATTTTAGAAAGTTCAAATCGTTACCCGATGAACTTTTGGAGTGTCGTGCAAGGTGGAATGAGTCAAAATATAGAGGAAATTAAAAAGTTGCCCTTTGACGTCGCAGGTAAAACAGGTATTACAGGTTTTCCAAATGAGCAAGAAAGAATGATAAATCATTCTCTTTTCATTGCATATGCTCCTACCGAAGATCCACAAATTGCCGTTTCTGTCGTTATTCCTGGTAGTAATTCAGAAAAAAACATTGCTGCTCTCATCACATCAGAAATTTTAGAGTCTTGGCATACACTTCAAAAAGAAAATAATAACAAAGAGGAAGGTTCATTAAAGTGAACCTTCCTCTTTTACCATATAGATTCTATATTCGTTATTTTCCATATACTTTCATGATTCTTTTCGAACATGAAAGCATATTTAATATCACTTAAAACATACTTTTTTTGTACATATCCAGTAGTATCACCGTTAATAGTCGATATTTTTATATATCCATCATTTTGAACTTTTTCCGGGATCCAAGCTTTTACCATTTCATTAGATACTTCATTTAAAACTTTTGATTCTCGTTTTGGTTCAGCTAAAATTTTCGTTTTGTTTCCAGTAACAGTTGCATATATAAAGTATTCTTGCATTGATTGATTAATTTCTGTCGATCCACTTGGCACTTTGTAAACTTTCTTCTTATCATTCACAAATTCTCCCCCCATTGTAAGGGCGACTTGCAACTCATGAAAAATATCTTCATCAAACTTTAATTCATCCTTTTTATAGCTCTTCCCTTTAAATAGAACTTCATCATTTAACGCTCTATACAAATCATTTTCATTTTTTGAATTTGTGATTTGAGATAAATCATTCATAAATTGTTTTAATGATGGATCTTGAGCAGATTCATCATTTGTTTTCAGCTTAATTTGAGTACTACTTTCTACCGGTGATTTATTATCGTCAGGCCAAGGTTGTTGAACAATAAAAAATAACATTGTACAAACCAACACAACTACAACAGGCAATGCTTTTTTACGAAATGATCTCTTATTTGTTACAGAATCTACTTCACTATTTTGATATATAGATTGCTTTATTTTATAAATAAATTCTTCTTGATCTTTCCGATGCTCCATTGGGCCTTTTTTCAATTTACTATACCAGTCAGGATTTTTTTTACTGTTCATCACTTCTACCCTCCCCTATTAGTTTTGAAACTTTACTTCTCGCTCGGCTTAATCTAGATTTGACTGTTCCAATGGATACACCTAATGTTTCAGCCATTTCTTCATAAGATAATTCATATTTCGCGTCCAATATTAGTATTTCACGGTGTTTTTTAGGTAGTTTTAATACAACATCCCACACTTCATTTAGTTCCTCTTGCTTAAAAAACTCTTGTTCTGCCGAGGAAGACTGCTTGTCGTCACTAAAAAAACCCACTAAAGATATTCTTTTAAAATAAGAGGATTTCAAATAGTTTATTGCCGTATTTCTTGTGATTTTTAATATCCACGTTTTAATAGATGACTCCTTTCGAAACGAATGCCAATGTTTCAAAACTTTTATAAAGACATCTTGCGTGATGTCATCTGATAAGTGTGGATCTTTTGTAATAATAAATGAATAATTCCATACATCTTGCCAATAATCTTCAATAACATAGTCAAGCTCATTATGATTAAATTTTCCCATAAACTTCTGTTCCATTTTCACACCTCAAACTTATTTGAATAAACATAAAACTGCCCTCACTTCTAATATGGTTTCAATATATAGACATGACACAAGTTTCATTTGTTCCCTTGTTTATTTTTTTATATTACCATTGTAATTAACTCCAATGGACAGTATAAAGGCTAATTTAATTAAAGACAAAAAAATCATTGAAATAGGTTGATGCGTTATGATTTCCCTTCGCTCTCTTCCCCACTCACTTTTTCGAGATAAATGGTTTATGATTGCATAGAAAGATAAAAAAAGACGCTACCATCTGATAAGTATCTTTTTTACATTATTGATATATCGCTTGTTTATATATCCCCTCACCTTTTTATCTATAGTTTACTTCGTTTTATCCAGTTCCTTCTAAAAAACTAAAATTGTGATAAAAGAAACGTATGTAGATTTCCTGCACAAATAAAAAGCCACCGAAAGGTGGCAAAATTTTTACATATCCTTTGTTTGATCCGTTAATTTCACATTTTTTATTAACATTTCCTTTCATCATCTCTAAAACAGAGCTATATGCTTAGTGCCAAGGTCGAACAAACTATATAAGTGGATGGTCCATTCTACTCATTCGCCATATTTATGGACAAAAGTTTAAATTTATGGGAAATTGTACAAACTATTTATACGCTATTCTTAATTAGGAGGGATTCTTTATGTTTGGCCTAGGCAAAAAAAGAACTCCATTTGGTGAGTATTTAGATCACAGAGGAATTAAACAACAATGGCTAGTACAAAAAACTGGATTAAGTAAATCTCTGATAAGTAATTTAGCAAATAAAAAGGATCGTATTCCCACTTTAACATCTGCAACTAAGATCATTAGAATATTAAAAAAATCTGATAAGCATATTGATTATAAAGATTTTTGGAATATTGATATTTAAAACCTCTAGAATATGCTGTGCATCCTATTGTTGTTAATGAAATTGTGTAGATTACTAAAAACATAGGTTTTTTCCTTTATAACTATTGATTATTTAACACTTAAAATACCAAGATTGCATTTATTAAATAGGATATAAATCTCTATTAAGCTCTGTTCATATCCCCACTTAAAATAATTAATGATTACATCCCACTTCATTTTTGACAAATCTATTCTTTAAAGAAAAATATATAAATGCTCGATTAGAAGATACTATATTAGTCAAAACAACTGTCAGTCTCCAAGGTCGTCCAATTAAAAATAACTTCACTAAATTAATAGCTGATAATAAAAAGATAAAAGTGTATAAATTGCTTAAAAAACTGTTCTTATCGTTTCTGCACGCTAGATTCTTTGATAACCTCTATGGATGGTTCTTGTGAAAACGGCCTTGTTTTTGCAGGCGCAAGAGTAAATGAAGTCGAGGGAATTTTGCCCGTCAACACAATTATTAACAATATAATGCTGGAATATAAAGCATGTATTTAAGGTAGAATCCATGTATAGTTCTTTATTGAACTACTCACCACTTAACGTCCTTACGGACTTTTTGAAGCGGGATATTCCTGCGAACACCGAGGTATCCACCGGTTATCTTAGCAGGCTCCATCCGTAGTCCCTACGGTGAGAACATAAATATCTTATACGTTAACGCACCACCCTCCCTACTTTAGCTTGGTTTTCGCAACTTCGGCAAACATGGGGCGATAGAACGTTGAAGATTTTACGGTTGCAACGTTTTTCTGCAACCAACCTCATATCTTCAGTTTTCGAAGAGCAATCTGTACAAGTAAATGGTAGCAAACATGTTGGCTTATGCCAACCGACATTCATCTCCCACCTAAAATTGGTGTTTCACACCTTCATATTTTTGGGTAAGGAGTCTTCTGTCGGAAAACGATAAATATTTAATGTTGTAAATTCTTATTTTCCTGACGATACACCAACTAATAATTATACTCCAGGGATTATTTGAACTGCACCCCAATTGTTAGACACAGTCTAACAATTGGAGGTGCAGTTTTTCTATGGCTAAATTTACAGCTGATGAAAAAATACAAATCGTTCTACGTTATTTGAACGGAAATGAAAGTTATCGAGAACTGGGTAGATCGCTCGGTATAAGTGACACAATCATTTTGAATTGGGTAAACCAATATAAACAGAATGGTCTGGAAGCTTTTCTAAAACGATGTACAAATTACACACAACAATTTAAACTAGACGTACTAAACTTTATGATTGAAAACGGTATGTCCTTATTTGAGACGGCAGCTATCTTTAATATTCCTGCCCCTTCAACGATTTCTGTTTGGAAAAAACAGCTCGAAACACAAGGAATTGATGCCCTTCAATCTAAGAAAAAGGGGCGTCCATCCATGAAAAAAGATTCAAATAAACAATTAAAACAACCTTTAGCTGAAGGGTCAGTCGAAGCACTTGAAGCACGCATTAAACAGCTTGAGATGGAAAATGAGTACTTAAAAAAGTTAAATGCCTTAGTTCAAAACAAGGAAAAATCACAAAACAAGACAAAGCGCAAGTAGTCTATGAATTAAGGCATAAATATTCGGTCAAGGCACTCGTGGAGCTAGCTACTATTCCTCGAAGCACGTATTATGATTTAGTAAAGAAAATGAATCGTCCAGATGTAGATGCCGATTTGAAAGCTGAGATTAAAGCGATTTATGAGGAAAATGAAGGTCGTTATGGTTACCGTCGCATTCGTGATGAATTAACGAATCGTGGCCAGAAAGTGAACCACAAGAAGGTTCAGCGCATTATGAAAGAGCTTGGGTTAAAGTGTGTTGTGCGTATGAAGAAATATAAATCCTATAAAGGAAAAGTCGGTAGAATTGCACCTAATATTTTAGAGCGTAATTTTCATACAGATGCACCGAATCAAAAGTGGGTAACAGACATCACCGAGTTTAAATTGTTTGGAGAAGAACTGTATGTATCACCTGTATTAGATTTGTATAATGATGAAATTATTACCTATACAATTGGTTCTAGACCGACGTATTCGCTTGTTTCAGACATGTTAGAGAAAGCATTGGAACGTTTACCCGAAACCCACCAGCTACTGATGCATTCGGATCAAGGATGGCATTATCAAATGAGACAGTACGTCCGGACACTTGAATCAAGAGCTATCGTCCAGAGTATGTCTCGAAAAGGAAACTGTTACGACAACGCAGTAATAGAAAATTTCTTTGGGATTATGAAGTCGGAGTTCCTCTACATAAAAGAATTTGAAAATGTAGAGCACTTTAAAATAGAATTAGAAAAATATATAGATTATTATAATACGAAACGGATTAAGGCAAAATTAAAAATGAGCCCGGTACAATACCGGACTCACTTTTATCAAGCTGCCTAATGAAATAACCGTGTCTAACTTTTAGGGGTCACTTCACTACAGTATTTGTAGGTGTTCTTTTTTTATTTATAATTGGATAATTTCTCTTATTTCTTCTATAGGTAACTTCGTGAATTTCGCAATATCCTCTACAGACATTCCGTTTTTATACATACCACATACCAATTGTATTCGTTCGGCTTTTTTTCCTTCTTCAATACCCTTTTCAATACCTTTTTTGATTCCTTGCTCCTCTGCGTGAGCAAACTTTGCAGCTTCATCCATTAGGGTTTTTTCCCTCGCTTCATAGGCTTGTCGGAAAGTCGAATCTTGACTCATTCGCTCCCACTTATTCATTGCTTTTTGTAAAATCGGATCTTGATTCATCGCAATATCCTCCAATGTTTGAGTTAAGTGTTCATCTTCATTTGCCGGTAGTAATAACAGCCAACGAACAAATGAATCTTCCCACGGATTAACTTTCTCTTCCCGCCATTGTTCCATTAATTTTGGAAGCTCTATAACATGAATCTCTATATCATCACTAAATTGCTTTTGCTGTTGTATATTCCATAGCTTTCCCGTTGTATGAAATTCCTCATATTCGGGGAAAAGTACGAAGTTTAACAAATTAATAGTGATTGTTTTACGAAGAGAGCTGTACGGCATCCCTTTTTGCAACTGTGAAGTATATAATTTACCCCAGTAATACAAACTTCGTTTAATCATGTCGTGATTATTATTCAACTGAATTTCTACGTTTACTTTAGTACCCGTGTCTAGTGTGGCTGAGACATCTAAAATTGATAATTTATCATCCTCGTGTTCTCGATGTAAATGTGGATCCTCTAATTGTAGTGACATAATAGGTGATTCTAATGAATCCTTTAGCATGGCATTTAAAAATGTGATAAGAATATCCTCACTACCACTTGTCCCAAATAATTGCTTAAAAGCAAAATCAATTCGTAAATTTACTAATGACTTGGTCATGACTTTCCTCTTCCTGTCTAAGAAACTCTCTTTCCTTTATTGTACATAAAAATTCGGTAATCATGCAAATAGGAAATTTTCTTGAACTACTCACCACACTCCCTACTTTAGCTTGGTTTTCGCAACTTCGGCAGATTCTATAAGTAACCCTACTCCTATTAACGAAGAACAAAGAACAAATACCAATACAAGATACCTTTCACTGGATATGTTATTTCAGCAGATGATAATTATTTAGTTGTAGCTGACACTAACACAAAAGAGGAGGCACTCTCTTATCAAAATAATTGGTGGGAATTAGCCTCTCAAAATAAAATCTTACGTGTCCCTATTACTAGCAAAGATAACTACAGCGTAGGTGAAAAACTAATCCAAAAATTGGCTGCATCTATGCCGATTTCTTCTCCATACACTTCTGTTTTCAAGCGTATCCGTATTTTAGATTCAACTGCACTTCAACTCCCGGATGTATTTTCATCTGTTTATCCAGGTACAGGGAGACAACATGATTGGACCTGCGGTTCTCTGTGTGTCCCAACTGTGGCAGCGAATGATTTATGTATTCGAGATTTAGGTTATTTTCATTTGAAAGACCTTCAATATATACAAGATAAAAAGGCTTACTATATCTCTCCTATTAAGTCAAATACACGTATTTATCAAAAAAATTCCACCCCTGATTATTTTCAAGATGGAAGAATTAAAAAGGGACAAAGTATATACAGATAGATATGGAGGTCTTAATGAGCTCTCATCAACCAGGACAAACATGTAAAATATTCGATGCTTTTGTAGGAATGACTGATAAAGTACCAACTCGCTTGATTGTTCATTAGCTAACAAAAGAGCAACAACAAAAACGATTACAAGATCAAACTGTAAGAGAAAAAAGGGATGAAGTATTCTCCTCGTAGTAAACGACTCAGTGGTATCAATATATATATGACAAACACCCCTACGGATATTGTCCCAATGGGACAAGTATATGATTAGTATTCTTTACGTTGGCAAATCGAAACTTTATTTAAAACGTGGAAGTCATTCTTTCACATTCATCATTGTAAAAAGATAAAACGAGAACGATTGGAATACCAATTATATGGACAATTGATTGCCATTTTACTCTGTTCCTCTATTATGTTTCAAATACGGAATTTACTTCTCACAAAGAAGAAACAAGAGCTGAGTAAATATAAATCCATATATATGATTAAATATTATTTTTCACTTCTGTTTCGATACATACAAAACATACTAAGATTAGTAGTGCAGACCAAGGCATTGGTTCGCACTACTATTTTTTATATAGTAGAAGTGAAGAGAAGGTCGTGGGTGTCTTAGGATCCTGAATCCGTATACAAAACTGATCTTCTTCACTTACCTTATTTGAATCAGTTTTTAGTATATTGGTCTTCGAGATCGTGTATAAGAAATGAGAATCGATAAGTGTAAGTTGAAGGCTTCAATTCCACCTAAGGAGGAACTTTATGAAACACGTAATTGCGTTTGACATCAGTATGGGTAAAAGTTATATGGGAATTTATAATGCACAGAAACAATGTGTATTTGAAAGTGAAATCAAGCATTCCAAACCTGAATTCAAAAAGCTACAAGAAAAGATTCATGAGCTTACAGATAAGACCGGTAAATTGCCTAAAATCGTATTCGAAGCAACAGGTATCTATTCCAGGCAGTTAGAACGATTTATGCAAGATAATCAGTATACATATTGTTTATTAAACCCATTAGAAGCCAAGCTACAATGTGATTCCTTACGGATTCATAAGACCGATCGGAGCGACGCACACCGATTAGCTCTCACTCATTTTACAGCTACCCGAAGGGTATTTACCGGAACTGATAATTTATTCTACCAGCTAAAATCGCTTTCTAGATTATATAGTGAACTGGATAGTGAATTATCGATAATTCGTGGTCGTATGCATAAAGTAATCCAATTAACATTTCCTGAGTTGGAGAGAATGTTTACCAGTAAATCTGATTTGTTTTTAAATTTTGTTCAACTATTCCCCCACCCAGATTGTATTTTAGGTCTTTCAAAAACCATTATAAAAAATCGTATTCGTGCCAACACCAATAAAAAATTATCAAATATTACAGCGGAGAAAAAAGCGATTCAAATACTGGAAATAGCGAAAACTTCCTATCCTGCTGTTTCTCAGAACGATGTTCTATGTGATCAACTCAAATTATACGCAAGACGCTATCAAGAGCTTCTTTACCAAAAAGAATGCTGTATTAACAAGATGGTATATAGAGCCAAGCAACGTGCAGAATACAATATCATTCTCAGTCTTCCTGGGATTGGACCGAATACTGCAGTACGCTTGATGGCTGAAATAGGAGATATTACTCGCTTTAACAATAACAAGCAACTTAATGTATTTGCTGGTATTGATATACGCCGTTTTCAATCAGGTAAAACCTTTTTTAAAGATAAAATCAATAAACGTGGAAATAAACATTTGCGGAAGCTCCTTTTCCTCATCATTCAGAACATGATTAAACAACGACGTTACCAACAAAATCACATTGTTGAGTATTACGATAAATTAAAAACGCAACCCTATAACAAATGTCATAAAGTTGCGTCCATTGTATGTGTAAACAAGTTCTTGAAGCTCCTCTTTCAACTTATTACACATGATATAAACTATGATTATCGGTTAACGGCCTAATATCATAGTTTCATTCATCATATCATATCTCACCCCTAGTAAAAAAACGAGTATATATTAGGGATCTTTGGTATGCATGATAATAAGTATTTGTTCCTCCTGATATTTACTCCAGTAAAAACCTAAAAATACAGGTTGACTAATCGTCAGAAAAGACACCCAAGAATTATCAAAGATTCTTCTTCGTCTGTTTAACCTCCTACAGCGAAACGGACGAAAATTGCATCGATACGAAAAGAAAACATTCTTTGATATATTAGGTGTCATATATAATTGTACTATGTTGGACAATCTAGCGGCCTAATAAAAAAATGAAATCCGTTAGGGTTTATTTGATATGCATAATTTCCAATGATCTATACTAGTTTTTTAGAAAAAGATGAAGAGTTCTTCTGAAACTAACCTTTCCTAACCTTAGCTTGATAGCAATGTGTTGCTCCCCCTATATCAATAGTTTCAGAGGATTAATCGCAATTAATTAAACTTTTTTTCTATTAAAAATTTTGAAGAAAAATCCTTTAACAAACTCTTCAAAACTATCTTCACTAAAAAATCTTATATATTAAAAACCTTGCATTTTGTCTACCCAAACCACTAGCTGATAGGTTAGGTAAAGTGGTTGGATTGTCACTAAAATTCACCAATTGAAGGGTATCCCCACTATTTAAAGTTCCAATTGCTCCTAGTGATATTTCACCACCACTCGTAGCAACTATTATATTAAATAAAGTCGCTGTACTACCATTTAAAGAAATTACAAAACTAATTGGTGCTATAGAAGCCGGAGCTGTAGAAAGATAGTATTCAAGTTTATATACACCTGAATCAACAATTGTTAAGGTATCATTTGTTCCATTAATTAAAACATTGCTAAGAATAGTAGTATTAAATGTAACAACACCTAGATTTGGAATGATTTGGGATGAAGAGCTACTTAAATTTGCAAAAGTTACGGGACCTGTTGGACCTGTTGGACCTGGTTCTCCTTGAATTCCCTGAATTCCTTGGGGTCCTGTCGGGCCTTCTGGTCCTGGTTCTCCTTGAATTCCCTGAATTCCTTGGGGTCCTGTCGGGCCTTCTGGTCCTGGTTCTCCTTGAATTCCTTGTACTCCTTGGGGTCCTGTTGGGCCTTCTAGTCCTGGTTCTCCTTGAATTCCCTGAACTCCTTGGGGTCCTGGTTCTCCTTGAATTCCTTGTACTCCTTGAGGTCCTGTCGGGCCTTCTTCTCCAGGAGGTCCTTGAGTTCCTTGAGGTCCTGTTGGGCCGGTTACACCTATGCCCGTTCCACTGGGTCCTGTTGGGCCTGTTGGGCCAGTCGGACCTGTTACACCAATTCCTGTTCCACCGGGACCTGTTGGACCTGTTGGACCTGTTGGACCTGTCCCTCCTGTTGGTCCTTCTCCTGCAGGAGGGAAAGCACAAGGAAAAGGAAAATTATTACACTTATTAAACTTATTAAATTGACCCATGTTTTCACCAACTTTTCAAATGAATTGAATGTATACCTAATATGTTATGAAATACATATTAAATACGTTTGTATGTATAGGTATATTATTTCCTCCTTGGTGTACCAATACTACAGAGTAGTCTTCTGTCACAATAAATATGTAAGCTACATATTTTATTTTATCTTAATCAGGAGGTTATTTATGAATAAATCAGATATGATACTACGTTTACTTACAGATTTGAAAATAGAACATCAAGAATTAAAAGCACAGTTAAGAAAATTACAATTAAAACTAACATCTCTTGAAGAAAAGAATTCAAATAAAAAAACCACTATTACAAAACAACGTCGAAATTCTAGGTTCCCAGCATCTTTTTATGATTGGAGAAAATCTATTCAAAAAAATTAAATATTGTATTTATTTTCCCTTCTGTTTTTGAATTTGAGGGCTAATTAGTCATGTGAGGGCTAACCCCCACATAACGTGGATTTATATAGAAAAAGAATCATACTTTGAACGAAAAAACTAGTAGTTAATCTACTATAATTGCTAATCTAAATCACCTTTTTTTTAGAAATAATGTGTGTTGAAAATACAATCAATCTAATATAAATATTTAAAATAAATATCAAAATTTATATTACGAAACAGTCATTTTATTGAACAAAGGGGATGATCAAAATAATTAAATATTAAATATTCAAGATTCCGAAGGAAACACAATTGATTTTTATTTGAGAAGTAAACGAGATGCCAAAGCTGCCAAGCGTTTTCTAAAGAAAGCTTTGGTTTCTTGTCATGCCACAGAATCTCATTCTATAACTGTTGATGGAGATAAGGCCTATCCTGTTGCGATAAGGGAACTAAAAGACGAACAGTGCATACCACACGGTATGCACTGTTCGTGTAAAAAAATATTTAAACAATATCAATAAACAAGATTACTGGTTTATCAAAAAGTGGATTCGGAATATGCTTGGATTAAAATCATTGCATACAGCTACAAAAATGATTGCTGGAATAGAAGATATGCATATGATCAAAAAAGGACAAACTCTCCAAGGAGAAAATTCTGTTCAAAGGCAGATATATCTTATCCATGGACTCTTTGGTTTAACAGCATAACGTTCAATTCCGCTAGGAATCTTTTACCCGTCTTTCATATCCCACTATTTTTGCACCAGAACCAAAAATTATGGACGTTTATAACTTTCTACTAAAACTATAAAAAGTCACCCCCAATGGAACTGACCTTTTATAGACTATGGCAACAGAAGGATGTCATAAAACTAGATTTTGATGTTGTAGCATTTCATTTGTGAAAAGTATAACGTGATTAAACAAAAATAGATGTGTCCATCCTTAGAACATTATCTATAACCTGTTTTTTGAATAGCTATATATATATAATATCTAATGTGCCTATAGAATTCATCATACATCATTATCAATAGTTAACTCTTTTTTAATCTATTTTATTAATAATCCCGTAGGAGTAACTTGATATGTTCTTTTCTTACCCATAAATTCCTGTTTACTATTCTCAAGATTAGCAAGTGTGGCGCGTGTCTTTTCCTTGTGCGCTTCTCCCTCTATATGAGTAAACTCAATATAATCCCCTACTTTGACTGAAACGGTTTGGCTTTCAGCAGCTTGTTGTCTATTTCCTACAATTTCTTTATTGTACAAGATATTGCCCAATGAGTTTTGAACTTTAATGCTTGCATACGTACTAGTAAAATAGGAATGGGGTACTCCCGCTTCTAATTTAATCTGCATTTTCTCTGTTGCTTTGTTATACTCTACTTTTACGATTTCTCGATCATTATATCCCTTTAAAGACCATGCAAATTGATTTCCATCTAAAACTGTTGTTTCTGGCATTTTCTCTACTTTCTTCAGGCCTTCTTTTGTAACTTGATACCTTGCTGTCTTTCCAATGGTTTCATTTTTGTTATTTTCAAAGTTAGTTAAAGTTGCTCGCGTTTTCTCCTTTGTTGCATCTCCTTCTATATGGGTAAATTCAATGTAATCCCCTACCTTGACTGGAACAATTTGGCTTTCAGCATTTTGTTGTTTATTTCCCACGATTTCCTTATTATACAGAACATTTCCAGAAGAATTCTGGACTTTAATACTCGCGTACGTACTAGCAAAGTAGGAATGTGGTACACCTGCTTCTAGTTTTACCTTCATCTTTTCTGCCGTTTTATCATAATCTATTTTTGCAATTTCTCTATCACTATATCCTTTTAATGACCATGCAAATTGATTTCCATCTAAGATTGTTGCTTCTGGCATTCTTTCTATTTTCTTCAGACCTTCTTTTGTAACTTCGTATATGGCTTTTTTTCCAAAACTCTCTTGTTTACTATTATCGACATTTGTAAAAGTAGCTCTATGCACACCTTCTAAATGTGTTAACTCGATATAATCTCCTACTTTGACTGGAACCTTTTGCGATTCAGCATTTTGTTGTTTGTTTCCATAAATGTCTTTCTTGTATACTACTATCCCTGATGCATTTTGTACTTTAATACTCGCGTATGTTTCATTAAAATAATGATGTGGTATGCCTGCCTTTAAATCGACTTGCACTTCTTCTGTCGACTTATTGAGATTGATTTTAGCAAACTCAAAATCACTAATTCCTTTTAGTGACCATGCAAACTGCTTTCCTTCTAAAATATTAGAAGAATTCGGTATATCTGAATTAAAACCTAAGTTATCTAAAATTGATTTTAGATCAGGTAAGACGCCTATTCTATCATTCCACGGATCTTGAGATTTTGTTCCTGTATTTGGATTACTTAAGATATTTCTTAATTCTGCTGGGGTATAAGGAGAACTTCGATGTTCTTTAGCAATACCTTGAATCGAAGTTGCTGCTCCAGCAATAATTGGTGAAGCACTTGATGTTCCACTAAATGTTGATGTATATAAATTTGTAGTATTTTGACTTGGATTTGCTGATGTTGTATCAACATTTTCTCCCCACCCATATACATCTACTCGACTTCCATAATTTGAAAACCATAAACGTTTATGTGGAACAGTTGATGATCCCGCCCCAACCATAATAGCACCTGAATCCTTAAAGTCTGGACTATTTCGATTTAAGATTTTTTTTCCATTACGATCTTTAAAATCATCTAAGTCGTTTGAACCATTTGCGCCAGCTTCTATAATAATAATCCCTTTATCTGTACCAACACGAATCGCATCAAAAATATCTGGATGTACTTCTACAGGTAAATATTTATCCCCATACCCATCATACGAAGCTTGTGCCTCTAATAAAAGAATATCTCCTGCTTGTAGATTATGTACAGCGCTTAAAATGGCATCTGCTGTATTATAAATTCCATTATCCCTGATTTGGGATATTACTTTTACATTTGCTCTTGGTGCAATTCCAATATTTCCAATTTGATTATCTTCGGATGAAACAATTCCTAATACAGAAGTACCATGAGCTCTATGCTGACTTATATTTTGTCCAGACATAAGCTTTATATTTTTATTGAATAAATCCTCATGGTTCAATAACCATCCATATTCCATATCCACAAAAGTAGTACCCTTACCGTCACCACCTTTAATGCTCCAAGCATGCGGGGCATTAATTCCCTTTGGTGCCGCTTCAAGATATCCTTGATTTTTAAATCTAGGATCATCGTACGGATTAACAGGTAAATCCGGTAACTGTATTTCAGGGGGTGTCAAAATTTGTTTTTCTTGTATATAAGCCTCCTCTACGAGAGGAGATGTTTCAAATTTTTTCAGTAATAATTCTATATCTATGTTATTAGGAGCTTGTACAATATAATAATTTAATAAATTATTAGCTGATTGATTAGCAAATGATTTAGAGTGTACTGATAACTTTTCAATATCTATCGGATTTACAGATGAGAACAACCGATTCAAAGTAAGTTCCGTATTTTCGGAAAATAACTTCTTTAAATTGTTATCATAATTCTCATTTTTTATTCGTTTCTCAATACCATCTTCATAAGGTAAGTCAATTTGATTTTTAAACTTTACAATTAATCTTTCGTCCTGTGAATCTCTTTTATTAGAATCTGTTTCTTTGTATGTGACATTATAAGATTCCGCGTAAACTTTATTATGAATTCTATCATTTTGTAGTATTAGCTCTGTTCCTACAAATGTTGTCATTGCAATTGATGAAATTAGAAACCTTTTGAATATGTTCATACTATACCCGCCAATCTATTTTCTCTTGAACATTTTTTAATGCGTATAATAGTTAAGATTTATATATATTATATAAATCAATAATTTAAGTTTTATAGTGAAATCTATGACTTTATTAAT
The DNA here is from genome assembly GCF_001182785.1 of Bacillus thuringiensis. Lineage (NCBI taxonomy): Bacteria > Bacillati > Bacillota > Bacilli > Caryophanales > Bacillaceae > Bacillus > Bacillus thuringiensis. The sequence continues at coordinate 249,273 of NZ_CP012101.1, read as the reverse complement.
AATCCCATAGAGGTAACCTGATATATTCTTTTCTTTCCTATATATTCCTGTTTACTATTCTCAAGATTAGTAAGTGTGGCGCGTGTCTTTTCCTTTTGTGCTTCTCCCTCTATATGAGTAAACTCAATATAATCCCCTACTTTGACTGGAACGGTTTGGCTTTCAGCAGCTTGTTGTCTGTTTCCTATAATTTCTTTATTGTACAAAATATTACCGGATGAATTCTGGACTTTAATGCTTGCATACGTACTAGTAAAATAGGAATGGGGTACTCCCGCCTCTAATTTAATCTGCATTTTTTCTGTTGCTTTGTTATACTCTACTTTTGCGATTTCTCGATCATTATATCCCTTTAAAGACCACGCAAATTGTTTTCCATCTAAAACTGTTGTTTCTGGCATTTTCTCTACTTTCTTCAGGCCTTCTTTTGTAACTTCGTACATGGCTTTTTTTCCAAAACTCTCTTGATTACTATTATCTACATTTGTGAGAGTTGCTCTTTGCACACCTTCTAGATGTGTTAACTCGATATAATCTCCTACTTTGACTGAAACTTTTTGCGATTCAGCATTTTGTTGCTTATTTCCATAAATATCCTTATTATATACTACTTTCCCTGATGCATTTTGTACTTTAATGCTCGCATATGTTTCATTAAAATAATGATGTGGTATACCTGCTTTTAAATCAACTTGCATTTCTTCTGTCGACTTATTGAAATTAATTTTAGCAAACTCAAAATCACTAATTCCTTTTAGCGACCATGCAAATTGATTTCCATCCAAAATTGTTGCTTCTGGCATTTTTTCTACTTTTTTCAAACCTTCTTTTGTAATTTCGTATATGGCTTTTTTTCCAAAGCTCTCTTGTTTACTATTATCTACATTTGTGAGAGTTGCTCTTTGCACACCTTCTAGATGTGTTAACTCGATATAATCCCCTACTTTGACTGGTACCTTTTGTGATTCAGCATTTTGCTGTTTGTTTCCATAAATGCCTTTATTATATACTACTTTCCCCGATGCATTTTGTACTTTAATACTCGCGTATGTTTCATTAAAATAATGATGTGGTACGCCTGCTTTTAAGTCGATTTGCATTTCTTCTGTCGACTTATTGAAATTGATTTTAGCAAATTCGAAATCACTAATTCCTTTTAGTGACCATGCAAACTGTTTTCCTTCTAAAATATTATTTCCATTAGGCATATCTGGTTTAATTGGGTTAGAATCCGTACCTTTCCAAATCTCTGCTGTCAAAATTGGATATCCTAATGCATTCACTTTTTGAATGGTATCGTTATTTGGACGTAATCCCCACTTCTCAAAGAAAGGAATCAAATTTTGTTTGGCTACTTTTGATGCTGAAATCATAAATAATTGTTTTTTATTTTCATCAGTTTGTGGAAGTTCATTTGAAGGCATGTCTCTATACAATTGATGCAATTTAGGATAGAAATCCTCTCCATATGCTAACTGTAGTTGCCAAAGCATAACAAGCTTAACAAAAGCATCACTAATTTCATCATAATTTTTATTAGATTGTTCTAAGTATTGAAACGCCTTAGTATAAGCACCCTCTTGTTGCAATCTAAAAGGTTGATTAGATGTAAATGCTTTTTCTACTGCAAGGCTGTATATATTATTTTGTACTTCTGTCATTTCATAAAATTTCCAAGGTGATTGCTGCCTCAAATGCCCTGCCTCATGCCAGGGACCCCAGCCATCTTTTATAAATTTATTAATATCTAACACGTATTGGATTGCATCTCCTACATAAGCAGTTCGATAAGGATATGCATACATATAATAATCGGGAGAATGATTTTCTTCTACGTAATGAACATAATGTTTATCTACTTGTTCTTCAGATAATCCAGCTACTTTGTCTTGAATTTGAGTAGCTTCATCCATCTTTTTTAAGAGTTGTACAGGATCTGTATTAGAACCCAACAAATATTTCTTAACACGTGCAGGGCTAGCCGTAATTAATACACGTTCTCCTTTTAACTCCACTGCATGTGCATTTGGATATTGGTCCAGCATGTTTATTAAATCTTGTTTCGTATGCTTTCCTAGTTCGAAGAAAGGAGTAGTCGTCCCACCTGTTGTGACTGTTGTTCGAATGGTACCACCTTGTTGTTTATTATAAAAATAAATCATTCCCCCATTTGGAGATTGGATTGTGTTTATACCAGGTTTTAATGTAAATGATTTTATCTTAGAATCTTCTCTCCAAGAAGCATCATACGAATACGTTCCAATGTATGCTTGAATATCTTGATTTCCTTCTACATTAATTGTTATTTGCTCATTTGGCTTTGCATATAAACCAGTTGGTTCATATGGACTAAATGCCATACTTTTTCTTTCCTGTTGTTTTAGTACCTCAACATCCCCTTTTCCTGGGACTGTAAATGTCCTGTTTTCTGATTTAACTGATTTTTCTTCTTGCAGTGATTTCGATAATTTTTGCTGCTGCCTTTCCTCTGCAAAGACATCCGAAGAAGAAATCATTCCAGTGGCAAGCATAGTTACTGTAGCAGTAGCTGCAAGTATTTTTCTGGTTTTATATTTTGAATTATTCCCCATATTATCTCCCTCTCATTTCCTTGATAAATTTATTTCGTTTCTTTAAGCATGTGCTTACGAGTTAAAACAGTTCATGAACTTGTATTTATTACTTTTTACATAGTCCTCCCTCTATCCTATTTATAATTATATTTAGATGTTATTTTATGACACATATAAATACAACTTTATAAAATATCAATCAATAACGAGTCTTTGTGCTTTAATTTAGTATTTTTAACTATCTTACAAATCAAATAAACTACACAAAGGTAGTCATTTAGTGTGAATAATAATTTAAATCTAATTAATTACAGACTAATATTTCGCAAAAAATTAATATTATGTAAAATCCTATCGAGGAAATAAATACAAGCTGATTCGTCATGTATACATTGAAATCACTAAGGTGATTACTACCATCAGATTACTTCATTCCTTTTTCTACTTCAGTTTAAGTTTGTGAGTTATCAGGAGATAAAAAATCTCTCACCAAAATAGATGAAATTGAGATAAAAAAGCGCTCTCCTATTTATAGGAAAGCACTTTTTATTTAAAATATATCTTAAATATTTATATTTAATTTCTTTTTTATATAAATTTGATTTATTTATTATTTTCATTAGATTTCATCAAATCATAAAGTAATAAATCTAATTCTCTACTATAACAAAGTACCTTTTCATGATTGAATCCATACTGCTTAAAAAAGCGATATTAATTCACCTTTTTTCAATTACTTGATCTAACTTCTTACAATTTAGACATAGTTTTTGTACACTCCCTTCTCACCTACATACAGGTCATCTAGGCAGCGTTTTTGTTAGTTGTTCTATTTAGAACACAGCTGTTTATAAGATTTATTTTCTCTTAACACCCATATACAATATATTTACAAATATCAAATATATAATCTATGAACTAAAAAAGTTATATCTACTTAACTTATTACACACCTTTATATGCTTGTTTATATACTTCTTTCAATTCTAAAATCAATGGAAATTTCGGATTTGCTGGTGTACATTGATCTTCAAATGCTCTTTCCGATAAGACATATAATTCACTTGACTTAAAGGAGGACGATTGTATGAAGGTTGTTCAGTCTATATTTAGGGATCCCGTTTATTAAGTAAAATAGTTAACCCCATACCCAAGGCACTATCTAAAAGTAAATTTTAATTCACATAAAAATGACTTATTTTGCATATATTATTTATACATCTAGAGAGCCACCACATTTGGGATGCCTTCAACTTTAGAAGGTGTCTTTTTATTTTGATGACATGTTAAGAACTTTAAAAGCATATAATAAATTGCTCCTGGCATGATGCCATTTTATATATAGAAAAACACTCCTATTGACAACATCAGGAGTGTTTTTCTCATATTTCATCATGTTACTACATAAAATAAAATTACACGATTCCCTCTTATATAGTAATCATCCTATGTAACCAAAGTACCTCTCGGTCAAAAGTGCTTTGGTTTTTTATTGGAAATTTTAATAAAACTATTCTTTTGTAAAAAAATAGTTAACATATACATTTATCGGTCAATAATAAGTTCTATCCTTCACTAATATTGGATATACTATTTATACATCTAGAGAATCATCACATGAGACACTTTCAGCTGGGGAAAGTGTCTTTATTATTTTTAAGTCATATTGTATATAGTGGATTCATATAATTAAAATGCCGATACTGTAATACAGAAAAAGAGTATTCCTCCCTGAAGTGACCCCTAAAAGTTAGACACGGTTATTTCATTAGGCAGCTTGATAAAAGTGAGTCCGGTATTGTACCGGGCTCATTTTTAATTTTGCCTTAATCCGTTTCGTATTATAATAATCTATATATTTTTCTAATTCTATTTTAAAGTGCTCTACATTTTCAAATTCTTTTATGTAGAGGAACTCCGACTTCATAATCCCAAAGAAATTTTCTATTACTGCGTTGTCGTAACAGTTTCCTTTTCGAGACATACTCTGGACGATAGCTCTTGATTCAAGTGTCCGGACGTACTGTCTCATTTGATAATGCCATCCTTGATCCGAATGCATCAGTAGCTGGTGGGTTTCGGGTAAACGTTCCAATGCTTTCTCTAACATGTCTGAAACAAGCGAATACGTCGGTCTAGAACCAATTGTATAGGTAATAATTTCACCATTATACAAATCTAATACAGGTGATACATACAGTTTTTCTCCAAACAATTTAAACTCTGTGATGTCTGTTACCCACTTTTGATTCGGTGCATCTGTATGAAAATTACGCTCTAAAATATTAGGTGCAATTCTACCGACTTTTCCTTTATAGGATTTATATTTCTTCATACGCACAACACACTTTAACCCAAGCTCTTTCATAATGCGCTGAACCTTCTTGTGGTTCACTTTCTGGCCACGATTCGTTAATTCATCACGAATGCGACGGTAACCATAACGACCTTCATTTTCCTCATAAATCGCTTTAATCTCAGCTTTCAAATCGGCATCTACATCTGGACGATTCATTTTCTTTACTAAATCATAATACGTGCTTCGAGGAATAGTAGCTAGCTCCACGAGTGCTTTGACCGAATATTTATGCCTTAATTCATAGACTACTTGCGCTTTGTCTTGTTTTGTGATTTTTCCTTGTTTTGAACTAAGGCATTTAACTTTTTTAAGTACTCATTTTCCATCTCAAGCTGTTTAATGCGTGCTTCAAGTGCTTCGACTGACCCTTCAGCTAAAGGTTGTTTTAATTGTTTATTTGAATCTTTTTTCATGGATGGACGCCCCTTTTTCTTAGATTGAAGGGCATCAATTCCTTGTGTTTCGAGCTGTTTTTTCCAAACAGAAATCGTTGAAGGGGCAGGAATATTAAAGATAGCTGCCGTCTCAAATAAGGACATACCGTTTTCAATCATAAAGTTTAGTACGTCTAGTTTAAATTGTTGTGTGTAATTTGTACATCGTTTTAGAAAAGCTTCCAGACCATTCTGTTTATATTGGTTTACCCAATTCAAAATGATTGTGTCACTTATACCGAGCGATCTACCCAGTTCTCGATAACTTTCATTTCCGTTCAAATAACGTAGAACGATTTGTATTTTTTCATCAGCTGTAAATTTAGCCATAGAAAAACTGCACCTCCAATTGTTAGACTGTGTCTAACAATTGGGGTGCAGTTCACCCATCCAACCAGGAATGCTCTTTTTTTATTTTATTGAAATTTTAATAACATGTAATAAATTGTTCCTGGCATGATGCTATTATATATAGAAAAGTTACAAGTGTTCCTCTTGTATAGTAAGCATCCCATGTAGCCCGAGTGCTCCTCGGTCAAAAGTGCTCTGGTTTTTTATTTTTCATGTTCATATTACTTCCGAGTGCTACATATAATACAATGACAAATCAAATTAGAGATATATTTCTTTATACTGTAAAAAAGAGCATTCCTCACTGAACTGCACCCCAATTGTTAGACACAGTCTAACAATTGGGGTGCAGTTTTTCTATGGCTAAATTTACAGCTGATGAAAAAATACAAATCGTTCTACGTTATTTGAACGGAAATGAAAGTTATTGAGAAATGGGTAGATCGCTCGGTATAAGTGACACAATCATTTTGAATTGGGTAAACCAATATAAACAGAATGGTCTGGAAGCTTTTCTTAGACGTACTAAACTTTATGATTGAAAACGGTATGTCCTTATTTGAGACGGCAGCTATCTTTAATATTCCTGCCCCTTCAACGATTTCTGTTTGGAAAAAACAGCTCGAAACACAAGGAATTGATGCTCTTCAATCTAAGAAAAAGGGGCGTCCGTCCATGAAAAAAGATTCAAATAAACAATTAAAACAACCTTTAACTGAAGGGTCAGTCGAAGCACTTGAAGCACGCATTAAACAGCTTGAGATGGAAAATGAGTACTTAAAAAAGTTAAATGCCTTAGTTCAAAACAAGGAAAAATCACAAAACAAGACAAAGCGCAAGTAGTCTATGAATTAAGGCATAAATATTCGGTGAAGGCACTCGTGGAGCTAGCTACTATTCCTCGAAGCACGTATTATGATTTAGTAAAGAAAATGAATCGTCCAGATGTAGATGCCGATTTGAAAGCTGAGATTAAAGCGATTTATGAGGAAAATGAAGGTCGTTATGGTTACCGTCGCATTCGTGATGAATTAACGAATCGTGGCCAGAAAGTGAACCACAAGAAGGTTCAGCGCATTATGAAAGAGCTTGGGTTAAAGTGTGTTGTGCGTATGAAGAAATATAAATCCTATAAAGGAAAAGTCGGTAGAATTGCACCTAATATTTTAGAGCGTAATTTTCATACAGATGCATCGAATCAAAAGTGGGTAACAGACATCACCGAGTTTAAATTGTTTGGAGAAGAACTGTATGTATCACCTGTATTAGATTTGTATAATGATGAAATTATTACCTATACAATTGGTTCTAGACCGACGTATTCGCTTGTTTCAGACATGTTAGAGAAAGCATTGGAACGTTTACCTGAAACCCACCAGCTACTGATGCATTCGGATCAAAGATGGCATTATCAAATGAGACAGTACGTCCGGACACTTGAATTAAGAGCTATCGTCCAGAGTATGTCTCGAAAAGGCAACTGTTACGACAACGCAGTAATAGAAAATTTCTTTGGGATTATGAAGTCGGAGTTCCTCTACATAAAAGAATTTGAAAATGTAGAGCACTTTAAAATAGAATTAGAAAAATATATAGATTATTATAATACGAAACGGATTAAGGCAAAATTAAAAATGAGCCCGGTACAATACCGGACTCACTTTTATCAAGCTGCCTAATGAAATAACCGTGTCTAACTTTTAGGGGTCACTTCATCTTTTTACTTTACTTCACATACACATAGGCTTCGTTTATTGTTACATATTATGTTTTGCCTTTACTATTGTGAATTTTATATTGTTGTGAACTATTTACATTTAATTTCGCATCAATTGTAAATCCTAATCCTGCATCTACAGAACCCGCCACGTCTTTATCCTACCAAGATGAAGCATCATAGAAACGTAGGTTGTTAACTTTTGAAATAACACGCTTCCCTACAATAGAAGAATCCACTGTGCTTTTCTTATTAAACTTCACATAAGAAGAGTCGTTCTTAATCCACTGATCTCCACCAAGATTTAACCAACCACCCTTTTCAACCCATACAATATAAGGTTTTGGTTTGTTTAATTGAAGAATCTTAGAATAGCTTGTACCTGGTCCTTTACGTAAGTTAACGTTGTAACCTTCAATATAGGCAATCCCATATGTTACTGCTGTCGTATACTCGTTGTACGTCTGCTCTAAATTGAGCTTCTGAAACACCATGAGACTTAAGGTAATCAATTGGATCTTTATGATTTGTACTGCCAAGGTGATGTGTTACATCGCTATGTGTCCACAATCCTTTTTCTACAGATATCTTGCTAGCTTTTAAAATTCCCGTTAAAAGTTTTACATACTTTTCATAAGAACGCTTGAATTTTGTATAGTTTCATTTGTTCACATAATTGTGCCAAATAATATTATCTTTTGTACCAAGTGCAATTGTAGAAAAAGGAAGTGTACCGTTCATTACTTGTCCATTTGTTGTATCCCAGTTATACACGGCAGGAACGTCACCTTCCACCAACTGAACACCTGATACAGCAATTGCTTGCATATTATTTATGAGACCCTCGCCAAATAAATCAATATAAACATAACCATTTCCTTCTTCATGGTTACTCGGCACACTGAAGGTTAAAGCATATCTTACTATTTTCCCAGTTTGAATGCTTGGTGCATCATAAGTTTTTGATGCTCGTCCAAGCTCCACAGGAATGTCACCGTTATATTTACCGAATACCGCTCTCATGATTGGATTGTTTGTAATGTTTACACGATTATCATTGGTAGTTGCTCTGAAATGAGCAGACGATGTGTATTTCTTACCCGGTTTGACCCCTTCAAATAATGTAAATCGAATCCAATTTGACAAATCTATCCGCATCGGATTAACCACTGGTTTTCAATATATGGATTATACATAATTGTCTATGTAGGACTGTATTCGATCTTCAAAAAATAATTATTAAAAGTTTGAAAAGAAATTTGTGAAAAGTCATGATTTGGAATGAGATTCTTCCTTGGTGTTACTGAAAATTTCTGCCCACGCTCATCTTCAAAAAGAATTCATGCATTTTTGCTATAATACCATTCTTATCAATTGTTACTTTATCACCACTGATTTTAATGAAATCAATGGTGATTCCTTTTGCTATTAGCCATTTACTATTGTATCGGCATTAATATTAAGTTTTTCAGCATCAATTGTAATTTTACCAGGTGACATATTGATAGAAGTCATGATGCCATCCTTTAAAATCTGTGCTAGACTCCCTTCATCTAACACTTCTAACCTAGATTCTGTTTTCTTTACATAGGCATTATACGTCTCATTTATAAACGTTTCTTGTTTTCCAATAATAATTGAAACGCCTTTTTCAGTAGCTCTGATACTTCTTTCTAACTCTGTTACTTTTTTATCGTAATCCTTAGTAGCTACTCTATTAGCAATATCTTCAATCATTTTATCAGCATCATTTTGATCTTTCGGATGTAACCAAAATTCTGTGGCGACTTTACCTCGCTGCAGCATGGTCATACAGAACCAAGCTCTACCATTCCTTTGTACGTATGGTCGAAACCTTACAAAGCCAGTTCCTGCCGGGGCTTTAGCTGTACAAATAGCTCTGATCCAAGTATTGTTAATGATTTGAACTCTTTCTCTAGCAGTTGAAAGTCGGGGTGTTTTATTTGGTTGTCAAAGTTCCAGCTCGATAAATACACCATTATCAATTGGAACTTTTCCATCAATGTTAAAGTAAGCAGAATTAACAATATCTTCATTAGGGAAACAATCTATAAATTGACTAAAAGCACCCTGATGGATGCTTTTTTACGTATTATTTAGGTTTGTATACCCCTGGAACTTCAAAATTATCATTTACTTTTTCTCTAACCATAGAGATATTAGTTGGATTAATCATAACGTCTCCAACAAGAATTAATTTATTAAGTAACAACCCCTCTTTACCTGTAATCCAAATTTCAAACTCTTCTAGAGGCATATGAACTTGATGTTTATATCCACCATTCATGCTAACTTCTAAGTATTTCATACTATCCCTGCCTTTCCACTAATTTGATTTCAATAAAATCACCATTTATTCATAGTTGCTAACATTTTATTTAAGGTATTAAACATTTTGCTTTTCTTCCATTCACCTAATGTTATTATATTCAGCTAAACAGCAAACATGATTAAGAAGAGCAAAAGCTCTCCTTAATCACGGTAGCATTCAATCAGTACCATCTGCTGGTTTCGGATTTTATGTGCCGTCATTACGAACCGTTTAAATTTTTAGAAACAACATAGTGAATTGTGTTTTCCGCCACTTCTCACAATACAAATATAACATGATAATTCCAAAACAACCGGCACATCTCCTGCCAAAAAGCAGTCACGACTCTGCCAACTTTCTTCACAGTTCAAATTTTCCCACTGCATCTGTTAGCTCAACTGCCACTCCTAATAAACTTGTTTTCATTTCTGTTTCTTTTTCTTTCTTTTTAATAAGCCACTCTGGATAATTCAATTTTTCTAGAAGGCTTCTAAAATACCTTCGATTTACTTGTAAGATATCAGGATTTTCCCCCTTAAACCTTCAATATTTAATTAGTGCCTCTAATAATTCTTCATTTAACATGAATTAGATTTCCTCCCCTTATGTTCTACATTTATTTGTATCCACTATTTCATACTATGATTCCAGCAAATGACTTACCCATATGTTCTATTTTGTGTAACTAAGCCAAACGCTACTGCCCTTGATATTCATAGCTTCATAACACTTTCTTTTTTGAGTTACACAACACAATAAAAATGAGTTACTGTATAGGATTAAAAAGAAAAAAGCAATGATTAGATTTTAAACCTAGTCATTGCTTTGTCCATTGCATCTTTGTTTACTCCTATATATTGTATATGATACTTGTTGACTTGAATGATTAAATATCTCCATTAGTAATGGCTATAATTTTTTGTCTGCATGTACATATGGTATCCGAATGTTTTAGTAGTGTATGTGTTCCAATCTCGTTTAAGTCAAACTCTGCTGCTGTAGTACTAAGTATTTTATATACCATACTTCTTCCTATTGTTCTATTCTTTCCTTGTCTGCTCTTGATTAGATATTCATGATCTTCCATCTCTTCAATGTACCATTTCAATTCTCTTCTTAATGCTCCAGTAATCTGAATTCGTTTCTGCTTACCTGTCTTCATTTCACGCATTGAGATATGGCTTCCCTTTAAAACTCCAACCTTCAGCTTTAAAATATCACTAATGCGTAGGCCTGTATTAGTCCCCATTACAAACAAGATATAATTACGTATATTCTTTTCTTTTAAATATTCTTTGATTTGTTGTATTTGCTCTGGATCACGTATGGGCTGGGCAAAATTCACAGGTCATCACCCCCGTATTGCTTCTCTATCTCATAAACTTCTAATCTAAGAGCAAAAGCTTATAGAATGCCCTTGCTTTCACACGTCGATACGTACGCTCAATCATGCCAATTTCGTTATACACCATATAATCACATACACCTTCGTCTTCTAAATATCGTTTAACTATAATTTCCCTCTGGTTTTTCCCAGCTGTACTGTTTCCAAATCGACTTAATGCTTGTTTAACTCGAAATACCATTTTCTCTAACCATTCTTCACGTTTGCTTTGTTAAATATTAGAGATTCCTACATTTTCTAACGGTTTGCCAACTGCATATGGAGGTCCATGTTCTCTCATTTCATAAGAAGGTGTGACTTTCATTTCCTTACGTATCATTCCAAATTGCTTAGCCATTTCAGACCACTCCTTTTATTTTCTTAAGGCTCCACGTCTACGCTCATAACAAGCTTTATGTATCCCCATTAAGTCCTCTATTTTACGCGTGCTAAAATTCTCTTTTGTTTTTTCTTCTTTGTTTGTTTAGTTTGTTTTCCCCATTCACGTAATGGATCTCTTAGTGCTTTCATTTTCTCCATCTCCCTTACAAAATAAGAAAGAGGACACCATTTCTTAAAACAGCATTATTACTGTCCTAAAAATTGGTGTCCTCTAGTTTTCTAGCCGGACTGTACTCCATTCCTCTACTCAAGATAATTTCCTTACTTTCCCTTCAATTAATTATTTATTATGCTTTAACTTCCTCTATTCCTTCATTTGCCTCCTCTTATATTACTTTTAATATACTGAACATTAGTTTGTAAAATCTATAATTATTTGCATAGTCTATTTCTTTATAACTTTTCTTCATTTTATTTACTATTAAAGTATCTTTATGATATTTTTTATATACAAAATGCTCTTTGAAACCCAAACTCCAAAATTAACTGAATCAAAATATAATCTACCTTTAGATTGTTTTACCTCAGATTCTAATGTTTCCCCTAATTTTATTAAGTGATATAGCATATACTGTGCCTCCTTCTTGTTAATGTACCATTTCGACAGTAAAATAGGGCATCCTACCAATTCCGATAAAAATATTTTTTGCTATAAAATTACAAAAAATATTTAAATACCACTTAAAAGGATTATTTTGTTGGAATTAATTCATTTAACTCTCCATATTTGCATTAGTTCCTTTTATCCATAGTTGAACACGTTTTTTATTCGTATCAATTCTGCATTTTGCTTTCTCAATCGCAAACCACTTTTCAAATGAGTTCGCTATCCCATATCCAGTAGTCAATTCCGATACGACATGCATACAAGTTTTCTCATTAAAATGAGTTACTAAATGTACTCCATTATGCTCCCCTATATATAAACCTTCCACCATTTCTAGTGTGCGAGCAAAACCTAAATCAATCGGTATCCAAAACCGTGATACATGCTGTTTATCTGGTTTAATTAACATTTTCCTCTCCCCCGGAATAAAAATCAATATCCTGTCAATACTAATACTGGACTACCTTCCCTAGGTAGCTTCCAACAAGTTTTTGAGCAGTTAGCTTTTGCTAGCTGCTTTTTAGTACAAGCACCTATTTATTAACAGATACATACACTATTTCGAACCTTACTTTTCGACTCATTTAATTGTTCATGACTCACAAACATAACATAATGAATGACGTCATCTTATAAAACGAGCACTCTGGCACAAGTGCTCGTTTTATTTTGTTGATTTTCTATAAAATCAAATTTTAATTATAAAAGCACTCATTGAATAAATAACGCATATACATTGTAATCGGATAGGTATTTTGTATTAGCATCGTATTAGGAGGAGCGCTTTGGTCAAGCGCTTCTCTTTTTTATAAAATGAAATTCCCATTAAATATTTCTCAACAATTAACACATAGAAATCCCAATCCACTTTTGGTAATATATAGTTAATCTCTATATGTTTAGTATACATGCCTAGCCTTATTAAAAGGACCCACCCCCTCAATGTGGGTCCTTCTTTTTAAATTTTTTCTATTAAAATACCGTTTTTGTTCAAAATGATGACCTTACCCACATGGACACATTTACCAGTATTTCTACCAAAAAATTCATGGTATGGTTATTTAGTCGAGTACGTCATTACTTGACGATTACCCTTAGAAGCCCCGCAGACAATCGGGGTTTCTTTTATTTAAATAACGATTTTGTTCACTTTTATAACTTACTATTCCTCATAATCGTGTTTTTCTTCTAGGACTTTTATAAAGTTAAGGTGTCCATCGAGATAACAATCATTAATATAACCTTCAAAATATATTTCATTAACTTCGCTTAAAGTAAAATTTTCATTTTTTCATTCAACCAAGTTCATAATATATTCTTTTCTTCCGGTAAAAGAATGATTAGGTGCCCCATGTGCATTTTATACACTATAAATAATACCTTTTGCACACTTAAATATTAGAAACTTCATTTCTGCTTCTTCTGCAATAGCAATTTTGTTCACTTTTTCGATACATTTATGAAACATTCACATGTTATCTTCAGTATGTTCTATTCTTTTTGAGAAACCATGTGAGAATACCAAAACAAGAAGCCCTAGAGCCCTAACTCTAGGGCTTCTTGTTTTTAAATAAGGATTTTGTTGATTTTAGTTCTTACATAAAAATGTTAGGAGATTTATTTATGACTTTTGAAGATAATCGCAAATTAGGAATTCAACAAGGGTGTATAGTAATAACAGAACAATCACGATATCTTGTTGTTAAAAAAAATGAAAATTATTCTTTATTAAACATTGCGAATGCGGAATATATAAACTTTGAAGTTTCACTTGAACACCTTGAAGAAATGCTCCAAATAGATTTAAAAGAAAAAATTTAAGATATCATTCTACCAGAGAATATTAAAATCGTAGCTCAAAACAGAATATAAAATGTATTTTCTAAGAGCACTTTCGATAATGCTCTTTTTTGATGTGCCCACGTTTTTGATTTACTGATATTTCGTGATAGTTAAGAACATCTGCTATTAAAACTTTGTATAGAATCACCTCGGATAAAGTAAACACCTCCTTGATCGAATAGTATCGTCTTTAAAATAAGTTAAATCTCCTAAGCTAATTTCACTTTCAGAACCGTTTTCTTGTCGATGTAGTATTCTATTACAATTAATTTTTATGTTATAATTACCTACAGCTTATATTTTTATAGGTACAACAAATTTTATTTATATAGAAGGACCTTAATGATCCTAACTCAAGAAAAGAAAATAATATAAAATTAATTATGCATTTTCTTACCTTATTATCTTTTTTTATTCTTATTTTCTTTAGCGTCACAATTTTTTATATACCATTGATTTTTTATTTCATATGCAAATCACAAGACATTCGAAAAAATATCCTTGAAGCTGTTTTATACCAACTGTCCATTTGGATAATTACAGTGATTTGGAATCTTTTCATAATCAGAATCTTAATGTTATCTTTGTCTAATTTAGACCTAATTTCAAATAACGCTTTGAGTATTTTCAGAACAGCTCCTTTATATCTAATACTGTTTCTTTTGTTGATTTTCGGACCTATAAAAGGAATTTTATATGTGTTACAGGACAAAGACTTTCATTATCCTATTATTTCTAAATGGATTAACAAATAAAATACGTGTAAAAGAATTCAGAGTTTTACTGAATTCTTTTTTTATGGACCTTTCAAACTCTTTTACATATTCCTCCGTTCCTTCTTTTTAATAAAATTAAAATTTGCTCTTACTTCACATCTGTACGTTTTAACTATCTTCTCGACTAAATTTTTCTGGGTATCTTGTTGCTAAGATTGAAATGTAGTACAAGATGTCACCTAGCTCTAAAGCGAATTTATGTGTGTTCCCTTCTGCTTCTCCTGGACAATGAGCCGAATCAAATCCATGGCTATGGAAAATAACTTTTTTTACAATATGAGCAACTTAACCTGTTACAAAGCATGATGTTCATGTTTTCTTAAAATAACATTTTCCACTTCAACATGAAAACCTAATGTTGCACCTTCAGTAATCCCTAAAGTTCTGCGTAACCCAACCGGAATTACTACACGCCCTAGCTCGTCCACTTTTCTTGTAACACCTGTATTTTTCATATCTTACTCCCCTTTAATATTTCATCAAAACGTTTCTTATTGTCTTCGGATTCATCGTTTTGAGTTTGTTGTGATTGCTGCATTGCCCCCTGTTCTTCTTGTTCACGTAACCAACCCGGTACAACTTCCGTTTGTTTTCCGTAACTTTTACCAGCTACCTAAAATAAAAATATATTTGTTGTCCCCATCCTATCTAAAATATTCCCCCTCTTCTTAAAATCTTATATAAATATATATCTTATATATATTTAAAATATAAAGATAAAACTTATATAGGTTCATAAAATATAGAATAAAGCTTGCTATGACAGTATTTTTAACATGCCCTACTGTAAAAAATCATAAATGGTATGTAATGGGAATGTGAAGATAGACTTTGTTGTACTATCATTTCTACATAAAATCATAAAATATTACCACTATTCCTACATAAAAAATGAAGAAAAATAATTCATTGATAAGTATATTTATTCACCCGTAAATAAGAAGATATTCTCGATAGTTGTCCCCAATTTGTAGTTATTTGTACACAATCTATACACAATAATCATAATTTAATCCACTTAATTCAGTTATTCATATTTAATCACATAAAACTTGATGAATTTTAGTAGATTTACTTATAGAACCCTTATATAGCAACAATAGTATGATATATTTATTCACAACTGATACTTTTTATAAACATATCCACTAAAAAATTAATTTTTATTATGATTTTATGTAGAGTAAAGTCTCTATTCATATAGGTATTGGATGCCTTTGCAAGTTACTATTGTGGAAATTAACAATGATGAATAACTTTTATTGTATAGAAGTGCATAAAAAAAGACTCTATTTTCAATAGAATCTTTTAGAAAAGTATATAAATGTATCTAATAGAAAGACTTTGAATGATAGAGCCAACACGAATAGCCCTCTACTTTGATTTTTTTCAAATATAGAGAGCTGAAAATGATTACATTTCTTCCATTACTTTTAATACCTGTTCAGTTGATGTTACTTGAATTCCAGCACGTATCAGCTGTTCCAAGGCACGTATAAAGGTAATTAAATTTATGCTACCAGGTACTTCAATTACCCTTAGCTTTTCTTTTGGTAATTTATCTATCTTTTCAATGAACAATTCACGTACATCGCTAGGAATAAAGCGTTCCTTATGTCCTTTTATTTTTAGAAGTTCACGCATTTCTATTTCTAAAGCCATATAAGCATTTAGATTTGCACCTTGTTCATAAGCGTATTTTCTAAATAATGTTTCTTCTTGATATCTTAGATAATTACGATGGTAAGATTCCTCTGTAACAGGTACGGCAAATTTGTTCTTTAATAACTCAAATGTTTTACGGAACAGCTTCTTGATGCTTCGGCGAGAGTACATAGAGAAATGCAATCCGAAATCAAATATAGCTTGTTCTTTTTGTTTCGCTGGTACGTGCTGTGTAATAAGAGGATAAACCCCTTCTTTAGCTGCGGTATCAAGAATATGATACTGTGATGTTTGATTCAATAATTTTTTCAGTGTATATACTAACTTACTTGGATATTTTTCAGTGCGATCAATCATGTCACGCAAACTATGTATTACACTACGAATTTGTCGATGACAGGTATTTTTAAGTACATGAATAAATTTATTCATGTCTCGTGTAAATTCCCCAATATGCATTTCTTGTAGTGTAGATTCAATAAATCGGGCTTTACGGGCATACGTAACCTTTGGAGTAAAAGGATCACGATACTGTAGTTCGCCTGATTCTTTTCCACATAAGAAGTCTGAATGAATAGATAAAAATAAAGTCGTGTATTTTTTCTTGTTTTGAACCCCTTTTTGTAGTTTACAGATTTTGAATAGTGGAGTTCCTGTACAAGGCAATACAGTCGTTAGTTCTTTCATAACTGCACGAATTTGATGTGGATACTTCTTATGTAGAAAGCGGTACATCCCACCAAAGTGAGTCTTATTACCTCTTTCATCCTGTTTGTCTAAAGAACGTTTTAATGTAGTTTCTCTATGCTGTTGCATAGCAATATCTAAGAATAGCTTCTTAGATGCTACTGAAAGTTCAAAGAAAGCTTTTGTAAAGACTACAGGACTAATGTAAACATAAGGATTTGCTTTTTCTGTTTCTTCATTCATAAAATGAGTTATTTTAATTGTGTATCGACTATCTAATTCATTTTCAATCGTAATAATGTTATGTAGGCTTAATTTTTTTAATGCAATATAGAATTGAGAATGCTGTATACATGCCAATTCTTCTTTGTATTGCTTATAGTCTTCCCAAAGCATATGTACTGTTACGTTTGGAATAATACCATTCGTATAGCATTTTTTATGAAGGTAAAGGAATACTTCAAGATCTGCATTTGTAATACCGTACAATTTATGTTTTCTTTCCATTGTCTTTGAAATAGTATGACGTGAAAAAGATGGCTTTGCTTGTGCAATAAATCCATCGATATCCGCAATACGTTCTTCATACGACATTTGATTAATAATATCTTCAAGGTATGTGTCTTTATAGCTATAGTATTTTCCTTCCAATGCATCAACAAGTGCTTGCCAAGATTTTAATGTAACTATAACCGCATTAGTAGATTGTCCATCTAGACTACGTTGATTACGAATAACAAATGATTTGCTCATCTTTTTCACCTCCTATACAAATTAAAATATACATATCCGTACAATATAAAATATACCGATTTTAATTATAGCAAATTAAAAGTTGATGAAATGGGCCCCTTTAAGAGCTAACATGAAAAAATGAAATGTACGTTAATCCCTTTCATACCAAGGGGTTTCGGGTTTTGTTCTATTTTTTTTATGGACATGATATCACTATGGATTTTCATGTTCCGAATAAATAAGAAAATGAGTTGTAAAATACTAATAAACGTTGTTCTAATGGGGTTGGAAGCTTATTTTCACAAAAATATAAGGGACATGATAGGGCTGTGGATTTTCATATTTCTATTTATTATAATTTACATGAAAATCGTCAATAAACATTGATGTTAAAGGGATTTATATGAAATTTGGTATTTATAAAAGGAACGTGATACCGCTTGGGGTGATTCATCTTTTCAAACAGAAAGGGACATGATACCGCTATGAATTTTCATGTTTTATAATTCCCTGAAATTTGAGAAGATGTTGTATAAATGTATGGTATATAAGGGGTTTAGGAGAATTTATGAAACAAGAAAGGGACATGATACCGCTATAAATTTTCTTGTTTCATAACTTGAATATAGAAGAAACCCTTTTATATCAAGGGTAAAAAAGATTATGAAAAAAATATATAGTTTAATTTCATGAAATATTTAAGGCTGGATTTTTTCATGTTTTAGTCAAAAGGGACATGATACCGCTATGAATTTTCACTTTGTATGCAAACTTTAATGAGTATTACCATATATACAAGGGAAATTTTAAAACATGAATAACCTAGCTTTTTCATGTTTAATCAAAAGGGACATGATATCGCAAAAGAATTTCATGTTTCAGCTAATTCCTTGAAAAATATTAGGTTTCTTATAACGTCTTACCTTTTCCAAATGGATACAGTCTTGTATAATCAGTAAAAGAAGTGGTTAGAAGCATACGTGCTAGATTATCACTAAAGGATGGTTGGATAGAACTTACTGTATTCTTTTTTATTTTCATGAATAGGAACATCATAAGGCTATATAGATTTAAGTTTAAATCATTCTCAATTGTAAATTAAATAAGGAGAAGGATGTATATGGATAATGTTCTACAATTGTTTAAAGATGCATTAGTAATATCAGCACCTATCTATAAACATAATGAACAATTGTGGTATAAATGGAATGCTTATTACTTAGAAGTTAAAGAAGATACTAGTAGGATCGTAACTTCGGACTATTTTTCCCCATCATTTTCAATGCTTGTACAGTGGCTTGAACAGCAACAAAAAAAGGGAATCTCCTCTTTGGAAATATTCACTAACATAGAAGCTTACCAAATTGAAATTGATGTGGCGATAGGATTATTTGTGGAACAAGAGTTTTCAAGAGCTAACAATGAAACCGTGCAAGAACTAAAGGAATCTAATACAAGTTTAGAGCACGAGAATTACTATGAAGTGAATAATTCTGCGGTTTATTATAAATTAAGAGATGGCATAGCAAAGAATCAATTTGAAGAAGATGAAAATACAAAGTTGAAATCTTATCCAATTGAAACGAAAGATAGTAGTGGAGTTGCACAACTCTCTTCACATAAAGATGAAGATTTAAGATTAATAAATATTGAAGAAGCTGCTCGTTGGAATACATTGGTTGATGGTGTAATGAGTAATATGGATGATTTAACTGCTGACTGTCTAGATGCAATTACTATCCAATGGCTAAATGAGGCAAAGTCCCCTGATGAATTCATAGACTTTTCATATAATCAGGTATTAGAAATGTGTAGCATACCTAAAGCAAAGGCTAATAACAAAGAATATTATCGAGCAGAAGATAAAATAAAGGTTGCCAAACGTATTGCTGCCTTAGCCAGTATTTTTATCTATTTAAATGATGATAATGAGGTAGTTGTATTAAATGATCGAGCTGAAGCAGGTAAACATTATGAAGTAAAGCGAGAAGTTATTAAGAGGCTTTTTGTATTAGATTCTGTGGTACTCTGGAGAGATAATAACACTAACGAATATATGGGGATAGAATCTTGCAGGATTAAGCCAGGGAGCTTCTTATCAAGTTATTTATATGGTTCTAGTAGTACAACGGCACTGTTATCAAAAAAAGCGTTGGAATATAATAGTTATAGACATAAATATCATAAGAGATTGATTCGTTATTTAACTTGGCAATGGAGAATTCGTCAAATGTTCTCTAGTTTAAAAAGGCCTTACTCTATAGGAGGAGATAAGGGATTACTGGCTGTCATGGGTATAAATCAAAATCAAAAGCCAAATCGTATCCGTGAACAGTTAGAAAATGTTCTTATTGATTTAGAGAAGGAAAAGGTAATATCACATTGGGAGTACAGTGAAGATTTAAAAGAGGAAGTGTTAACAAAGAAGAATTGGTTTAAGAACTATTATGCTCAGTTAGGTATAATAATTTTACCTCCGAAAGAATTAATGAATTCAATAGAAAAAATAGTGAAGAAAAAAACAGTAGATATCATACAAGAAGAGTCTCCTGTGAAAATAGAAAATAATAATTTAGATGTTGATGAGTATGAAAATTCAATTAGAGAAAAAATATCATTCTTCCATGTGAATAAAAATATTACAATGAGAGATCTTTCAAAAGAAATAGGTATATCACAACCTACCCTTTCTAGGTTCTATAATAAGAAAACAAAACGCCTTTCAGGCACGGCTAAAGATAAATTAAATCAGTGGTATAAAAGACAAATTATTATTGATAAGATGTAGAAAAACCTTGCATCCATGATAAAAAAAGAGTCCCTATTTTAGGGACTCTTTTTTATCATGGATGCATAACGCTAGTTACCAAATAAATTGGCTGTATCCAGGTCTTCATATTCATCTTTTAGTACCGCTTTTTCAGTTGGTGATTCATTTTCTATATGTGAATCTTTAGAAGTAGAATTTTTTTCAAGAGATGAAACAATCTTATTTTGATCTGCAGCCTCTTCTTCATTTGCTTGGTTTTCTTTTTGAATAGTAAGATTTGAATTATTTAATAGTATACGCTTAACATCATTTAAAAAGTCTTTATCTTGAAGTAAAATTTCTTTTTGCATTTGTTGCTGTATCTTATAATCAGCCACGTCTTGTAATCCGTGTTTATCAATAAAATAGCATACAAGTTTGTATAAAGAATCGGCTATATTGCTTTGTGACTCGAACCATTTAAAGAATTCTTCATTCTCAATCTTCTTGAGGTTCCAGAAGAAGGACTCTCTTTTTTTGTCGGACATACTATTTCACCTTTTTTCGAGAAAGAATTTTCTTGATAATTTGCATCCCCTTAGCATTCATATCTACAGCGTATTTCTCCGGAATCCACAATAAGTACATTCCAACTCGCTCACAATACTCTAATAATTGATTATACAATTCATCTTTAAAAGTAATACTTCCCCCACCATATACACATAAAACTTCAGCTTCACTGGCTGTATTGTTTACATATTTTTCATCTGTATCTTCTAGGATTAGTTCTGCTTGTTCTACTTTTGTAATATTAAAGTGTGTTGTTGCCTCTTCATGGTATTTATGATCTATATCTTGAAGAATTTGAGAGAATTGTTGGCGTTTAATGTTTGTGCCACGTTCTTGATTTAATAATTTTACAGCTTCTTCTGTAGCATGACCGACACCGCGTCTTTCACCGCTACAAGCATCAATTACTGGATTCACGCCCACTGTGTAGATATACTCAGTTGTTCCGTCCCCAATATCAGAATGTAAAATCTTTTTGTTTTTAAAGAAAGAGCCGTCAATTTTTTTGATTTCAAGTTTTTTTGCATATAGTTTAGTGAAATCAGTAAACATCTCCTCTTCCCCTTCAAGAATTGCAAATAAGGGAGGAACACCCTCTTGTGTAATGTTTGCACTATTAAATGTTAAGCTAACCGTTACCTGCTCTTCTCCTACATAAACCACTACAACATGATTTGAATTAGTAAAACGTTGTTCTAAATGTTTAGCGTTTACGGGTGTCCATTGGCTTGCTGGGATAGCTGAAATAAGGTCAACAGTCACATTGATTGATTGTGGTAGTTGTTCTGTGCGTTCCCATTCAAGTTGAACTGATTTGTTTGCAATTAATCCTAGCATATTAATTAGTGGTAAATCATCATTATATTTTTGACCTACTTTAATGTTCATGTTTTTAGGGTTTTTCCCTGTTAACATCGCACGATTACCAATGAAATACATTCCAGATCTTCGAATGGATTTACTAGCAATATTCACGAACATATTATCTACTAAATTAACTACGTTTTTTTGGATGTTTGTCTCAGTAACATTAGGCATTGAGTAGACACTTTGATATACATTTTTCATTTTTATGTATTCACCATTGATGTAACCTTTAAACGAATCGTTCCCAATATCACCTTCTATGTCTATATGAAGAGTTTTGCCTTTTAAACTTGCCATTATACATCACCTCTAGGAATTTTATTTCTAATTTATATCTAATAAATATATTATAACCTATAAAACCCCTGGCGACAAGGCTTTTATAAGGTTTTTGAAGAATAAATATAATTAAAATATAAAATAAATATAATTTAGATATAAATTAGATATTTAATTAAAATATTCAAGTTATTTTTGGGTGGTTTTGACACTTTATATATTTTAGGTATATCTAAAATATATCTAAAATATATAAAGTATGTTATTGGCGGGAGGGATACGTTTGTTGAAGATGTCTTTTTAAATATCAAGTTATTTCTGTGATTTATGGATAGACTATTGATGATATATTTCGGGAATCCAAGGGATATCTAGTGGAATGAGGTATATATTTTAATCGAGAGAAAGAAAATTAGAATGCAAATAAGATTAATTGCGAATATGACTTATACATACTTGCATAGTAAAAATGGTTAGCCCAATAAACGTTATAAAAGTGTTATTTCGGTGTTTGATATTGTGTGAACGCTAGGCGTTTTTAATGCGTTAAACCCCTTTAAATCAACATTTTCAATGTTTTTTATAAACAAGTTGCTGATAAGGAAATGAGATTGGAAGTTTAGATGTTTTTTGGTGTAATAACGCATTGAAAGACGGTTTTAAATTGAGATTTTTATTATATAAGTTTGTTTTTGGCTATTTTGATGATATCTATAACCAAAAGACTAAAAAAGTAGTATGCAAATTAACCCTCTACATATCAAGTGTAATATGTAGAAAAAAATATCTTGAGTATGTATTTTTGTTGTATATGTTCTATTTGTATCTGTAGCACTCCTTTAAAAGAATAGAGAATCTATGAAATTTGATTTGAATATAAAAATTGAACAGGATTAATTACAGATTCATATATATTTGCTAAACAAACGTTATTATGGTGTTTACTTGGCGAACTTAGCAGATGAACACTAGGCGTTTTTAAAGCGTTAAACATTGTAATAGCAACATTTAAAGTTGATTTTAAAGAGAAAAAAGTTTAAAAAATGATAAAATCTATAAATTTAATTTTCGAGTTCGATATTAAAAAAAGTAGTTTCTATATACATACATACTTACTTAGATCATAGTGGCAATATAAAGCTATGTTGAAAAGGTGTTTTTAGGAAATCCATTGGTAACATACCTTTAAAAGTAAAACTTCTTTCTGAAGCAACTAATAAAATAAGATTTGGGATTGGGTATATATCTAGGGTGTTATTCGGTTTGCATACATTTACTGTTTTTTAGTAGGAATGTAGTAATTGATTCTCCGTGAACGCATAGCGTTCACGGAGAATCAATTATACTAATCGTGGGAATGCTGATTTAAAGTTTAAAAGTAAGATGTTTAAATAGACAATGAATAACCTTTATTACTCTTGTTTTATTTTTGAAATTAACTCTAAATTTGTATGATAAGATACCAAATTCTTTAACAAAAATTTTATATCATCTGATATTCTTCTCGGAGTATCTATTTAAATTTCTTAAGTTGAAGTAAATGCAAAAGTTTTATTTTATGAACGTTTTAGAAGTGTTATTTAGGCGTTGTTATTTGGTGTTGGGGCGTTCTTAAATCAATTTTTAATGGCATATTTATATAGTTATTAATTAGATGTTTTTGATGGGTAGAGCAAAAACTTTGGCTAAGAGATAATATGATTGCAATTCAAAAGAAGATTATTTTCTAAAACATATGAAGATGTGGAATATCAACCTTAGTTCGGAGAGGAGTACGGTAGACGTAAGCATATTTTTTTGAAATGAATGACTCTAGTCCAAACAAAATAAAAAACTTACACAAGAAACAAACGAATGGAGATATCGTTATAATAGGTGATCAAACAAAAATATCTACAGTAGAACGTAGTTTGCGAAGATCATGATTTAGTACAACTGTTAGACCGTACATAAAAGAATAAATGAAAATTGGTACTTCTGTTGGAAATGATATGTGATTAGGAATTAAAGAATTTTTCTATTTATGCAAAAACTAAATTTGTTCGGACAGCAGAAACTAGCTAGCAAAAGCAAGGCGTATTCTTTTCAGAAGAACGAAGAATTCTTCGAACTGGCATATGTAGCCTAAAGAAGGCAATAATTTTTGAAGTATCTTAGATACAATTTTCAGGAATGTTGGAACTTAAAGCGAAATGGAATGAGGAGAAAGTTATAGTTGTACCTGATCCCGTGCTTCTGGTTACTTATTTTAGAGGTGTTGCCAATGAATTTTTCATTCTTAGGGCATATATCATAATAGATATATTAATCTAGGAATAACTAAAAAAACAAATCAATTCATTTCTTAGCTTTACAATATAGTTATAAAGAAATAGAAATATTGTTTAATGGAGATTTTCGGATGTGAAGAAAATCTCCATTATACATTGCGGGTTTCATGAACGTTATAAAAACGGTCATGTTGCTATCAAAATATATTTTTAACACTACTAACTATTTTTTTGTATAGGATGTATTTAATATGAGAATACTATTAATATTGAACTACGCCCACTTAACAATGTTTCGACTTATTTAATATATTAGATTAGTGCTTTATCTTGTTTTTCATAATTTTGTCAAGTGTGGGACGATAGAACTTTGGAGCTTTTACAATTGTAATGAGTCTTCTGCAACCAACATCCTATCTTAAGTATTCATAAAAAGCAATCTGTACAAGTATATAGTAACAAGCCAATCGGTATGGATCTCCCAACTTCACAATTTTGAGGACGAAGTACTTTGTCAGAAATTGATAAAATTTATGCAATAATTTTGAGAATGCTACATTTAAGCAACTATGTTTTTAAATGATATCACTAAATCGAAGACGTTATAGATTAAAATTATTAATCTTAATTTTAATCTATAACGGTTAAATGGATATTTTAAGGAATGAGGATTCTTGTATAATCTAAACGCTATCGAAGTGTTATTTTAGTGTTTATTCTCTCGTGAACGCTATCCGTTATTTCACCGACTAATCCTGTAACTACAACGTTTGGAGTTGTTCAAAGAGCGTTACTCATAACAGGCGTATCAATTAATAAAATATGTATTCAAATGATGTTTTGTTCCATTGAAATGATAAAAACGATCTAAAATATATCTATGCATAAATTAGTAGTTAAAATACATTAATGTATTTTAATTTAACGATATATTAAGTGTTTTATAAATAGTACTGAATGTTATAACAACAATTCCAACGAAATGAAGTAAAAATATATCGTATTAAATTCTTTAAGCAGGAATCAACTTGCAAGAAGCAAAGTATAATCTTCCAAGGGCATATTTTAAGAAATTCCCTAAGTGTATCCGTGTCATAGATGTTAATGAGAGTTTCCTTCTTATAACACACATTATGATAAAGGTATTAACAAAAGTTTATATCATAAAAACGAAGTGGTTCATTTATAAATCGTAGAAATTACGAGAATAGTCACCTAATAAATTAAAAAATGGAGTGTCTTTTTACTTATAGTGAACTCACGCCTCAAACATTCTTGCAGGCTGTTTGAGGCGTAAGATGTTTAATACAATAGGAAGGAATAAAATAGGATGAGCGCTTGAGAAACGTTAATTTAACGCTTTGTGAAATGTGAACGCATAGCGTTTACAAAGAATTCGGTTCATTAATATGATACGTTAAAATATATTTACATCTAAAAGTATCATGTGATTTTAGAATAGATATGTTTTATTTAACAGTGTTCATAACGCGTATGGATTAGCAATAATGAATGCTACGCATTGTATAATGCCTTTTTATTATTACAGATCTTAATTGAATGTTACACTTAATATAACAAAGACAATCTGACAAATATATTAAAGTTGGCTGGGGATATATGGAGTATTTTTGGAATCCATAAGAAAGGACAAAAAGATATCTAGTTGTGGTTATGCGGAAATTGTCTTTAACTTAAATGTTATCAAGTGTTTTTAACGTGAACGCTACCCGTTATTTCAGCGTCTATCCCTTTAATATCAGTATTCCGTGTTGTTTAAAGGTCGCAATTTATGCTAAAGCAATATATAAAATCTGATAACAAGTGTATCAATTAATAGCCCAATAATAAAGTTGTATGTTTCTATGTTGTAATAACTAATTAACGTTATAATAACGTTCTTGACTAAATGAAGCAGAGAGCTTCACAATGTTATATATATGTTATGAAGAAATTAAAGCGAAGTGGTATGACAAAAAAGTAATTGTTACATTAAAAACAGATGATGTTAGCTGACTATGTTCGAAGTATGATTACGGAAACATAAACATTAATGGGCGTGTTCTTCTTGTGGTACATATCTTTAAATCATAAGGGCGATGTGATTCGTCTAAAAGGCCTAGGAACTATGTGATAGCGACCTAACAAATTAGAGAATGGAAGATTTTCTATGTTTAGTGTTTTGAACCCGAAACGATCTGTAAGGATATTAAATGGCAAGTAGTTTAATACAATATGAAAAAACGAGATGAGCGCTTACAAAACGTTAATTTAACGTTTTGTAAATAGTGAACGCATAGCGTTCACTATAGATTCAGTGCATTGATATAACACTTTTCCTTTAGGAAATAATGTAATTTTAGAAGTAAAGATATGGTCTTTATTAATAGCGTTTATAACGCGTAGGATTTAGTAATAATGAATGCTGTGATTGATGACAATTTATATAAAAAATCTAATCTGGCAAAATGAATTAAAGAATACTAGAAAAAGCATACGGTTTCCTATATGGATTTATTATGTAGTTGAGGAATTAGAGGATTAGTCAATCCTCCCTAAAAATCGGCAAAGAATACACTTAATTAATTTTAGAAAATAAGATTAACATGTTGATATTAGCAATATAAAGTGTTTTTGGAATTAATAAGAAAAGTCCTATAAGATATGCAACTGTGGTCATCTTGAAATTCCTTTAAGCAAAATATGTTGAACCACTTAGTACTTAACATCTTTACGGACTGTTTGAAGTGAGGGATCCCTATGTACAGAAGCCTAACGGTTTCTAATTTAGTAGGCCTATCCCCAGAGTTCCTACGGTTAAGAGACGAATTGCTTCATTTCTAAGATTGAGCACTGTGTTACGATTTCTATTATGATGTGTGCCACAATAAGGATAATCCCACTCGCGAATGGTTAGATTTTTAGCATCTTTGTTTTTGTAGTTACAATTGGAACATAATTGACTAGAAACAAATGTTTTAGATACTACAACTAATTGTTTGCCATACCACTTTGCTTTATATGTCAACATTGTTTAAAATTGTGACCAAGAGCTTTTGCAAGCCTTCATTTTTTGAGCATGCCACTGAATCGTACGTATTCTTTACCAATGACATCGTGTTTTTTGATGATTTCAGTAGAAAGCTTTTGTAAGTAAACAGCCCGTGATAATTGCATCATGTTCATGGATTCATGCAATTATCACGGGCTGTTTATTCCAGTTAGAGTTAGAAACATAAGTTATATAAAAGTACATTCTCAAAATTAAACAAGAAATAAAAAACATAGTATAAAAAATTTTTACAAAAGTATGTATTCATGTTGTGAGGATGAGTAAAAAAAAGCGGTAGCTACCGCTTTTTTTTACTCAATTAGATATGTATTGGATAAAAAACGTATATCTGATTTAATTTCGACCAAAAAAACGTTGAATGAACGTTTTTTTGGTGTTATCTTGCTGTTCTTGGCGATCTTCATTCAATAGTTCAATTGCTTTATCCAGTTTTTCTTGTAATAACTGAATCTGTAAATCCTTGTCTTCTTTTTCTGAGCGTTCCTGTAATAATAATTTAATGATATCTTGGTTCTGCTGTACAATTTTATCTTGTTGCTCAAACATGTAAGAAAATTTTTCTTGAATCATCAAAACATCTGTTTCTGAACGTTTTCTGAGCGTTACTTGAACTTCATTTTCCTCGTGAACGCTATCCGTTTTCTGAACGTTCTCTTCAGTGTTTTCCATGCTTCTTGTTGCAGCTTCTTCTAGTTTCCAGTTTTGATTTAAGTATTCTTTCATTTGCTTTAAGATATCTATATCATTCTCATAGTAAATTCGTTGATTACGCTCATTTCTTTCAAATATATATTCCATTTTTTCTAGTTCGATTGACCATCTGCGAAGTGTATTGGTGTTTATATCTAGTTGTTTTGCTACTTCTTGTGCAAAATATCCATATTCCAAACTTCACACCTCCATTATTTGTGTGTTAGATATTGATTCGTTCTTGAAAAGATCTTTTCTTTAAGAGTAAAAATTTTTATAGGCAGCCATCTAATCATTTGTACTCATATCAGTTTGTTTGTATACATACTTATATATTAAGTCAGTCTATACATCGAGCGTTAATGTTTTTTCAATAATAAACGCTATTCGTTCTAATAGCGTTCATTGTTGGAAGTGAACAAGTATTTATACAACATTAATGTAAGTAGGAAATTATTTTAAAACTAACTATTAATATTAGAAGTTTGTTGCTGATATAAGAATTTTACTAGATATTTGCAATAGAATCAAAGCTTTCATTAATAGAATTAGCAATTAAGTACTATTTTTTAATTACAAATGCATAAAAAGCAAACAAAAAGCTTTATTTATATGTGAACGCTATGCGTTAAAGTAGCGTTTTATGGTTGTGTAAAAGCTTGCATAGTATGTATTACTTGAATTTTAAAAAGGTACTAGATATTATTTATTATGTTTTGAATCTCAAATGAGGTTTTTTTATTAGTGAAAAATAATGATGGTTATTGGGAGATTAAATGTATTGTTTAAATATTAAATAGACATAGATATAAAAAACTCAGTTTTAGGCTTCATGTATATTAGTATGGACCAGATTTTTGAATAATATACACCTGTAATTCGATATTAAATGTAGATGTATATAGGGAGAGGAGAAAGAGGGCAATAGATCTAGATACTTGTGATTAAAATATATTGAAAGAAAAAGTATAAGGATAAATTTAATATTACTTTGTTGATGCTTACAGTAAATAAATTTTGTTTCAAAAAAAAGTAAAAAATGTAAATATATTAAAATGAAATTTAGTTTCGCTTATTTTGCTCTGTCAAATAATGATTAGCATGAAAAATTTTAAGAATCGTTAAAATTAATAGAACAGATGTTGGAACAAAATGTAGATTGTACAGTAGTGGAAGAGGGGACGAAGACATTTGTATAATGAAATCAGTTTTTAAGACAATGTATGAAACAAGTTATTATACATTTTAAAGAGTGGAAATCTATGAATACGAAGCTTTTCAAGCACATAGATAATTTAGAACCAATTAATTAGATACTATTGAACAAGTTTGATGAATAACAAAAGGCCACTGCATTTACCCAACTGGTAGAATCATAGTTTAACCGAGTGTTTAAAATATGAATTATGACAAATTAAATAAAAAAATTAGGGAATCTTTTAGAAGATATGCTAAGCCTCCCTAAAAAGTTACAAAGAGATGCAAAGTACTATATTTAATAAATCTTGTTTTAGAAATTAAAATAAATAAAAACATTAAAATTAATTTTTGGCTCGTGATGCTAAGTGTATCAAGGTATTAGAGATTTATTCTTAGTAAATTTCTAAGTAAATAGTTTAGTAAACTATTTAATGTACTATATTCTTAAGGTGTAATTTTTTTAGTTGAATTAAAAGAAAAATAATTATAATTCATGGAAAATGCATATGATTTTTGAAGTTATTTTATTGAAGATCAATAAGGCTATAGAGAACTATAGGAAGACATTACAAATAGCCTTGCTGTATATGTTTTTTTCAGCAAGGCTATTTGTAGCTGGATTTTTTTGATTTTAATTGTGCTCTTCTAAAAAATTGTAGAAAACAAATGTTTGACTATTATTTGTATCTAAGAGTGAGCTTGTATTTTGTGCATTACATTTTCTACGATCTTGATTCTGTTTAGATTTTTGATTAAACATTTTTATGAAATGTGCAGGATTACTGTTTTCAGCTTTTTTAAACTTGAACCATTGCACACATTCTTCAAAATCCCATCTTGTGTAACGATCAATATCCGGGGGCAATCTTAAAGCAATTGTGTATGCATCATTTTCAGATAGGTATGTTAGCTCTTGACTCAAAATGTAGTAATACGCTCTTTTCTGATCATCACTCAAATAATCATTTAAGTCTTGTAATCTCTTGTTTTTTTCTTTTTTCTCATAATCTACAGCATTTTTTGATTGCTCTTCAATGCCGAAAAAATCTAGGGAAGGTGAAGGTTTAAAATTGTTTTTTTGCATAAATTCCAGATTTGTTTCATCAGACTTTTTACTAATCTTGTTCTTTAAAAATCTAGTGAAAGTAGAACAAACATTAATTGCTACAGCCCACTTTACCTTGAAATATTCAACGATTTTTAAATAGTTATCATGTATTGTTAAGATGTAAACAGAGGGGGAAATCTTTCCATGCCGTCTTACCTTTATTTGTTGGCATACTCCTAAATCTTGCAGCCAGTTAAAAACGTAATTAATAATAGGTTTTGAAATTCCAGATTTTTTGCTGATGTGTTCTTGTCTAACTTGACTATAGCCTTCTTGTACTAAATATGATAAAACAGTCTCTAAAGCTTCATATTTCCTTTTGGTAAGATAATCTTTTGTGGTAGCGCCTTCACACTCTAGGACAATACTATCAATATAAGAAGTTATTTTCTTGATTGCTTGATTGATAGCTCCAGGAGTTTTGGGTAAGTGATGGATGTGGGGACTTAGTTCCGCTTTTGCTCGACTAAGCAAAAAGTTTCGCAACAACACTGAAAAACCTCCTATTTTTTTCCACCGCAAATAAAAAGGAAAACAGAGGTTTTATATTCACATTGTATATGCATTATGATATAATTTTAATATCAAGTATGATACTAAAGAAAAACACATATATTTATAGTGTGAATTAAAACCCTATCTTAGAAGTTTTTAATTGGTTCCGGTCGCCAAACTAGAAGCCAATTAAAAACTGGGCGGTGGGGTTTTATTTTTTTGTTTTCTAAAAAACTCTCGTTCATAGGTAATGTACATTCATTTTACAATTGTATGTACAC
The DNA here is from genome assembly GCF_001182785.1 of Bacillus thuringiensis. Taxonomy (NCBI): domain Bacteria; kingdom Bacillati; phylum Bacillota; class Bacilli; order Caryophanales; family Bacillaceae; genus Bacillus; species Bacillus thuringiensis. The sequence goes on along the minus strand of NZ_CP012101.1, from coordinate 217,824 downwards.
AATATCAACACTCTAAGTTCATATTTTATGAACAGATGCAAAAATGGAAGTATTTCGCATTTATTCTCACTAAAGCGTCTGAATATTCAGTTAACAATTGAGCAAGATATTGTTTCTAGGTACTGTGGTATAATTTTCTTACTTATATGTACCTTTCTGAATATTCGTGAAAAAAGACGAGGTGAAAATACATGAAGAAGTTATCTAGGGAAATTGATAATTATTTATCTTCTAAAAACAAAACATATACTGATCTTGCAAAAGAAATTGGAGTTGCTAAATCTACTATCTCTAATTGGATTAACAGGGATAAAGAAATATCTGTTTATACATTTGCAAAAATTGCTTATGTCATTTTTGCAAATAATAAAGATAAACAAGAACAAAAAATAATTGATTATTTAGGTACTTTAGAGGATAGATTAAACATAAATGTTAAAGTTGCATTTGCCCTTGCTCATTTGAATGATCACGTATTATTAATTGAATATCTCGCTGGAATATGTAAAGAGAGCAAGGATTTAGAAATGGGCCGATTTGCAGATATATTTAATTTATATATTGATCGTTTGAAAGGTAAAAATGTCAGAGAAGTGTACTTAAATATCCAAAAAGCTAGAAATTCTAATGCGGATGTAGAAATTTTTTGTGATATACTCAGTATGTTAATTCTTTGTGATTTAGGGGATTTTGGATTAATGCAAGGTTATAAGGAAAGAGTCGAGAAGAATATTAGAGATGATAAATTAGTAACCAATACTTTCTTAAAGAGTTTATACGCATTTTGGGTAAAAGAACTTTGGAGTTATTCAATATTAAGAAAAAATAACTCTCTACAATTTGTAATAGAAAATGGTGAATTAAGAACATATAAGGATATTGATTTCTTCCCTGTTATGGAAGCTTTGTTGAACATTAGGAGTGGAGAAAACTTTATGTTTTCTGATTATAAGAAATCTTTATATTTCTTTCGAGAAGCGTTAAATGTATTGAAAGGCGCTAAAGGTAGTTTAAAATACAATATAGCTCTAAATGATATAAACTTCATTAGAATCTTTTGGTGGAAAGATCTAAATAAAATTGATTTCGATAGATTACACCCAGCTGAATACGCTTTGTTTTTAATTAAAAAGGGAAAATATCAACAAGCGATAAATATACTTGAAGAAATTAGATCAAAAAGAAAAATATTAACACCACTTCAAACGTGTTACTTGGGAATGGCTAAACAAGATATACATTTAATTAAACAATCTATTGATATGTTTAAAGTAAATAATGATTTTCTGTATGTAAAATTTGCTGAAGTAATATATGAACAATATGCAGAAAATATAATTTAGTTGTCAAGGGATGGTGAAAAAATGGTGGAAAAGTTATATGTATTAATAGTAGCCGCTATACTGTTATTAACCTTTGTGAATAGTTCACTAGGTAAAATGGAAACACAACAGTACTCCCAAAAAGCTAAAAGTTCTGGGAATCAGTATATGGTGTATAGAATGATGGTTGATCCCGGCGGTGGTGGATAATTTTTTCATGTTTTATTTAAAATATATATTTTTACAAAAGACATCGTTTTGAACGATGTCTTTTGTGATTTTATAAACAGTTTTATAAATCCCTAGACGGGGAATTATGAAATTTTTGTATTATTTTTCACAATATAAAAGCAAAAAAGGGAGGGGAAACAATGGGGAGAATGGGATTAAGCGTAAATGAATTGTTGGAGATTGTGAAAACAATTCATTTACAAACTTTTAGTGAAATTTTGGAGTTATGTGCGAGCTATGAACAAGAGGAATAGGAGATTCCCTATTCTTCTTGTTCAACTTGCGCTTTTAATTGGCTAGCATATTTTAATAATTCTTCTTCAATACGAGGCTTATGTTTATCTGGTACACTCATGTATCGTTCATAGAGTAATCTGGCTAAACGCTCTACTGGATCTTCACCTTTAATACTTTTTAAGAGGTCTTCATCCGGAATTTCTTTTTTTAATAAAGAAGAGACACTGACATTTAAATAAGTAGCAATTTCCTCTAATTTATTTAAGCGTGGTGTTTTTTCTCCAGTTTCCCAACTAGATACAGTTCTATATGTAGTATTTAAATCTTCGGCCATTTCTTTTCGGCTTACTCCTTTTATAGCCCTTAATTTTTTTATATTTTTCCCAACAATATTTTCATCAATTGTCATTTTATCTATCACTCCAATTTTATAATTTTCATAGTAATATAAGATTATTGAAAAATATCAACACCTAAAGTGTTAATAACGAGAACTTTAGGTGTTGACTTTAGGCTCAAAGACTAATAAACTGTATATAGGGGGTGAGACACTTGACAGTTTTAAGAGAATTTCGTGAATCAAAAGGTTATACAATTAATGAGGTTTCAAAAGGTTCTAAAATTCCAGTAAGTACATTGTATGATGTTGAGTCGGGTAGAAAGGGTTTAATTTCTAGTCGGGCAAAAAGTATATCGGATTTTTTTGGAGAACCAGTCGAAAAGCTTTTTTTTGCAACATATTATCGAGCAAAGTTGGAATGAATTATTTTCATGAAAAATAATTATACATTTATATTTTAAATGAACAATCTATAAAAGGTACAATTTTATAATTATTTTTTAAAATATATTCTCTGAATTCATTAAGCATACAGTGAAGGATTAGAAGGAATCGACACTGCCTACACCAGAGATACCACAATCAGAACCACCACCACAAAAACCAGTGCAAACAGAAGCACCGCAACCACAGGTACCGGACTAACCAAAAGTAATCGGAAAACCTGTCATTCCACAAATAGAGAAATCACAACAGATTGCTATGAAATCCCAACTAGAACAAACCCCAAAGAAAATCGAAACGTTTCTTCCAACAACAGGAGGTAAAGCCGAAAATCCATATATAAAATGGATTGGTCTTGCATGTATTGTACTTGGTTTATTTGAAGCCGTATTTGCAGTAAGAAACCATAAAAAATCTCAATTGTGATATGAAAGAGTATGAAGCTCATTTCAATGAAGTAGATGGAAATCCACTGAGCTTTACTATCGGATTTCAAAATGTATGTATACTCGTAATTCCCATTTGGACAGTTGTTTTTTGGATAGGGAGCAAGATATAAGAGACCGAGAGGGAGATGATATGAGAAGTCAGAAATCTATGTCGGTAAAATAAAAAATTTAGGGAAACTTGGGGAAGACGTTATGCAGCGCAAGAGTGCTTGGTTGCCTGAAGGATTGATGCAAGCAATTTCAATCGCTCAAACTGTAATTAAACCATTAAAGCAACATGATTATTGGATAGAATCCGCTATAAAATTATTGGCAGTAAGTATTTTGTATCTGGATCAACGACATAAGAACCTATATTACCTAGATGTGAAAAAAGTTATCGAGTACATGGAAAAAATATATGAGAGTGAAGCAAACTTGGTAGAGGTAGTAGATTCGCTTGAGAATGTGCATCCGGCTTATCATATCTTCCACGAGCTAGGTCTTTATTCAAAAGAAACAAGAATACGATAACTAGCACTTTGTTATACATTCTAGAAAATCATCAACGTGAAAAGCAAGGGGAACAAAAAGAGTATTTTTTGTTTCAGTAGTAATCATAAGAGGAAAATGAAATAGGAAGGAGTGCAACGCATGTTAGGTGTAGATAAGAAGTATACAAAGGTGATTAGAGCGTTGAAAGAACTGAATGAAGGGGAAAAGGTTGCAGGTGTCATAAAGGCTCGTTTTGGAGCTTATAATTCGGTCATAGAAGGTGTGAAGGAAACAACCGATGATTTTATTTTCATTTTTGATCCGAAAGGCATCTTTTATGAAGATACCCATCATGAAAAACGAAAAAAAGGGTATCGCATCATCAAACATGATTTATTAACTGGTTATGAAACGCTACAAATGAATCTAAAACAAAAATCCGTTGTGTACATCAGTGTAGAAACGGAAATAAGTACGTATCAAGAGAGAGGAGAAGCATTATCTAAATTTCTTCAGTATCTAACAGAGTGCAATAAGGCCAATCCACCTGGTATTTCATCAATATGATTTGTACCCGATCCCTCATATGGAGCAGTTTTTAAAAGAAAGCGCAACATACCACATTCAGCATTCAATCGTAGTTGAATCTCAATCCGCATTACAGCACATATACGGAAAAGAGGCAGCACAACGCATCATAACCTCGTATAACACAACAATCCTAGCATGATTTAAAGCACTCGTTCACTATTTCATCCTATCTAGATGGCTAGAAAACTAGACAAGGGAGAAGCGCTTTTCTCCCTTCTTTATCAAAAATAGGAGGCATTCATATGGGAAAAGAAAAGAGACTCACATTTTATGATATTGCGGCATCACAAGCTCATAGTGTTAAAACTTTTGATGGGAAAACATACGAACTGAAAGGCACCATCGCGATTGAAAATAGCACAGGAAGCATTGAAAAGGTGGCTCAAATTTATTATCAAGTGCGCTCGGTTAGAGATGAACATCAAAACTTAATTGCTAAACGAAAAAATAAACATGCGGAATTAGTAGCTGTAAAACAAAAGTGTAAATAAAAAAAGCGATTTTGAAGTGTGCTGAGAACATAGCACAAAGTAAGTTGTTCTTTGACAATTTAGATACATATTGTGTATCTCTTCCTTTCAGTAATGATGTAGAAAGGTGAAATATACAATGTATATGCGTGCCTCCCCTCAAAAGGTTACTAGAGGGGTTAGGTATACGATTATTGTTAGGTGAGTAAGAACGTAAAACTCATCTGTGACCACTGGGAAATGCATTGTATCGAAGACCTCTTTGTGTCAGTACTCGTGAGGAATATCCCATTTTGACATTCTGAAGAAGCGAGGAACATCACAACAGTAGATACATAAGGTTCTACGTTCACGCCAAAATACGTAGTGCGGTATTGGGCATATAGAAGCTAGGTCGGGATTAGTCTCTATACGCATGCCAATACAGGGTTCGTCATTCCAGCCATAAATGATATTTCCATTTTCTATCCCACTTTCCTTTAAATGTTATAAAATAAAGACAGATGTTGAAGTTAAAATGTGTCTCATCACACTTCAAAATCGCTTATAAAAATATGACATAGGGAGGAACATGCATGAGTCGTAAAGGGTGGATCATTTCCGCTGTTGTTGGACTGTTAATTGCAATTGGTATTGGTTCAACATTTGTCTTTAGTTCGGGAAAAGGGGAAGTAATGGAACTTAGTCCGTTAGAAATGAAGAAATTTATGAGTGAGGATGGAACAGGTTTTGTTATGCTAAATTCCACTAAAAAGAAAAGAGAGAATTGGCTTCATATTATAAAAAAAGTAGCGCAGCAAGAAAAAGTTCAGATACAAGAATTGAATGAAAAGCGTGAAGATGTACCAGGTTCAAGCAACCCTTATGATTGGGGATTATCACAAAGAAGAGATTCCCTTGCTTATTATGAAAAAGGAAAATTGAAAAAAGATATTGATTTTTCCACATTTAAAGAGTCAGAACTTGAAAAAGAAGTTACCTATTTTGTTCAAAATTGCAAAGAGCAATATCAGAAGTAATCACATAATCATTGAAAGGTGGTGATACAGTGGCGATTACACAAAGGGAATTAAAAAAAGAAAAAGATATGGTAGCAAATCTATTAAGAGCCAATGGTCAGGATTATAACCATTGGCTTCATTTACATCATCAGAAATACATTGAAGAAAATCAAGATTTAGTAATGAAAGCTTTACAAGCTTATAAGGCAACATCAACAGAAGTAAAAGAAGACAGCAAGGCGAATGAATCAAGTCAGCTTAGTAACGTATAAGCCTTAAAAATGAAAAGGGAGTGAATGTATATGTCAATGTTGGAAACATTATCTCAAATGTTAGTGTTAGGTGATGCGATGGACGGTCTAATTAATACAGGGAATTCATTTATTGCATGGATGCAAAGAGGGGCAATGGTTAGTACAGCGATTGTATTTTGCTGGGGCGCTTATCTATTAATTTGGGGCGGTGAAAGAGGAAGACATAAATGTATTTGGTGGTTTCTTGGTGGGGCAGCCGGACTCGTTATTGTAATGGGATGCCAATACTTAGCAGAGAGCGTAAATAGCAATGTGAAATTTGGTCAAATCTTATTCCCGTTTTTCTGGATGAAATAGTGAAAAAATATAATTAAGGCAATGAAGAGGCTATGCAAAGGGTATGGCTTTTTTTTTTGCCTTTTTTCATAGAATTTTAGTTTTATTAAGCAATCGGGGTGTTAATTATGAGATTACCAAGTGTATTGGAGAGCGTTTCGGTTATTGGTAATATACAACCGATCATGACAGTACCAACAACAGAAGGGCTGTTAAGAGCTTTAGTATTCTTCATCGTTATTTGGGTATTGATATCTGTTTTTTGTATCTATCATAAGTACGCAACCATTAAAGCTGAAAATAATAATTCAAGAGATCAGTTGAAGTGAATTTAAATTAAACGGAAGAAAGGAGAAGCCATGTTTGTCATTTTTAAGAGTAGCAATGGAACAGAAATTGAGTCGGGTAAGCAATATTCGTTTCATGAAGCTTATATCTTAACGAAACGATTAGAACGAGTTTATAGAGAGGCTGGGCGACAAGAACATATTGATTTCGATTTGTTAGATGGTCATTCTAATGAAATTTATAACGGTACATTATCACTTGGTTCGAGATATGCAGATCACATTTTTGATCACATTTCTAAAAAAATGAATGTGATGCAATTAGATCTGGAACAAGAGGAACAAAAGAAGGAGCTGTTAGAAACATTAGAAAGAGAAATCAATGATTCTCCTTTTCATGAAGAATATGAATATCAAGAAGAATCATCAGAAAGGAAGGAAGAACCCTCTTATAGTCCAGCGGATGAAGTAAAAACACTAGTAAAGCCTGGAAAGGAAAATAGAAAAGGATTCAAGATTATTGCGAGTGTCATAGGAAGCGTGGTGTTAATTGGAGCTGGTGCCGTATTTGCCTTTAAGTTATTCTCTTCCGAACCAGTTTCGAGTGCAAATGCTGGCTCGGAACAATATGTAGTAAAAGGGTTACAACAGGCAGCCATTCAGCAGTATGGAGAAGCCGTTAAATACTTCGATAAGGTCAATTACACAGAATTAGATAAAGATAGTCAGAAGGCAGTTTTATTTACTTATTTATTAAACGGAAAGGCAAATAAAGCATTACAATATGAGCCGAAATTTGCAGAAAGTGTGGTTGCTTATTTTATTGGGATAGACAACATGAATAAAATCAATGAAATTGATGTCAAAAATGATGTAATCGACTTTGAAAAGGCAACACTTAATAAGAAATATGAGGAGGTAATCAAGCTTAAAGGTAAAGTCAATATGGACGGTAGACGTGAAAAACTCATTGTTGAAGCTTTTGTAAATCTAAAAAAATATGAAGATTGTTATTCTTTCGCTAAAACGCAAGGAAATAAAAACGTAATGAAAGAGGTCAAAGAATTAGAGAAACGTGATATCCAACAATCTACGATAAGTGAAGAGGAAAAGAAAATTAAGATTGAAAAAATTGATAAAGATCTACAGAACATCTAGGGGGGAGAGAATAACATGCCTTTAAATTATGAGAATCTGTACAAAAAAATGGGAATTGTTTTTCTTGGTGGTTCATTGATATTAAGTATGACAGGTTGCAGTTGGTTTGGAAGTAAGGAATCATCAAAAAGTAAATCAGCTATTACAAAAAAAGTAGATAAGAATAAGCCGGAGGAAAAGAAAGAAGATCTGAACAAACAAGATTTTGAAGCAATTACAGAGAATGCAATTCAAAGTAAGGATAATGAAGTTGCTTATGTACTCGAAGAGCTGGATAAATCAAAAATTAATTTTAAAGAAAAATCTATTGTAAGTAATCTTCAAAATGGGGATGACACCACTTCTCGTGTTCTAGCACTCTTTGATAAAGAAACAACAGATAAAACACTTCAAGATACAACAAAAGATAATGTGATTGCAGCTATTACGGATAATAAGCCACAAGTCACCGTGAATGGCGATCATTTTGCATTTGGTGATCAAATTATTGATTCTTCAGTAGCGAGTATAGGAGATATTCTTCCACCAGAGAAGAAACCAGATGCAATTGTGAACCCACCAATTATAACGGAGGGTGAGAATGGTAATACGGAAAATACAGGGACAGAAAAACCAAGGCCACCAATAGAGCCGGAAAAACCAACAAATCCAGAGAAACCGACAGAGCCGGAAAAACCAACAGATCCAGAGAAGCCAACAGAGCCGGAGAAACCAACAGATCCAGAGAAACCAACAGATCCAGAGAAGCCAACAGATCCAGAGAAGCCAACAGAGCCGGAGAAACCAACAGAGCCGGAGAAACCAACAGATCCAGAGAAGCCAACAGAACCGGAAAAACCAACAGATCCAGAGAAGCCAACAGATCCAGAGAAGCCAACAAATCCAGAGAAACCGACAGAGCCGGAAAAACCAACAAACCCAGAGAAGCCGACAGAACCAGAGAAAACAACGAATCAAGAAAAGCCAGTTCTGAAACAAAATGAAAAGATGGTAGCGAGTAAATAAAGAGAAACCAACTGATTTTGCCAAAAAGGTACTCATAAAAAGAGTACCTTTTTAATTTGAAGCTGGATTGAACAGAGGTGATACTTTGATATGTATAGTGAAAAGATATCAATCAAATATAAATTAGCTGAAAAAGAAGTACTCATTCCATTGAGTGCTTTTTTGTTTGTTGGAATGTTTTTGATCGCTAATTTTTTACTCAACTTATCTTTAGAGCTGATAGAAACAACATTTAGTGATTTATTACATCCTAAACCATTTCATATGGAGGTAGGATTTCTTCTTCAGATGCCAATTGCAGAACATCCAATATACTACTTACTTGTTTTCCTTGTAGTGATTGGAACTATAGCGAGAACAGTGTACAAATTGAAATCTTCCTTTAAAAACTTAAATAATCATCAGAAAGGATCTAGTCGTTTTACAACAGTTGAAGAGTTGAAAAAGCAGTATAGAGCTGTACCGGATCGAGAGGAATCATTTAAAGGTGGCGGTGGTGTTGTTATTTCACGATTAGGTGACAAGGTATTTATTGATGATAGTCCAGTAAATAATTTAATCATTGGTACAACACGCTCTGGTAAAGGGGAAACCTTTGTATTTCCTACAATTGATGTCTATTCTAGAGCGGAACATAAACCCTCCCTAATTTTTAATGATCCAAAAGGGGGTGCGCCACGTTCCATAGTGAAAAGCTATGGCATGGTTGCATGAAAAATAGCAATTGTGAACTGATTAACCAAGGTAAGGAACGATAGGGTAACGCCTTGAAACTTACCCTCTGATACTCCGACTTGCATGATGTTAACCATTTAATAGATTGTAAGAAGCTCGGTGAAGTCGGCTGAATGTGTCCTAAGTTCCACTAGGAATATGGAGGCTAATAGGTCGGGAGTCGTTTTATATGATGAGAATAGATTTAGTCTTGACGAATCTCCGAATTGTACGGGTCTATATGGGACTTGATAACGAAAGTATCAAGCGTCAATGTTTTGACGGTTACTGTGGATGAGTAAGACGCGTCCTTTATGAAAGTCCATAATACGTTATAGGCGTATTCAAGGTAACGGGCTTATAGGAGACATCTAAGTAAAACACTATGATAGGTTAATCGGAACGTGGGAAGCGATATACGGTGAGTGAATGGTCACTATGACCCGTTTGTATGAAATTCATAACATACATTAAATGTCGTGGCAGTAGAGGTGTAGTACTTGTGAAACTATGATAATAAGTAGTGGAGGGAAGACCTCAAGTCGATAAAAAGATTTTATATGTAGATATTTAATATACTGATTCGATTAAGAATAATAAAGTTACTAAAACACTTATAGTGGGGGAGTAAAAACAGTATGACTGAAAAAATTAAAAATATTAAGCGATATGGTTTAACATCCACGTTTGATGAACTTCATGCTAATAGTAAAAATGGTGATAATTTCTATAAGTTGATGGATATAATCACGAAAGAAAGTAATATTCTACTAGCCTATCATCAAATTAAAAGTAACAATGGCGCTCATACAGAGGGTGTGGATGGTTTAAACATTGAAGATGTTAAAGTAACAAATGTATCTGAATTTGTAGCTAAAATTCAAAAACGTTTATCTTGGTTTAAACCGGATAAAACAAGACGTGTACTAATCCCAAAACAAGATGGCTCAACAAGGCCATTGGGTATTGGAACACTTGAAGATAGGGTCATTCAGCAATGTATCTTACAGGTATTAGAACCCATATGTGAAGCCAAGTTCTATAAACATAGTTATGGTTTCCGACCTAATAGAAACGCTATGCACGCATTAAGCCGTACGGTTAGCTTAATCAATCGTGGGAAAATGTACTACTGTGTTGACGTTGATATTAAAGGGTTCTTCGATAATGTGAATCATGCGAAATTGAGTAAATCACTTTGGAGCTTTGGCATTCGTGATAAAAGATTACTATCAATAATCAATTGCATGTTAAGAACAGAAGTAGTCGGTGTAGGAGTTATGGATAAAGGACTTCCACAAGGTGGTGTACTATCCCCATTATTAGCGAATATTTACCTGACCGAGTTAGATCGTTGGGTTGAATCTCAATGGGAAAGCTTCCCTATTAAAAGTAAAAATATTCACAGCTTCCATAATGGTACTGCTAAACGAACTAACTTAAAAAGTGGTTATATGGTCAGATATGCTGATGATTTTAAAATCATGTGTCGGTCATACAATCACGCTGTTAGATTTTATCACGCTGTAGTTGAATTTCTCGATAAAAGATTGAGGTTAGAGGTTAATACAAACAAATCTAGCATTACGAACTTGAAACAAAAGCATGCGGATTTCCTAGGTTTTAGTATTAAAGCTATACCTAAAGGGAGTACGAAAAACGGATATGTTGCTCAAACAAATATCTCCGAAAAATCTCGTAAGAGAATTCAAGAAAAACTAAGAGATGGTGTAAAGAAAATACAACACAGTTCATATAGTAGTAAATCATCTATGAATTACAACACAATGGTAATGGGTATCAAAAACTATTATCGATATGCAACGCATGTATACATTGACTTAGATAAAGTTGGGTTATCCTTATCCCGCACCATGAAAGTTAGGTTAAGGGAAAGACGTACTATTCAAACGTATAAGGAACAGAACACAATATACAAACAACGAAATGTTGGCTTGAAGCAACAAACAAAAATATCAGTAGTTGCTGGAGTTCCACTCCACATAATCAACGCTGTTCATCATAGAAATCCAATGAATTTTCAGCAGGATATTACACCTTATACAAAAGGTGGGCGTGCTAAGTTAGAAACATCCAAGCCTAAAATTGTTCCAAATGAATATGTACAGTATATGGTTAACAAAGCCCGATATACTAAAGACAATGTTGAATTTGTAGATAACAGACTAACACTATACGTTGCTACTAATGGAAAATGCTATGTGACTGGTGAAATCCTTCATCCAAATGATGTACATTGTCATCATAAACTACCTAGAAAACAAGGTGGTACTGATGAATATCATAATTTATGTCTTGTTCATAAAGATATTCATAAATTGATCCACGCTATAAATGAAGAAACAATTGCTACTTATCTTAATGACTTTAATTTGGATTCGAAACAAATTAAAAAGCTTAATAGACTAAGATTTATGGCTAATTTAGACATTATTCAGTAAAAATACTATATATTATATGAAAATTTATCGATGGAACGCCGTATGATGGGAAACTGTCACGTACGGTGTGGTGGAGGGGAAAACCTAGAGATTACTTCAAAGGGTTACCTATTCCAATAGCTCTTCAGTGCATCGAAAGAAACGCTGGAAGAACGAGGCTATCACATTGAAGTTTTGAACCTGTTAACCCCACTTGATTCTATGAGTTATAACTTATTGCAGCTTGTCAAAGATGCCTATAAAGATGGAGATTATTCAACGGCACAGGCATTATGTAAGACACTCTCACACACTTTGTATTACAACCCAACTGTAAAAGATCCTTTTTGGCAACAGTGCGCTATGAGCTTGTGTAATGCCATGATATTAGCCGTTACAGATAAATGTATTGCGGAAGGTGCAGAAGAAAAAATTACAATGTATGCAGTTGCAAATATGTTATCAGAACTTGGTTCAAAAGAGATAATCGTAGATCCGAAAGCTGATCCACAAAATGCATTAGATTTTTACTTTGAAGGCTTACCAACGGATAGTGTTGCGAAAATGCAATATGCAACCTCAAACTTCTCAAAAGGAACGACACGAGGCGGGATTTTCACCCAAACCATGAACGGACTTTCTATTTTTACATTTGATGAAATCGCTAAAATGACAGCAAAGAATAGTGTGGATTTAAAACGTGTCGGTTTTGGAAAAACGATAAAAGGAAAAGTAACACCTAGAAAACGAGTGGAAATTGTATTTCCAGATGGCTCAAAGGAGTCTATTAAAGCAGATATTACAGGACGTTTTGCATTAGATTTTAAACAAGTAATACAAGTTGGAGATACCATTCAATGTATTGAAAAGGTAAATCCTCAAACGAAAACATCTATTTCTATTACAAAAATAGATGAAAAAACGGGGCATACAGAATTTAAAGTAATAGAAGACAATGAAGATATACAAGTAATAACAGTGGATTATTTCGATAAACCAGTGGCTATTTTTATGATTACACCAGACTTTGATTCTTCCAATCATGTGATAGCTTCTATATTTGTAAGACAACTCTATTTTATATTAGCCAAAGGTGCATCCCTTGCCCGTGGTGGGAAATGTCACCGTGAGGTGGTTTTTATCTTAGATGAGTTTGGCAACATGCCGAGTATCGAAGGAATGGCGAATATTATTACGGTCTGTCTTGGTAGAAATGTTCGCTTTAACCTTGTAATCCAGGCATATGCACAATTGAAAAATAAGTATGGTGAGGATGCAGATACGATTGATGGAAACTGTGGGAATACCATCTACATTCTAACGAACGATCAAGAAACCGCTGAAATAGTTTCCAAAAAACTAGGGAATCAGACGATTAACCTACCTTCCCGAAGCGGAAAAGGTCTTTCTACTGATAAAAATAAAACGGAAAGTCTAGATCAACGACCACTGTTAACATCAAATGAACTTATGAATTTTAAAGAAGGAGAAAGTGCCGTTATTCGTGTCATAAAACGTCAGGATAATAACAGAAAACGGATCAGACCTCGCCCGATTTATAATACGGGGGAAACAGCCTTAAAATACAGATGGGAGTACTTAGGAGTAGAGTTCGATACAGATAAATCTATTTTAGATATAGATATTGATTCTCTACATGATGATGTAAATCCAAAATCACTTATTGTAGATTTTCTAGGAGAGAGAAAAGCAAAACAAATTGAGAAAAAAACATCAGAACCAGAACAAGTACAAGAACAAGAAGCTTCTTCCCAAATAGAGACACCGCAGGCAGTAGAAGAACCAACAATGATGGGAATCGATGAAGAGATTCCAGAAGAGGCATTTCAGCAGGAAGATAGCCCGTTTGATTCCCTCACCATTGAAAATTGGAAAGAAAAAACGGTTAATGATTTTTTTGAATCTGATTTAGCGGTTTTGAAATTGGTTGATAAGTTCTTTTTAGCACAGTTAGGGAAAGTAATAGATGAGGTTGAAAATCAAGAAATGGGCGAGTTTTACAGTGAATTTCAAATGTTAGCTCACAATGACCATATCGACAAAAGTGTTTATCAAGCAGTCGAAAACAAGATTAATCGAATCTTGCGTGATTTAGAAGAAAAAGAACAAGTAACAAGTTAGAAAGCACTCAAATGATTGAGTGCTTTTTTGAATCCAAATATAAAGGGGGAAGAGGTAATGGGTGTACCGACAATAACGGATAAAATGCAATTGATTTTAGATAGTTACTCGCCATTTGTGACAGAAGAAAATGAGGTCATTCTTGGTCTAGAAGATGCAGTTCTTTTCCTTTCAGTAGATCGGGAACAAAAAGGGAAATTGATTATTCGTATCGACAGGCTAAATGAGAGAGTGAATTGGACAGCAAAAGAAGTATTAGGGAAATAGCAAGCATGAGAGGAGGATAAATAGTGAAAGATGAAGAGATTTTAAAAACTATAGAAGCGTTCTCGGATTATCTTCAAATAGGAGACATCGTGAATTATGTATTACGTTGGCTCGGATGGTTCCTAATTGTAGGCTTATCTTTAGTTGTAGATGCTTTAGAAGGTGTGACAGATGCCATACTAGGAATTAAAGGATTCTTTAATTCACCGGAAATACAAAATTTTGTTGATATGTTATATCCATTGTTTGTCGTTCTTTTAGCCATATCATTTCTATATATTGGCTACATGTTTATTATGAACAAACAAATGAATCGTTCTCAAATTATCATCAATATTTTTGTAACACTGAGTGTACTTTGTTTATTAAGTACTGGTATGACAAAGGTTGATAAGTTCACAGATGACGCCATAGCGGTTGTAAAATCAGAACAAAAAGGCTCTTTGAGTGATGAAATTATTAAGAAGAACATAACGGATATTGCAGTAATAGATGAAAATAAATGGAAAAAGAAAGAAGACATGAATCCGAAGAATCATATTCCAGAAAAAAACATCAGGCAGATAGATATTACTGAAAAAATAGATAAAGATTTTGAATTTGCAAAGGATAAAAAGTTATCAGATGATGGACAGGAAATTTTAAAAAATAAAAGAGTAATGGATGGGATGGGAGTTGCATCTTTAGCTGAATTAAAAGATGGATGGTTTGATTTCTTTCCAGAAAAGTATTATCGCTGGCATTGGAATTTCTGGAATATATTCTTTACTTTACTAATAACAGGATTAACGTTGTTATTGGTGAGTATTAAGTTAGCTAGGTTATTTTATGAATTGGCATTTAATTACTTGTTGGTGAACATAATAGCACCAGCCGATGTTGCGAATGGTCAAAAGTTAAAAGCCGTGTTATCCAATATTCTCAATATATTTATAGCAACGATTATGATATTACTATCTTTGAAGCTATACCTAATAGGAACAGCTTTTCTCCATGACAAATTAAATGGTGTACCGTATCTGATTGCATTAGCGGCATTTAGTATGGCAGTTCTAGACGGTCCGGCAGTCGTAGAAAGGTTATTTGGTATAGATATTGGATTAAAGAGTAGTTGGGGCATGTTAGCAGGTGGTTTCGCACTTGGTAAAGGAATTGGCAGTCTCGCAAATTCAAAACCAATGAAGGGTCTAGGGAATATGATTGGAAAAGGGGCGAAAGGTGCAGCAGAAGGAACTGGTGTTGCAGCAGCTAAAACAGCAAGTGCGGCAGCGATGGCAACAGGTGGCGTGGCAGGGCTTATAAGCGGTTTGAAAAAAGGGAATGAGTCTGAAAATAAAGAGTCCTTGCAAGATCAAATGAAAAAAGCGGATCAGAAAAAAGCAAATGGTAATGACTTAGCAAAAAAAGAAAAAGAAAAAGGTAACTTAAATAAGGAAGAAGATAAAAAGAATGGTGGTATGCCATCTATTCAAGAAGACATGAAAAAGGGAGGGAACGAAAACCCTGGGGTAGCGAATGGGCAAGAATCGGGAACAACAAGTCTTCAAGATGAAATGAAAGAAGCTGGAAAAGCAAATGGAGCAAATGAAGGAAATCAAGCACCAGGAACAGTAAGACAGGGAGCAAATGAAGGGAATCAAACACCAGGAACAGTAAGACAGGGAGCAAATGAAGGAAATCAAACACCAGGAACAGTAAGACAAGGAGCAAATGAAGGAAATCAAACACCAGGAACAGTAAGACAAGGAGCAAATGAAGGAAATCAAACACCAGGAACAGTAAGACAGGGAGCAAATGAAGGGAATCAAACACCAGGAACAGTAAGGCAAGGAGCAAGTGAAGGAAATCAAACACCAGGAACAGTAAGACAAGGAGCAAGTGAAGGAAATCAAACACCAGGAGGCGTAAGACAAGGAGCAAGCGGAGCAAGCCCGGCACCAATAGAAACACCGAGACCAGCAACAAGCGGAAGTAGCCCAGCACCAGTAGAAACACCAAGATCAGTACCAAGTGGAGGAAGCCCAGCACCAGTAGAAACACCAAGATCAGTACCAAGTGGAGGAAGCCCAGCACCAGTAGAAACACCAAGATCAGTACCAAGTGGAGGAAGCCCAGCACCAGTAGAAACACCAAGATTAGTACCAAGTGGAAGTAGCCCAGCACCAGTAGAAACACCAAGATCAGTACCAAGTGGAAGTAGCCCAGCACCAGTAGAAACACCAAGATCAGTACCAAGTGGAGGAAACCCGGCATCAGCCGACATCGTAACGGTGACACATAGTAGCCCAATTATTCCTTATGAGAGTGATAAAGAAGTGGCAGCAAGTAGAAGTCAGGAGACACGTACATTAGGACAATATACAACCGATAAAGTGAAACATACAACATCATCTGTGAAACAAAAGGTAAGAGGAGTGCAAGAACGAATTAATTCTTCTGAAACGGTACAGAATACAAAACGTTTTTATCAGATGGGTCAAAATACGGGTAAAAGTTGGAGAGATATCGTGAACAAAAATAAAAAGAATACGGATAAAAAATAAGCGTAATCGTACGCTTATTTTTTATTGTCGAAAAGGAGGGAATCCCGATGAGAAGTTATCGGATTCCGAAGGAAATCAGTACAGAATTACGGATTAATAAAGTGCTTTATTTAATAGATTTCTTTTTATTAATTGGTTTATTAGTTGTAACGATGATTCTTAGGAACTTCGTACATGAGTCCTTTCAGTTACCATTTATTCTTTTCATGGTAGCTGTTGCAATTATCATGATTTGGAGACCAAGTACGAATCCTCAAAAACGAATGTATGAAGTGTTAATTATTACATTGCTAAGAAGAAAAGGTGCATATTGCGCCATAGATAACGATCAATAAGGGAGGGATCACATATGGCGTTATTCAGCGAAAAAGATGTAGAGAAAGAAGAGCCAAAACAACTAGAAAGACCAAAGAAAAATACATTTCGATTTAACGAAAAAAATGTAAAAGAATCAATTTCTGAACCAAAAGAAATTGTGAAGGTGGTACCCGACAAAAAGAAAGAAGAAAAACCAAAGGTAAAGAAAAGTATTTCGGAAATTATGCAAATTGTAGACATGACAGAGGATGGCATATTTGAACTGAAAAATGAGGAGTTTTTAGAAATTCTTCAAGTGGAAGGTGACGATATGTTCTCTAAGAATAGCGATGAGCAAGCATTTGTTATTTTCTCACATGCGTATTTTTATCAAGCCTACAAACAGTCCATTAAACTCGTTTTTTTAAACTTCCCATGTCAAACAACGGAACAACAACGTTATATAGAGAAGAAAATTAAAGAGTGTACCAGTCCTTTGTATGAACGAATTTTAAATCAAAAGTTGAAAGAACTGCAGTTTTTAGAATGGGGCAGAACCAATCGTGAAGCCTTCTTATTTATTTACGGAGAAACGGAATTAATCGTAAAAGA
Source organism: Bacillus thuringiensis (assembly GCF_001182785.1). Classification (NCBI taxonomy): domain Bacteria; kingdom Bacillati; phylum Bacillota; class Bacilli; order Caryophanales; family Bacillaceae; genus Bacillus; species Bacillus thuringiensis. The sequence continues at coordinate 200,209 of NZ_CP012101.1, read as the reverse complement.
ACGTGTAGATGCAGCAAAGCGATATATCAAGCGCTCTACCGAGCTATTAGAGGTGGATGAAGAGAAAAAGTTAGAGCTTATGTTTAAATTGTTTAATCAAAATGCAAAATTAGGAACGAAAAATATATGGTAGTAAGGGGGAAACAATATGTTTGCGTTCAAAAGTAAAAAATCCAAAAAGGAAAAACAAGAAGAACTAAAAAAGAAAAAAGGTTACAACCCTTATTTAGTGGCTAGAGTTCAGCCACAAGGGGGAATTAGTTTTAAAGAAAGTTATTTTCAAACAGGTGATGGATTAGGTACTTGCATTCATGTTTATGATTATCCAACAGAGGTAAATGATTTTTGGTTAGAGCAAATTATGAATATGCCAAATGTGATCACAACATTAGATGTCATGAGTGATAATCGAAATGAAGTTGTTGAATCGATTAATAAATCCATGAGTGAACAAAGTGTTCGGCATGATACAGCGAAGGATAATATAGATCGGATCGATGCAAAAAATGAATTTTTAGAGCTGGAAGCTCTTTATACGGATTTGAAACAAGGTGAGGTCATGAAACGTATTCACATTCGTATTTATGTTTCCGCTAGAACAATAGATGAGCTAGAAAAACAAGTAAAAGAAATCCTGGAAACATTAGAATCTTATAATTTTCGAGGAGCTGTCTTTTTAAATGAACAAGAGTATGAATGGGATGCACTCGTAACGAGCTTTGATACACAAAAAAATTATGTGAACCGAAGAAAAGGGAAAGAAATTCCGGCAGTCAGTTTGGCTGGTGGGTGTCCGTTTCATTATTCTTATTTGCACGATCCATACGGTACGTATTATGGAACAACGAAAACAAAAGGAAATGTTATTTTTGATATTTTTCATAAAGACAATCAAAGAAAGAGTTATAACGGTGTAATGGTTGGAAAGTCTGGTGCGGGTAAATCAACATTGTTAAAAAAGAAAACGGTGGATTATGCAAGTAAGGGTCACTTTGTTCGGGTATTTGATGTTGTAGAAGAGTTTACGGATACAGTAGAAGAGCTAGGTGGAAAGACAATTGCGTTAGATGGATCACAAGGTCAGATTAACCCACTTCAAGTATATAAGACAGCAGAAAGTGAGGAAGTCAGTTTTACCCAGCATTTATCTAAACTAACAATTATTTATCGGTTCATTGCACCAGAAGCAAAAGATGATGAAATTAAAGAATATGAAAATTTACTTCGTAAACTATATATTCGTATGGGATTATGGAATGACGAAAAAGGAGCGAAAAATGAAATTACAACAAGAACACCAAACGAGTATCCCATTTTCTCAAACTTTTTATCTTTTGTTCGTGATGAATTATATGAGGATGTAGAAAATAGAAAACACCATGAGAATTTAGGAGAAAGCAGAAAACATCGTTTAGAGTTGATAGAATTGAATCTTGTAAATTTAGTAGAAGCATATGCAGAATTATTTGATGGGCCTACTACAATTGAAGATTTCAAGAAAGAACAGGTTGTATCTTTTTCTTTACGGAATATATCCAGTTTTAAACCAGAGGTATTCCAGGCACAGATTTTTAATGTGTTAAATCTCCTTTGGAATGAAATGATTTCAAACGGTGCGCCTCAATTAAAAGCCTTTAACAAAAAGCAACTTGCGTTTGAAGATGTAGTTCGTTATTTCATTATTATTGACGAGGCACATCATATTATAAATACGAAAAAAGAAAGCGCCCATGCGCTACAATTTTTAACAAAACTTAGTCGTGAAGATCGAAAATATTTTGCAGGTCTTTTATATGCAAGTCATACAATTCGAGATTTTGTACCGGAAGGATCTTCACAAGAAATGATTGACGAAATTAAAAAGCTATTTGAACTTACACAGTACAAATTTATTATGCAGCAAGATAATAACAGTTTAGATATGTTACGAAAAGTATTTGCAGGACAGTTAAGTGAAAGTGAGATTGCAGCGATTCCACATTTGCCAACAGGGGATGTCATCTTAAGTATTGGGGCTGTAAAAAACATTCATTTTCATGTAGAAGTAACAGATGAAGAATTGATGTTATTCGGGGGAGGTGCTTAATACTATGCATCTAGTTTTAAAGATTATACCAAAGAAATGGCTCATCACTTTAGCACTACTTGTGATGGGTCTTTTTTCTTTTCTTTTACTTGGAGTAGTAAGCATTTTTATTGCGGCAATGGGGAGTGATAGTGGAACAGACACGGGTGATATTACGTATACAGGTGAAGGGCAAGTCATGAATGTTTCGCCCGAAGTTTTGAAATGGGAACCTACGATTCGGAAGCATGCGAAAGCCTTTGGTGTAGAACCTTTTGTTGCTTTAATGCTTGCTCAAATGATGCAAGAGAGCGGAGGACGTGGTAGTGATCCGATGCAGAGTTCCGAAGGCGCTTTTAATACGAAATATTGTAAATCACCAAACTGTATTACAGATCCGGATTACAGTATTTGGGCTGGTGTACAGGAGTTTAAACATGCGATAGAAAGAGCCGGAGTAACGAGTCCAGGGGACATGGATCATATTAAAACAGCCCTTCAAGCATATAATTTCGGGACAGGATTTTTTGATTTTGTTGGCGCAAATGGTGGTAAGTATACGAAAGAATTAGCCATCAAATTTTCACAACAACAATATCAAAAAGTGAAACACACAGGAATGTACCATTGCCTTAGACCAGAAGCCGTACCATATCAAGCGTGTTATGGCGATATTTTGTACGTTGACGCAGTTTTAAAATATTATCAGCCGGGTTCTGTTGTTTCTGGCGGAGGAGGAAATCCAGGAAGTGGCGGAAGTAGCGGTTCAAAAGTTGCCGATGTAGGTCGCCAATGGATAGGGCGTTCTACCTATGTATTTGGTGGAGGACGTAACACAAATGACATCGCAAGAGGGATTTTTGATTGTTCAAGTTTTGTACGCTGGGCATTCGAACAAGTAGGAATGTATACCAGTCCGATTGGCGCTGTAAGTACGGAAACATTAAATAAAATTGGTACAAAAGTATCAGCAAATGATATGAAACCGGGTGATGTTATTTTCTTTGATACCTACAAACATGACGGACACGTTGGTATTGTAATTGATAAAAATACCTTCATTGGATGCCAAACGAATAAAGGTGTTTCTATTGAAGATTTAAATAATCCGTATTGGAAAAAAGTCTTTTCTGGTCATGTAAGAAGGTTCTAAAAACCGAAAGAATAGGAGACTAAAAGAATGAAAGATAAACGAAAATCTTTGTTTATTGTGTTTGTCATTTTAGTTGTAGGTGTGACAGCTTTTAATATCTATTTGAGTAAAAAGTCAATGAGTGATGGTAAAGAAAAACAGCTAAAACTTTCAAATGAATTACTAACAAAACAAAATGAAGACTTAAAAAAACGACTGGATAAGGTACTTCCTTCCGCACAAGAACAACAGAGAAGGGCGTATTTATCGACAGCCGAAACGTTTATTCAATTATCATTTCATCGAGAAAAAGAAGGCTACAGTGAGCGAAAAGAAAAAGCAAAATCCATTATGAGTGAAGAACTATTACAACAATTTTATCCAACTGATAGATACGAATTAGGAGATACGTATAAAACGAAACCAATAGAAATGAAGTTTTATTTACAAGAAAATGAACCCGATAAAGAGGAGGTCAATGTGTTAGCTGAATTTATAAATGTCACGACAGATTCAACGCAAAACCGAGAAGAAAAAGTAAACAATGTGTTACGAATCATCATGAAAAAAGAAAATGAAACATGGCGAGTTACAAGTGTGGAAGAGTTAAATATGAAAGTTTTATAACAAAAAAGATGGGGTGAGAGTGTGATAGGAGCGATTGGTAAGAAGAGTGAAAGAATCAATCTAAGAAAAAATAAGTCGTGGATCTACTTAACAATTATCAGCTTTCTATTTTTTGGTTTTTTCGCTTTCTTGACATCAAAAATTTACATGCCAAACGATGAAAAACTATTTCATACAGAAACAAATAAAGTAATTAAGTTGTCGGGTATGGGGAAATTGATTGTAGAAAAAAGGGAATACAATCCACACAAAAACTTTATACAAATTTACTTTCGATTAGAAGGATATGAGGAAACAGGATATACATTTAAAGCGCAGCAAAAATCAAATCCAGGTGTTCAATTACCTGTCAAAGTATTGTATGAGGAGAACGGAAAATACGTTGTAGAAGTAAAAGACTTATCTCCGAATTGGGGAGCGTTAGCTTTTGATATTTACAATAAAAATAGTGAGAAAGAACAAATGGATATTCGTAAATTTACACAGGATGTGAACGAATATGAAGAAGAAAATGTATCAACAAAAAGTCCAAATAAATTAGTTCAAACGATTTTTACCGATCAAAGAAAAACAAAAGCGAATGACGAACTGATAGCTGAAGATAAAAAAACATATGAGCTAGATTTTATAGAAAGAGACAAAAAGGATATCGAAACAAAGATAAAAAATTATGGGAAAGCAATCAAACTAGAAGAAGAAAATGCGAAGACAGTTTATGAAAAAGTAAAAGAATTACAAGATGAAATGAAGTACCAAACGGAAGCAGAAAAAACAGAAACACAATCAAAAATAGCATCCTTAGAATCTAAAATAAAATCATCAGAAAAGAACGTGGAATTGTTTAAAGGGGAACAAAAAATTGCAAGAGATAAGATCAAAAAGTTAGAGCAAAAGGCACAAGAAATTAATAAAAAGTAAAAAAAGTCATGTCGTCAGTGAGTACTCACCAGTGATATTTGAGTACTCACTGAGTGCTCATCTGTTGGTTTTTGTATCGTCAGTGAGTACTCATCAGTTTAATTTGTGTCATCAGTGAGTACTCACCTAGAGGATTTTCTTGCCCCCATCGTTTCGCTAGGCTCCGCCTAGCCCCACACCCTCGGTGGGGGCAGAAACCCCTTATGCTCTTCTCACTATTTTTTGATCTCTACCCAGAATTGCAGAAAGGAGCCGAAATTGTGAATCTAAAAATAAGAGATATAGATCCAGTTGCCTTAAAGAAAATAGATGAAATGGCAAAGAGAAAGGGAATATCCCGACAAAAATTTTTGAAAGCTCAAATTGAAATGCTGGCATTTTTTCAGCAACAAAATAAAAGGGAAATGGAATTAGAAAATCTCATTGAAAAGAATATCCATATGATGAGTGATTGTTATAGCGCAATGGAAAAAATGAATGAGTTTATTCAAATGATGATGCAGGATGTTGAAAATGAGTAATGAGGTTTCTGTTCAATCTTCCGTCACACCGGGTGTTGTTTTAAAAACGAAATTTGTGTTACCAAGTTCCGATGCGTTTCAGAACTATATTGATTATGTAGATCGGGAGGAAGCGAAAAGTGAAGTAAAGTTGAATCCGAAAATGTTCGAAACGTATCAAGACTATATGGGTAATTCAGAAAAGACATCGGCACTATTTACGGAACACGCAAATCGCTTAACAGAAAGTGAGAAAAAGTCCTTAAAGGAAATGTTTAAAACCGCTCATGAGAATGGAAGTATCATGTGGCAAGATGTCATTTCTTTTCATAATCCTTGGCTAGAGAAACAAGGAATTTATGATGAGAAAACAAAAACGTTGGATGAGAAAAAGTTAATGGATGTAACAAGGCTTATGATGAAGGAAATGCAAAAAAGAGAGGGGGTGGAAAAAAGCTCTATTTGGTCGGCAGCCATTCATTTTAATACGGATAATATTCATATTCATGTGGCAATTGTTGAACCATTTCCAACGAGAGAACGTGGCAAAAGAAAACCAAAAACGTTAGATGCGATGAAGGGTAAAGTCGTAAATAATCTGTTAGATCGTAAGCAGGAGCAAAAACAAATTAATGATCTGATTCGAAACAATATGGTGGGAAGGAAAAAAGAAGATTCCGTTTTTGATTGGCGTAATCAACATTTGAAACCATTGTTTTTACAAATCTATAAACAGTTACCAAGTGATAAAAGACAGTGGCAATATAGCTACAATACGATTCAACCATTAAAGCCACAAATTGATGAATTAAGCAGTCGGTATATTCAACATCATCATAAAAAAGATTACGATAAGTTTCTCCTAAAGTTAGATAAAGAAGTGCAAGTTTTTAAAGAAGCATATGGGGAAGGAAAGTATGATAAGAAGCAATATGAAAATTATAAAACGAATAAAATCAGTGACCTGTATAAACGAATGGGGAACGCCTTTTTACAAGAAATGAAGGCATATGATAAAGAACAAAAAAGAATCCATCACATGAAAAAATCAAAGTCATTTCGAAAATTTCAGCAGAATGTATCTATTCAGTATTCTATGAGAAAAGTGGAAGGCGCTTTTAAAAGTGAATACGAAAGCTGGAAGAACCAAAAGTATTATGAGCGTATGCAAAAAGAAACCGCATATCAAAATGAGAGGGGTTATTAAATGAAAGACTTTCGCATGCAAATTACATTGGATGAAGAAACAGATACGTATATTAAAGACTACATGGAAGAACACAATATAAGATATAACGGTGAAGCAATTGTTAGGATTTGTAGAGAACATCAAGCATCAAAAAATACAGAATGGTCATTGAATTATATTTCCGAAATTGTATCAAAGAATCTACACGATGTGTTGAAAAGTGAACTAACAAAAATTCGTCTTGGTGCAAATAGTGCGGATAGAAATACGCAAATTTTAATTGAGTTATTAAATGGTTATTTCTTTTTAGAGGGTGTAGATAGTCTTATTACGACTGATAAACAAGAGATGGGAAGTGTAAAGATAGCAAAAGAAGTCGTAGCGGAACGGATTAGTAACGCAAGACAAAAACGTTTAGATCATGAGGCATCAAAGAACAATGTAACGTAAGCTACATTGTTTCTTTTTATAAAAAAACAGGAGGTTAGTAGGATGTTATTATTTCGTGAAGATATCGCATTAGGGGTCATTAAAGAGGTTGGAGAAGGTGAACTTGTTTTACTTGTAAAAGAGGATGAACTAACAATTAAAATTACACGAGAACAGGAGAAAGAACTTGCAGTTCATGTTATGAATCAAGAAAATATGTTAGTTCCGGTTAATGTAAAAACTCATGAGCTTTTCTTTAATACAGCTGAGAGATGGAATGAAGAAGAAATGGAGGAATTACAAAAAGCGAGTGAAAGTGTAGGAGAAGAATATGAGTAAAAGTTATAAGAAAAAGTATCAAAAGAAATCACCGGAAGAAAAAAGAGAAGAGGTTCAAGCTTTAACAAAAAAGATGGAAAAAAACGTAGAAGGCTATTTTCGTACACCAGAAGATATGAAAGAATATTTAACGTTTATGGCAAAGTTTTATAAATATTCACCACAAAATGTTTCGTTAATACAAGCACAATTTCCAGGAGCCCAAGCAGTGGGCTCTTTTTCTTTTTGGGAAAAAGCGGGCTTCCCTGTTGTTACAGGCGTAGGACATAAAGGAATTAAAATTCTTGTTCCAAATAGAACTGTAGCAAGATTTAAGGACAAAAAAGGGACATGGAAATCCGTTACAAAGGCAAACGAAGATGAGAAAAAACAAATTGAATCTAAAAGTGTAGAAGTGAAACCAGGTCGCTTATATTTTGCTGTTGGTCATGTGTTTGACGTGTCTCAAACAAACGCTAAAGCGGAAGATCTTCCTCGTATTTTTCCGAATCGTTGGCTAGAAGGGAGCGTTACAGATTACCAGAGTTTGTATAAGGGAATGGAAGCTATTGCGGAAAAAAACGATGTGAAAATTATTGCGCCAAAATCAGAACTGGGTGTCGCAAAAGGTGTGAGCTATCCCTTAACAAAAGAGGTTGCGTTGAATCCTAGAAACAGTGAATTACAAAATGTCAAAACACTTCTTCACGAATTGGCGCATGCCAAACTTCATACAGCAGAGACACGTATGAATTACACAGCACCAGAAAAAGAGTTTCAAGCAGAAATGACAGCTTATGCCGTGTCTTCTTATTTTGGGATTGATACAAGCGAATATTCGTTAGGATATTTAGCGAGCTGGACACAAGGAAAAGAAATGAAAGATAAAACGAAGTTGTTGAAAGAAGTACATGAAACTTCGATTGAATTTATTGAGACAATTGAAAACACATTAGAAAAGGAAAAAGAACAAATAAATGAAAAAGAGGTGGAAAGTATGGCAAATGAAAATGAAAAACAGGACGAAAAAGATATTTTATTGGTGGAATTTATGAGTTTAAGTAACGCGAAACAAGAGCTTGTTTCTGTTACGGAGCTAAGGGAACAAGCGGATAGAAAACGAGCGTTTGAGCCCATAGAAGGCGCAGAAAAATTGAGTGATAAAGAATTTATTGATGCATTTAACGTGGCAAATCAAGAGAAGTATGCAGCATTAAATCAGGATGAAATTACTCGTCCAACTATGTTAATTCAATGGAGCGAAAACGAAAATTTTAAGGGTAGTCAGTTGATTCCATTTGGAGAGGCCAATGAAAAAATGGCTGAAGTCATTAAAAATATTGAAAAAGCAAAAGAGGAAGCAAGAGAAAGGGATGAATACGTACCATATGATAAAACTCGTTATCATATTGCCATTCCAAAAGAAGTAGATAGAGATTTTGGGAGAATGGAGCTTGTGAGTATGGATCGTTTGGATATGGGGGATGGGGACTACAAGACACCGTATGAACAAGTATTAAACGAGAAAAGGCATTTATCGGATGAAGTAAAACAAGCGTTACGAGATGAAGTGATGAATTATAGAAATAACAAAGAAATACCGATGGAAAAAGCACAAGAAAATCCATTAGAAAAACCGAAAGAGACACCCAATCAATTAGTTACAATTGAAGTATTAGCAAATGGTATGCAAGATGAAGAACTGGCAAGAATCCACATGATGGATGCCGTTACGAAAGATATAAATTATTTGTCTGTATGGAACCAAGATAAAACAAATCGGGACGATTTATATGTTTCACTCATGGAAAAGAACGGGAAACGAGAAAACGTCTATTTAGATAACATTTTGAAACCAGATTTATATGAAAAGGCTCAAAGTTCTATCTTTGATGGAAGAGGAAATTTGTCATTTGTTGTTTATGAAAAAGATGTAAATATGAGTCTAGATGAAATCGTAAAAGATGAACGATATGGACTCTTAGTTGATAAAGCGGAGGCACAAAAAGATTACTCATTTAATGAAAAAGAAGTGGAATTATATAAAGAAATGAAAAAGGAAGGATATGCACCTATTGCTTCTCTAAATCAACAAATTCAGCCTTTAAAAGAAAAGGAGCCAACTACATTAGATAAAGATTTAAGCCGAAAATTCGAAGCATACAGACGTTCACAATATGAAGAGAAACCAGACAATATTGATAGCATTGTCACTCGTGTAAAAGCTGAAGAGCGGTATTATACAACGAAATATGTTTCGATTGATAATGAGCTGGTAAGCCAGGAACACGTAGTGAAATTAGAAAATCAGGTGGATGAGAAGCTTGGAAAAGAAGGAATAACAGTGAATCAGTCTACAACTTCAAAGGAAATGGATTTTGATAAAAATTTTCAGCAATTAAATGGAAAAAAAGCGAATGATAAAGAAAAAGATAAGGAAATAGATCCTGGGAATGTAGATCAGTCGAAAACTACAAAGAAATCAGGTAGAAAAAGAGAAACAATGGAAATGGAACGATGAAAAATTTTATAACAGGAAAAGCAGATTAAATCATTTTTTGTTACTCAATTGAGAAAACGAAAAGTGATTTTTTTATATCTAAAAAAGAAAGGGGGGAAAAGTAAAAGCCCTCTTTCTTTTTAGAATGAAAAGAGTGACTGTATGTATGTTCCTTGTAGTATGGTTTTGCTGAATTTTACATTCTTGTCCACATTAAAGAGGAAACCGAATCAACATAAAATTAAAGTATTTCTCAACCTGAAATTGTATTAAATTTTAAAATTCTCTGTTATTATCAAGTGGCAATATCTGGTTTTAAATAATTTGATTAAAGGGGAGTGGGTAAATCAATGACATTTAAAGTAGGTATGAAGTACATGTTTAAAAATAAAAATAGTAGAAAATATCTAGATATATCAGGGAATCAAACAGGTAATAATGCTAATGTTCAACAATATGAATATCTTGCAGATGCACCTTCTGAAAGATTTTTTCTTCATCCATTAGATAACAATTATTATGCAATGATTAATCTAAACAGCGGTAAAGTTATAGATATATCAGGAAATCAAACAGGTAATAATGCTAATATTCAACAATATGAGTGGCTTGGAGATGCACCTTCTGAATACTGGTACTTCCATCGTGAAGCTGATGGGCATTATGTTATTGAATCAAAACATAGTGGAAAAGTTTTAGATATAGAAGGAAATCAAACAGGTAATAATGCTAACGTTCAACAATATGAGTTTCTTACAGATGCACCTTCTGAAAGATTTGCAGTTGAAGAAGCAGGAAGTGTCTCACTCCCATCGATAAATACGCAACCATTATCACCTGTACCACAATATGAAACAATTAATGACCAACTTCCCGAAGAAACAGAACGTGTGGTAACAGCATTTACAGTAGTTCCGGCTATTGCAGTCAAAGATCCACACTATGGTAATGATACAGCTAAACAAATAAAAGAAAATCCTTATTATATGGTTGTGAAAAAACAATGGTGGAAAAAACAAGAATCTTATGTTTTAGCTCCTGGTGAAACATATAAATACACAACAAAAACAGGTATAAAAGTGACGGATCAAGAAACAGCTACAAAGACAGTAAGTTTGAGTATTGGCGCTGATATGGGTTTTAGTTTTAAAGGATTTTCAGTAGGAATGTCTTCTCAATACTCAACACAATTACAGACTTCTATAAGTCATACAACTGAACAATTAAAAGAGGAAACATGGGATCACGAGATAAAGAATCCATCTTCAAATAGGATGGCGTACTCTAGATATATACTCACTACAGAATATACTGTGCAAAGGAAAAGTGGCACAATCGTAAATTCTCCTTGGACGATGACCGATAAGACAAGAACGCATGCAGTTACTTATCCGAATGCTGAACAAAAAGCATTGAATGAAAATACAAAGCAACTATCCAAAACTCAAAGTGTGAACTAAAAAAATATTTACAAAAAACACCTGATTTCTATACATTGAATCAGGTGTTTTTTATTCCGAAATAAAGGTTGGGAGTACTTTCAAATAGCACTCTCTTTCTTTTTTAGTAAAAACGAGGAGATACCATTAATGTATGGCTGTTTGCGAGCTGTATGTTCCTTATAGCTGTCTTTTTGAACACATTGTTATTATTTGGTGACAGAATAATGAAAAAGCGAAGAAATAAGAAATGGAAGCGTGAAACGGAAATTGCAGATTAATAGGAGGTACTACGTATGGGGGTAACAACTATAAGTAGCAAAAGAGGACTAGGAAACGGAATAGTCCTCTTTTTTATTTCATTTTATAGAGTAAAGGGGGGATTCCGTAATGGCATATGTCAGTGCGGAGGATGCGATGAAAGCAAGAAAAGTTGACTTGATTTCATATCTGGAAGCAAAAGGAGAAACGTTTAAGAAAGAAGGTAACTATTATCGTCATACGGAGCATGACAGTCTCATTATTAAAGGGAATCAATACGCCTGGAATAGTCGGGGGGAAAAAGGATATGGAGCGATTAGCTTTGCGATGATGTACTATGACATGACATTCCCACAAGCCGTGATGGACATTCAGAAGGGGGACTACAAAGAGTTTGATCGTTCAAAAGCTGAAGAGGAGCGCAAAAAAGAGCAGCAGCCGTTTAGTTATCCAAAACACTTAGAGGTGCCGAAGCAAACAGAAATCAAGCGATACTTAATTGACGAACGGAAAATAGATTCTCGCTTGGTGAATTGGTTGATTAAAAAGGATCTCATCGCCCAGGATAAGAAAAATAACGTGGTGTTCAAATGGAGAGAAGAAGGGGGCAAAGGGCAAGTCATTGGTATGAACCGTCAAGGTACAGTCAAAATGGAGAATAAAAGAGGAAGCTTTAAGCAAATTGTCCCGAATTATGAAAAAATCAATGCCGGTTTCACGGTTGATGTAGGTAAACCGGATAAGATTTATTTTTATGAAGATCCAATCGACATGTTATCTCATTGGAGTATTAAACAAAATAATATCCAAAACGCTCGTCTGGTTTCTATGCATGGATTGAAGTCAAAAACAGTGATTCAATCTTTAATGGATGCGAAAAAAGAAGGGCACGATATTAAAGAGGTCATAATGGCAGTTGATAATGATAAGGCTGGGAAAGACTTCATTCAGACAATGAAATGCTTTGTCGATCTTAAAGAGGATATTCCAACGAATGAAAAAGATTGGAACGATGTCCGAAAGAAACAAGTGAATGAGCAACAGGCAAAAGAGACAGCCCAACCAAAGAAAATGAAACTAATTAAAGAGGTGGAGCGAAGTGTCTAATCTACCAGAAATGCCAAACATATTACAAATTTTGATGTATGGTTTTATCCTTTATGTTCTTTTTCGTATTTGTAAATTTATGTACCGGAAGTTCCAGGAACGAAGAATATTAAAGCGAATGGCTAAGTCCGGTATTCGTTATATAGACAAAATGGACGGACATCAATTCGAAGTATACCTAAAAGCTCTCTTTCGAGAGTTGGGTTATTCCCCAACAGTTACAAAACAGTCAAATGATTTCGGAGCGGATCTGGTATTGAAGGGGAAAAATCGTATTGTCATCCAGGCAAAACGCTACGGGATGAAAAATAGAGTCGGCATTAGTGCCGTACAAGAGATATATGCAGCACAAGCCTATTACAAGGCAAATGAAGGCTGGGTTGTAACGAACAGTGTGTATACAAGGCAAGCGAAAGAATTAGCGGAAGCTTGCAATGTAAAACTAATAGATCGTGTAGAACTTCAGAAATTGATTAATAAAATCAATCCCGAATATTCGGCTGAAGATGTATATCAAGGGGTAACGCCTGCAGCACGGAAATGTCCAACATGTAAACATGATTTAGTCGTTCGTAATTCAAATAAAACGGGTAATAAGTTTTTTGGCTGTTCACAATATCCAACATGTACACATACAGAACCAATTAATACATGAGCTGTGATGAAAATCCGGCTCTTTTTGCATTTGTTTAAAGAATGCATGAAAAAAATCAGTTCAACTAAAAAATGACCCTTCAGATTTGCTTGTATGAGGTTTTGAAGGGGTTGTTGATATAATAAGTCATATTTGTTATAAAAACGCATGTAAATGGAGAGAGGGAATTTACATGCGTTTTTAGGTTTTTTAGGGTAAATAAAAAGGGTAGCCATTATTTACGAATTAACCCTTTGTCTACGATCTGAAGAATTGCTTCATTTCGATTCTTCAGCGAACAAATAAAACTTATCTTGAATCGAAAGATTCATAAAAAACGCCATCCTTTCTGTATATTTCTACAAAAAGAATAACGTTTTCTGTGAATTATGGATATAAATATATCTTAGGTTGATAGTGATATGATGTGAATGGTGCTAAAAAAGCATCTCCTAAGTGATTGGTGTATATCGTCATTTACACTAAAAAACAGACTAAATTTGGTCTGTTTTTTTAATTCGCCTCAATTTTTACAGAGCCCACTGATGTTTTCCCGCTAATCTGCACCTTTCCGTTACCTATCGTTATTTCTTTATTTTCTTTTCCGAAAATCTGTACCTCTCCTGTATCAGCGGAGCCTTTCACAACAGCATCTTTTGGCATTTCCTTCAGCTGAATATTGACATATCCTGTTGCCGAATCCGCCTCAATACTATATTGCGGATTATGCTGCGTCACCTCTACACTTCCTGCTTCCGACTCTGCACGCACTTTTCCTTCTACTTTATGAAGAACAATACCTCCCGCACTTGATGACACTTTTACATTCTGTGCTTTCATTTCCTTCATTTTCACGCCGCCAGCAGCTGAATGCGCAGATATATCTTCACTTTGGATATTTTGCATTTGAATCGTTCCTGCTGCTGTCTCTACTTCAATTTTATTATATACACGTTCAGGCACAATAATTGTAAGGCTTTCGTCTTTTGATTCAATTATATGTTTGCTTTTCGTTTTTATTTTCACTTGCAGCATTTCACCGTTCTCATTTACGTCTAACTTTCGCTTTTCCTGATCACCGTTATACCGAACTTCAAACAAATCAGTCTTTCCTTTTTCAATTACAACATCTCCACCATCTGTATCAACATTAATGCTTTTGATTTGCTCATTTTTAAATTGCTTCTGTTCCAATTTCTTTGTATCAGTTGATCCATTCGCAGTTTTCATAAAAAAGGCTGATTTTGTAAAAAATAAACCGATTCCTCCAAGCACAATACAAACAATTGCAATCAATACAATTTTCCTCATCTCATCTACTCCCCTTTTAATACTTATAAATAGCTTTCTTAAATGAATTTCATCATATCTATATTTGTAATTTCATAGCCTAACTTTTCATATAATCCACGAGCAACTTTGTTATGACCAAAAACATGAAGTCCAATTTTTTTCATTCCTAATTCTTTAGCAATCACTTCAATTTCTTTCATTGCCTTTTTACCATATCCTAACCCTTGATATTGCTCAAAAATAATAAAGTCATAAATAAAACCTTCCTCATTACTTGTAGGCGATTTTTGCGCAATCCAAATCATTCCAACTAGATTTTGATCATGAAAGATAGAGTATAAATAATTGTACTCCGTTTTTTCCCCTTTTGGTAACAGCTGATCAAATTCTATTTTGGACAAGTTAACAGCTTGATCTTCACTCCAATTTCCAGCAGCAACCTTCTCTTTCGCATAATCTTCAATCTCATTCTCATAATAACGCTGAAACTCCTCTTCAGCCATAGACTTTAGTGTAATCACGTATTTCTCCTCCCGCTATGTTAATTATTCTTTATTTTAAATTTTTAATCTGAGTCGTGCAAGCAACAATCCCTGAAAAATGCAGAAAAAATTCCAGAGGCGCGCAGCTATTTTTTTAAATGTTAATTTTGGTATTTCCAGAAGATAAAGCATTTCGCGAACGATAATTTTCACCTGTGAATGCAATGATATGAGCATGATGGACCAAACGGTCCACCAATGCAGAAGTTAGCGGGTTATCACCAAATGGGGATCCCTATAAGAACAACTGATAATACAATTATTGATTTGTGTCTCTCCGATTTTCCCGAAATCTTCGCTATTCATAAAGGATTTAGTGACAAACAAATTAGAAAAATATATAACTGGAACTTATAGGTCTATATAAATAACAAATTTAATTAATGGAGGAATGAAGATTGATGTATCTGAGTGGAAAGCATTGAAAAAAGAGAAAAAGTTAAAGCTATTGCGCTATGCGATGTTAGAAAGTAAGTATAAGTATGCAAAATAAAAGCTCTTTATTTGCAAAAGCAAACAAAGAGCAAAAGTCTGAGTGACCGTAGAAGAAAGAAATTGACTGATTTCTTTCCTATTTATTTTAACACATATAAAGATATTAAGAAAAGGGGCATGTAGAATGGAAGAAGGTCGTATTTCCTTTCAGCAAGAGGTTAAAGAGTTTCTTATTATGATGGTCTGTTTTTGATTCATTATGTTTCTCATGTATAGTGAAAGCCTGTTACAATAGAATGGAGTCGAAAGTCTAAATACCCTTAGGTAGCTCTCATAGATATAAGGTCTATGGGGGCTTTTTTAACACAATACACATGAAATTTCACGTACTGTAATATTAAATGAAAAATAAAAACATACTTGATAGTATACATTTAATTTTTTATGCCTAATCACTCCGCTTAATGGATTCGGCCTCGTCTGTTTTGGATACTATTATGTATGAAATAGAGATATTATTTTTATTTTGGATAGATTTCTTGCGAAATATGTACCTAGGGCCGTATTTCAATTAAAATGTGATACGATAGTTATATATATGCATTTAGATGGTAAAAGGGGATGAGTGTTGTTGAAAAACCATATAAAAGTAAATGGAAAACTCCATCAGACAAATAAAAAGTAGTCACATCTCCGGCAAAAACAAAAAGATCACATTTATAATTGGTTACGTAGGGAATACATACAGTTTGTAAGAACGCATCATCGAAAGCCTAAAAATACGAGCATGATGAGATTCTTCATGAAGTGATGAATCAAATACAAGAACGTGAAATTTGGATTCCATATAGTGAAGTAAAAAGATACTATGTAAGCAAAATAGGAAAATGGTTTAGAAAAATAGAAGGTGAATGGGAAATACAAATGGACAACAAAGAGATACAGCAAGCATTAAAAGAAAAGTAGATACACTAAGGGGGAGTATTTCATGTATAACTTACAAGAAGATATATATGAACAATTGAAAGAAAAGGGGAAGTTACTGTATTTTTAATGAATGGCGTTCCAATACGTGGGCAGATCCTTGCAATGGATAAATTCACCGTTCTTATGATAGTTCAGGGTAAGCAACAACTAGTCTACAAGCAAGCTATTTCCACAATTCTTAAGTAATTCTAGTTCCTTTTTCGAAGAAAGAGGAACTAACAAAAAAAGAAGATTGATCTCAATCTCCTTTAGAAAAAGGAACAGATGACAGATTAGTACACCAACTCATAATCAATTATAAATAAGTGTGCATAAATATTCAATACGTTCTGAATTTTCTAAATATTTTTGTCTTATTTTTAAATTATAATATAAGTAATTCTTTTTATTATTATATACTTGTTCTTTCCTATTAAAATTGCAGCCAATTTGATATACTATAAGTAAAATTGCCAGAAGGTGATGAGATTATGTACCAACAACAAAATAATAGGGATCGAGACCAAGAAATGATGTTTTCTATACAAGGAGTCCCAACAAATAAAGCTAACATGAATCAATTACCAAAATGGATTGGAATTTTTGGCTATGGTGCTTTTACTTTTATGGCATTAAGCGGTTTAGCGATGCTTATTTTAAGTATTTTTAGAAGTTAAAAAATATCTCAATTATAAATACAACTAGTATTTAAATACAAAATAAAGAAGAATCCATAATTCGCTGGATTCTTCTTTATTTTTACTTACTAATCCATTTGGAGATAATAGGATAATGAAAATCTTTCTCTTGTAATACATGTAAAATTCCTTTAAGGGGTCCGAAAGCTAATAAAATAGTTAGGATTATATAAATTGGGGCTGTCCACAATATCATGGACATATTACTCATGTTCATATCGGAATGGAACATAGAAAACATTAAAGTCCTCATTACAAAAGTATTCCAAATCAATACAATAATCCAAGTGAATAGCTGATAAACGGCTGTTTCAATAGCAATTATACGAAGTTTTTTTGATTTGAATATGAAATAAAAAATTAAGGGTATATAAAAAATTGTAATGCTAAAAAGAGTGAGAATGATGAAAGATAATAAAGTAATAATATGCATCATAAGTTCTAGTTTTTTTACCTGAGATAAATTCATTTAGACTCCTCCTATATGTAGGCTTGATTCTCTTAAAGTTAACGATAACTCATTATAACACAATATCTAATGTGACAAAAAATAATTTAATTGTTAGGTTTTGTTACATTTTGTATTTAGAAATATGAAATATCCTAACTATTAAATTCGCTGTAACAAGATACTGTATCAAAAATAATTCTTAACATTACTAGTAAAACACCTTTTTGTTACACCGAAATCTCATAATGGAAATAAAATACAGATTATGACCCATTTTTACGGCTGAACCCCTAAAACATTTAGAAAGCTAATTCTATCTATATATTAAGAAAGAATTAGCTTTTTGGTATTTATTTTTCTTAGCGTGGGGTTTTTCCGAAATGCTGGCGGTACCCTATATGGGGTCACCATATCAAAAAAAGAAAATTGTACGTTTAGACACAATTTGGACACAAATTGACTGGTTCCCTGTACGTTAAGGAACCGGCTACTTAGTTTGCTATTTTTTGATATAATTTCTTTCGCGTAATGGTCTTAGGTTATTAAAATTTGTTTTTTCATTCAAGTTCCAAACATAATCACCTGTCAACGTAATATGTTCCCATCCAAGTGGAGATATATGTTGTAAATATTCTTCTGGAATGTCCACGCCTTTTGCACGTAAAGCATGTACTGCATGTGATATATATACCGTATTCCATAATACAATTGCTGAAATAAGAAGTTGCAAATCACTTGCTCTATGTAATTGATCCTCATAAGAACGATCACGAATTTCCCCTAATCGATTAAAAAATACAGCTCGAGCAAGTGCATGTTTTGCTTCACCTTTATTTAAACCAACCTGTACACGTCTCCTAAGCTCAGGACTCTGCAACCAGTCTAATGTATATAAAGTTCTTTCAATCCTTCCTATCTCACGCAAATTTACAGATAAGCTATTCTGCCTTGGATAGGCCGCAAGCTTTTTGAGAATCAGAGAAGCTGTGATTGTTCCATTACGAACAGAGCTAGTTAATCGTAATAAGTCATCCCAATTTTCTCTTATTTTCTTTGTATGAATTGTTCCACCAATCATAAATTCTAGATGCGGTTGATTTACAGGCTTTTCAAAAGTATAAATTTTATTTTTACTAAACGTTTTAATTCTAGGAGCAAATCGAAATCCTAACATATGACACATGGCAAAAACATGATCCACAAAACCTGCTGCATCCGTATAATGTTCTTCAATTTCCAAATCTGTTTCATGGTATAGTAATCCATCAATAATATGTGGAGCTTCTTCTGAAGAACTAATCACTTGTACATAAAATGGGGCGTATTGATCTGAGATATGTGTATAAAAACTTAACCCTGGATCCCTACCATGCTTTGCATTTACTTGTGCCAAAGGGCTAGACTGACCATCAGCTCTAAAGAATTGTCCATCAGAGGATGAAGTTGAACCATCTCCCCAGTGAGAAGAGAATGGGTATTTATGCTGAAAATCAGTGATTGCTCCAAGAGCTTTGGAGTAATTTTCATCTCTTATATACCAATCCGATATCCAAGCTAATTGTGAATAAGATATATTTGGACATGCATCTGCCATTTTTGAAAGACCAAGATTAATTCCATCAGCCAAAATAGCTGCGAATAATACCGATTTATCCTTTGGCTCAGTTTGGGTATGAAGATGAACAAAATGTTTGCTAAATTGAGTCCAGCTATCTACTTCTACCAATAGATTTGTTAATTTAATGCGCGGTAATACACTATAAATAAGTCTAGTTATATCTTCGACCTCATCTGGAATCATTTTCTTTAAAGATGCAATTTGTATTTTATCTGCATAGATATCAACATCTGGCAATAATTGATTTTGAATTAAATGAGTTACCTTAGAGAGCTGCTCTTCCATTAACTCAAATCGTTCCTGTAAATACTGATCTATATTGGTTGGAATTGTTAGTGGAACTTGGTTTTTCTCCTTTAATTCTTTCCACTTTTCTTGGGGTAAAAGATATTCTTCAAAATCCTTATATTGTCTACTTCCTATGACCCACATGTCCCCAGAACGAAGATGATTACATAATTCTGAAAAGATACCAAACTCATAGTAATGACGATCAATACCATTTTCTTTAATCACATGCTTGAACCATTTCGATTTGAGAAAATCCATCGGAGCTGTTTCAGGGATTTTTCTTTTTCCTGTTTGGTTTATTTCTTTCAACATCTCTAGGGCCTGAAATAAAGTATGGCTCGCT
Source organism: Bacillus thuringiensis (assembly GCF_001182785.1). Taxonomy (NCBI): domain Bacteria; kingdom Bacillati; phylum Bacillota; class Bacilli; order Caryophanales; family Bacillaceae; genus Bacillus; species Bacillus thuringiensis. Next base: position 180,453 of record NZ_CP012101.1, on the reverse strand, counting down.
TTAGAGGCTTTAAATACATACGTACTTAATAATCTAGGTGCAAACTTCCGAAAATGTCCATAATGATTATCTAGTAGATCTAAATAGTCAAATTCTGCTGGTCTGGATAGTTCTTCAGCCTGTTCTACTGATTGTACAAATTGTTCTCATGAAATGATAGATTGTAAAGATTCAAATGGGTCTTGTTCTAATTTTTTTTCTTCAATTAAAGCCTTTTCAACTTTTGCGTATAAACGAACCTTTTCATTAATTGCTTTTCCATCCTTTTGAAAATGTTCCTTATGTTTCTTTTCTCCACGATTAAACATTCTACCCATTAGTTTCTCAAGCATCTCTATTCCCTGATCTGTTAAAAAAGCATATATATGAATGAGAAAGGCCATAAGAGTTGCATGTCGTTTGAGCTCATGAAACCTGGATAAATGTTGATTGGAATAACGTGATCCTTCACGTGCCATCTGTAGCAATCGATTCTGATGCACTTCTCTGCCGTTATCTAAAGGTAAATTTAATTTTTGGATAAACTCTATTCGATCCATAATCTTGTGAAAGTTTTTAACAGAAACAACACCTGAAGGTTGTCGAAGCCATGATAAATACGAAAACTTGTATCCTTTTCCTACACTTAATAACTTGTCTAGTTGCTTACATTGAGAAGAAATAAGGTTTCTTGTTAATTGTTTGAAAATTTTTCTATGTGCTCGTTCACGTACAGCCCATGCTAAATGTTCAACTGCATATATGGCTGGAAGAATGATTTTTCTTTTCCTCATTTCTGTAATAAGAGCATCTACTAAAAGATGGCCTTGATCTGTTTTCATTGCCATTGGGAGGAGCCAACGTGCTAGCTCTCGACGAGTTGTATCACGTCCACGTGCATAGTTTGCTATAGCTGAAGGTAAAATCCTTAATTGTTTAGCAATCGTATGTACAATAAAATCTGGTACTTTTTCATTTGCCGATAATGGTCTCCCAGGAAATCGTAAGTAAGCAATTTGTATGGCAAAACCTAATCGATTGGCAGCACCGCGTTGTTTATTTATAATTTGCAATTTTTCATCAGATATTGTGTAATATCGTAGAATTTCTCTCTCGTCCATATGCTCAGGAACTTCATAAAAGTATTCCCTTTGTTCTACAGTAAGAAGCTCTCTCGTTTTCAACTTCCCATTTCTCTTCGTATAGTTGTAGTATTTATTGTAGGGGCGGTTAAATATTTCAGAAATTAAAAGTATTCATATTTAAGTAGATAAAATATATATGATAGAATGTGCCTAGTTAACAGTTACATATGCAACTGCCATCGCCCTCCTATGCTAAAGGGCTCCTCTTTTCATTGCGTTTCTATTTCGTCCGCCTTAACATGTATTGAGGTTTTTTCATGAAATTATATGCAAACAAAAAGAAAAGCGAGCTCTTTTATCTCGCTTTTCTTATATACAAGGGATTTAATGACAGATTATTTATAGTATACAATAAATATGTACTACATATATTCATTTTACTATTTTCTCAATACCGATTTTGATACTATTACATTATTTTTATTATTATATATTTACTATATGTTTTTTAGACTAAAAAACATACGGACGCAACTCTTTATGTTAATTAGACTACGTGGTTTTAAGAAAGGATTGTTGGTAGAATGGTATTTACAGATTTAGAACGCTCTTTACAACAGGGGTTTCTCACTGATATTCGAGGAATTGTTCGTACGCTTCTTCAGGATATGGACTATGTTGCTGTAGAGGAAGATAAATCTTTTATTACGGATGCGTTTGTTGAGCAAGTAATTGTCTATATAGAAAAAACACGTTTTTTTCAGAAGTGGATAGAAGTGAATTTTTCTATTGTTGAGCTAACAGAGCTATTGCAACAGATGGAACACTCTATGCGTAGAAGAAAGTCTACATTAAGACAGCGGAACTATTTTAACAGTTTACTATATGATTTAAGTCTGCGAGAAGATATTCCAAAGGATTATTTATGTATGAAAAAAAGACTATTGCAATTGGAGCATCTGAAGGAACAGCAGAAAAAAGAAAAACTTCAAAATTCGGTCTCTACGAAACAAATTAAAGTATTAAAAATTTCTTGGAGGAAAACGTTTGGACACGCAATAGAAATACCAGAGAATATAAAACAGAGTGAATTAAATGAGTTATTTAGTAAGATACAAAGAGGAAATAGGGAGAATTTTGAGGAATAATATAGTTATAAGAATATAGATACTTAGATGAAGCCCTTGCATATATAAAACATTGGCGGAACAAATAGATGATATTAGGATATAAAAAACGTTCATCCAAAAAGGGGAAGAGATTATGCCAAAAGCTTTCTATATGGATATTGAGTATTACGAGAGACCTGCAGATATATTGCGGATGCTTGGACATCCTATGCGTTTGATAATCGTTCGAGAATTAATTTCGAAAAGTCCATTAAATGTATCCGAGTTACAGAAGTTACTACGTGTTCCACAATCTACAATGTCACAGCAGTTAATAAAGTTAAAACAGTTTAAAATCGTTTCCTATGAGCGAAAAGGAAATGAGGTTTATTATATAGTGAGTGACGAAAAAGTGATTGAGGGCATGAAGAGAGTAGAAAGTTTGCAACAGTGGACGTAAGAAGACCTGGAGAATATTTCTACAGATTGAGATAAACTTTTTTATAGTATATATGGTTTTAAAATAATGAAAACGATTACGCGATATGTGGAATATTCTATTTGTAAAAAAAGGAGGGCATGCTTATGAAAGCAACAGGTATTGTACGAAAAGTAGATAATTTGGGACGAATTGTAATACCAAAAGAAACAAGAAAAACTTTACAGGTGGAAACAAGCGATGCTTTAGAATTTTTTGTAGAAGAAGATGCGATTGTTCTACAAAAATATACACCTCATGGTACTTGTCCTATCACAGGAGAAATATCTTCAAGGAATGTAAAACTAGTAGGTGGAAAGCTGACGTTGAGTCCAGAGGGGCTAAAACAACTGTTAGCTGAACTAGAACAATACAAAGTAACTGTATGAGAAGAATAGGGGGAGAATTCATTGGAAACGAAATTACAATTATTTCAAAAGGATAGAGGTAAGAACATACTATTTTCACAGGAAGACTTATTACAAGAAGCGTTTCAAAAGAAGAAGGATATCACGTTAATCCTGTTAAAAGGACTACATATAAAAGGAATAATAAGAGGATATGATACTTTTTCTATTTTAATAGAATATGAGGGGAAACAACAGCTTGTATATAAACATGCAATCTCCACGATTCGATTCTAAAGCCCACGGACAGGATGTTCACACATTTTCCGGTACCTGACCCCCTTAGAAAAATAACTAAGGGTATAACTTTTATGTTATAATTTAATACTCAGCCAATATTTATACTATACAACGACGTCTAAAATAGTAACTGAAAAACCCAACCCTATTCTATATAGATATGGGTTTTTATACTTCTAGTTTATCATATAAAACCCAACATGAAGCGGAGAGAATGGCACTATGTATCCTAAGTTTTTTGATAAAATGGCCTTTTCAAAAGAGCATAAAGATTTATTAATTCAGTTGTATAATAAAGAAATTACAAGAAATGAGTATAATCGTGTATTAAACAATCTATATGAGACAAAGCCTAAGGTAAATGAAAATAAGAACCCAGATAAAGTGCTGGGTTCTGCTGCAAAGTTTTTTTAACAAATAAAAAACCTGGTATGATTACAGTTTACTCTTTTTTCATAAATATTACTCCGATTTGAAATATGAAAGTAAGACTTCTAAAATGTTAGGTCTTAGAAGTCTTAGATTTTCCATATAGGGGTCTTGCAATATTATCTTTCTTGTCCTTCTGTTTGATTCGCTTGGAATTCCATTTTCATCGTAATACTATCTCCCTGGAACATATTCTGATCCATATTATTATCTTCGAAGATAAATTTTATCCAGAACCAATCCATCTTACCCGCCTTTAATCCACCCGTCTCTGCCCATTTTGCAAGGAATACTTTATGAGACGTGACTTCCGGATTTTGTGATTTTAATTCTGCAAGAGTTGTTTCGTATACAGGACTTTTAGCTGGATCCCAATCCCAAAGAAATTGTACTTTAATATGTTTACCGAAATCGTCTTCCTGATTATCTCGTTTTAAATCGTTTACGGTATAATCCACTTTCATTAAAACATCTTTAATATCTAATGTACCACTATTTTTTAAATTGAATTTCTTTAAAATTTTATCCCCAGGTTTTAAATTATCTAAATTGAGAGAAGTGGTAGGCTGCATAGCAAGATCTAATGTCCCCGCGGCTAATGTGTTATTCGTCACAACTTGATCACTAAAATACGCATATGTCCCCCCACCAATTAAAGATAAACCAAGAGCGGCTGAAACGACTCCCATACCTAATTTCTTTTTCAAAGACATGTTTTATTCCTCCCTATAGTATTTTTCCCTATTAAATCAAAAACCTTTCCTCATACAGGTGTAACATAAATTTGAATTTTTTTATTGATTATAAGATACACCTATATTGAAAAAATCACAGGAATATTCTTTATGTATTAGGATCGCGTGTCCGTCGACATAAGAAACTTTATTTCCCCAATTATCAAAAAATCATATTCTTTCTAAATAAGTTAAATAGAAAGAGCGAAGAAGTAACCGATAAAAAAGAGACTAAAAAAAGACTAAAAAAATATTTCGTAGTCTCCTTTTTGATTTTACTTATTGAACCATAGCAGATACGATTACAGTAAATTCAGAGGTAGCATTATTAGGGTTAGCAATATAAAGAGATCTTTTTGATATAACACTTGTCCGATTGCCACTTAATACACCAGGGAAATGAGTAGGGTCCGTTGCAGCGGACTTATCTTCCATTACATTAAAGCTAATAAAGTCCGGATCTCCGCCTCCTATAACCTCCCATTTCAAATATTTTGTTCCTACAGGAAGATTCTCAGTACTAAAGTTGCCACTTGAACGATTTTTCTGTCCTGGTTGTGGCTCTTTACCTGATCTTACTCTTGCAATCTCTACTGTCGCTTTTGTTTCCATATCCATTCCCCATTTCATAAAAAAGATATTTTTAATCAGGTTACTACAGCAACCTAACTAAAATATACAATTTGTAGAAAAAAATGGGTATTGAGAAATATTACGGTGTCGTTATTCATAAATTAAAGCATATATGTTTATGCCAACTAATGATGTAGCATTCCGAACATTATCAATATACATTGCTTTATTTTGTATCACTTCAGTTCGATTTTCGTGTAAAACATCACTAAATATAAGGTCATCTATGTCCCAGAATTTATCTTCCATTACGTCAAAAAGAATATCATCTACATCACCACTGCCTGCTAATTCCCATTTCAAAAAACTCGTGCCTTCGGGTAAAGTAGCAGTGCTAAATAACTGACCTGGATATATAGTTGCTACCAATTGCCTCTTTTTTATCTTCATGTTCATTAGCCCCTTTTCCAATAAGCATCATTTACTAAAATATATATTTTTTAGAGGTATTTAGGTATTGATAAAATCTACAGAATACTTTTTATTGGTGAATGCGAAAACATAAAGATAGTCTAAAAAAATTACTTTATTAGGTTGAGTTTTTTTAACCGTTTAAAAAGGTACACGTTCATTTCGAAAATAATAATTTATCCATTCCTGAAGACGCAAAAGTAGATAGAATCATTGATTTGAAGGAAAAAGATAAATTATACCTATATAATTACTATAAAACTATACCTGAACCTGTACGTCCTAAATATCACAGCAATGATCCGTTATTTGTTGCTTTTGATTTTACCCGGGGGACATACCACTGGAGCTATGAGGAGGATGCACCAAAATTTTTAACCGCAATCTCAATACAAAAAATGATTCGTTTAGAAGTGAAACGTGCTAATCTCCGAAAGGGAATTTCTGCTCAATATTTTCGGAATACCTTTATTTTAAGGAATATTCAAGGGAATACTCCGCCTGATCAAGTCATGCAGCAAATAGGATTTAAATCTGATTTATCCTTAAAAAGATATTATGATTACCATAAACGAACGATAGAAAATACAGATTCACACCCTTCACTTAATATATAATTTTTACACACCTATAGAAAAATAATGAATTAAATGAATATCGAGGTTTAATAATGAAAAAAAATGAGGAATCGTATTATATCCATCAATACACTTTACGAGATGGTACCACTAAATCTATTAAAATTGAATCTTGGCGCTCACTAAAAGATGAAATGAGTGTTTATCAAGACCTAAATCCAAAAAATACTTAAAATATCACGATCCTAACATATTGTATATGACTAATATGTTAGGATCATTTATTTTGGGTATGAGTTTTGAAACTAAATTTGAATAGTATTTTTCTCAATCTGGATAGAAATAAGTAAAATACCATAAACGGTCGTTTATGGGAGTTGTTGAATAAAATTCAAAACTAGTCATAAAAGGGCCTAAAAACATGAAATATCAAAATAGTTTAAATTAAGCGTTTTGATATTTATGAAAAAAAGTTGACTAATATTTTATTCATAAGTATTATTACGTTATACGATATATCGTATAACGTAATAATTGAAAGGAGCTGAATACAAGAATCATGAGTTCAATTGAAAGGTTTTCAGAACCTACATTATTTATTTTGATCAGTTTAGCTGAGGGTAACAAACACGGGTATGCGATTATGGAAGATATTGAAAAATCATATGATATTAAAATTGGTCCTGGTACTTTATATGGTGCAATTAGTCGTATGGAAAAGCACAAACTTATTGAAGCAATTTCCTCAAAAGATAGGAAAAAACCTTATCAAATAACAACTGAAGGCAGAGAATACTTACAAGAAAAATTAAAGGAAATTGAGCATGTCACCAAGTTAGGTTTTCAGAGGTTGGGTCTGATATGAAATGGCTCATTAATTTGTATCCTAAAAAATGGAGAAAACGCTATGGAGATGAGTTTTTATATATTTTAGGGAAAAGGGAACTCTCTTTGAAAGAAATAATTGATGTATTTATTAATGCTATGGATGCAAGATTATTAAATTTAGTGGAGGAGATTATTAATATGGATAAAAAAATTCGTGATATTATGCTTCATTCTGTTTTTAATCGTTTCTTAATCGTTGGTTCAATAATTCTTTTAGGATTATTAGGTGGATATTTTATTGCTAATTACACCCCTTCAATTTCAGAATTATCATCTAAATCCTTATTATTGATTGGCGTTGGTTTGGGAATATTTGTTGGCTATGTAATTGGTTTGGTAAGAGGAATTATGAGAGTAATAAAGGTAACTCAAAAAGAAGATGTATTTTTACCTACAGGGAAATTAAAGTTCGATAAATTAGAAAGTTAAACTTTACTAATTTTGTATGAAGGGGGAGGGGGAATCATGAATTCTAAAATTTTGAAAGATGTAAAAGTAAAATGGGGTTTTATCTCAGCTATAGTGTTGGGCATTATAGCAGTAGCACTTGCAGTATATAATATCGGTTACTGGGTAGTTATAGTTATTTTATCTGTAATAATCTCATCTTTTAGTGTATATAGAGCTGATCAATTATATAAAGTAGAGGATAAAGATAATTAAATAGCCTCATCAAATAATTAAAAAACTATAATTTATTAACCTTAAGAGCTGTTTCGACAACTCTTATATATCCCCTCATTTTTAAAAATTATAGATTAGCTTTTTAAAGCTAATCACAAAGAATATGTATCAAATAAATATTTTCTAAAAAGTTGATTCCTTAATATACGAGGAGATCGGCTTTTTTTATAGAATTTTTCTTAGCGTATAAAATCCGCGTTTTGCCGTCAGGACCCCATGCCCATCAACTTAAGAATTCAGAATTACCCCAAAACGAAAAAATGAGCTATTTTGCTACAAGTTAGCACAAAATTTCGTTCTGGGGGCATTTACCTTTCTTAGCTTGATGGCGATGCGGTACTACCCCACTTCCATTATATTTGTATATAACACACTCCTAATTATGGTATTTACTCTTATTTAACTTATTTTTTCAATATTTTTAGAAGCATCTTATTTCGCCTTGTCATATTACACTAATTGAAATTAAAACACATCTGTATGCTATTTGGTTAAATTTACTATTCGAGACGTAATTATTGCAGTAATCAAGATGATAATAGCGGTTATCAAGCCAGATTCTCCAATCCAAATCTCAGTTTGATACCCTGTACTTGCACGTGTGAAAGGTCCTTGAATAATGGCATTCCAAGTAGCATGGATGATAACCGAAGGCCAAATGCTACCTGTAATAAGTCGTAAATAAGCTATAATATAACCGAATGGTACAATACAAAGATAGATACCAAGTACTGAAAGAACGACAGATGGTCCCGCTACATATAGACCAGCAATAACTATTGGAACATGCCACGTTGCCCAAATCAATCCACTAAAAAGGATGGGCCGTGAAAACTCTGCATCGACTAGCCTTGTGAGCATATAACCTCGCCAGCCCATTTCTTCTCCCAAAGCTGGGATTAAGCCAAGCAAACTTCCGAAAATGCCGCTCAATACTACTAGATAAATGAAGCTGAATGGTGCCGTTACATACTGAAGCCCAAGCATATTGTAGATCGGTTCTAAAATAAACATACCAACTTCGGGATACTGAAACCCAGCAATTCCGCTCAACCAGGCGATAGAATAAGTAATTCCACAAATAATCATAGGGATTAGCAGAGCAAAACCAATCCCCTTCCATATCTTTAAGTTACCGAGACTAAAAGATACATCTTTAAACCCTTCTTTCAGTATTATGCGAGTCAAAATAGAAGATAATGCTGGGGTAAACATATATACCACAATAAGCGGCATACTTTTCGTAATTATTACTACTACATTTAGGATAATAGAAGTAATGATTAAGATACTCAGAAAGAGTTGAAGTCCTATTTTAGCACGTTGGATTTTATCTTTATTGTGGAACGATTTTGCGTGTAATATCATTGTAATCCGCCCTTCCCCTATAATTCACTTGTTTATCGAATTTACTTCTTGTCATTTCCACAGACACAACTTAGAATAAAAATATTTTGGCATACAGATCATCCATCTTTAAAATCCCTCCCAAACGCATAATCGAGTCTTACTTGCGACTCATCAATGTAATTATTATTTATAAGTTGTCATAGCCGGTAGTACAAAAGTGTAATGATTAACCTATGACTTGTGTCAATTTAACCTTATGACAATATGTAACTAGAAAATATGATATGGGATAGATAACAATTGAATTAAGGCAATTGGTTCGTGCAAGTACATGAATCAATCTTGCTTTTACAAATAATTCAATTGAGGTGGAAAAAATGAATAAGAAAAGAATAATTGCAATGGTTAGTACAGCTTTATTAGTCACAGGATGCGTGGAAGTAGGGAAGGCTCAAACAGTAGCAGTCGAAAATTCAGGTCAATCAATCCAAAAAAATATAGTTAAATCCATACAATCGCAGGCTTACCCATTAAAAACGATAGAGCCATCAAAATCATTTGAGGATTTAAAACCACTTAAGAAAATGATTGGGAGCGCACAATATATAGGATTAGGAGAGAATACTCATGGAAGCTCTGAAATTTTCACTATGAAGTTTCGAATTGTAAAATATTTGGTTACTGAGATGGGTTTTACAAATTTCACAATGGAGGAAGATTGGGGAAACGGCTTAAAGCTAAATGAATATATCCAAACAGGAAAAGGAAATCCTAGGGAATTTTTAAACTTGTTATATCCTACTGATGAAATTATAGCCATGATTGAGTGGATGAAAGATTATAATGCTAATCCATCCAATAAAAAAAAGATCCAATTTATTGGGCTCGACTTAAAGCAATTGGACCAAGGTTGCTTTAATAAAGTAATTGATTATGTAAGGCTGCATCGACCGGATTTGCTGGCAGAAGTAGAAGAAAATTATAAAGAATTGTCGGCTTTTAATGGAGGTATACAGGAGTATATGAACCTTGCCCCTGAAATAAAGGAAAAGTTCAAAGCAAACGCTGAGAGAGTAGCCAAATTACTAAAAGATGAAAATGGGCAAGCCAAAACAGAATTAGTTTCACCCGAGTACATCTGGGCGAAAGCAACGGCAATTGTAATAGAGAAATATACTACAATGCTAATTCCTAACGACTATCCAAGTGTGTTAAAGCTACATGAGCAATACTTGGCCGATCATGCAATGTGGGCACAAGAGACATTGGGTGGTAAAACGATGGTATGGGGACACAATATTCATATAGCTAAAGGAATTATCGATGAGAAATTATACCCTTATGTTGCGGGGCAATTTTTGAAGGAACGTTTAGACAATAATTATGTCACAATTGGCAGTACAACTACGGAGGGGAATTTTACCTTATACAACGACACCGGAGATAAGATTATAACGGATCCGATTCCACAAGATGTAAATAGTTTCAATTATACCTTCGGAAAAGTACCATATAACATGTTTTTATTGGATAACCGTCACCTTAAAGGACCGGCAGAGAAATGGGTGAAAGCAAAAAGACCATTACTAAGTATAGGGGCACGACTCTTACCGAACGAATCGGCATACTTTGATAAGTCATTGCTTGAGCAATTTGATATTATTTTTCATATTCGAAAAACAAGTCCATCTCATATTAAATAAAAGTACAAAACAATCCCTTCTTACATTTACAAGAATGGGATTGTTTTATGGAGATTAATATAAGCATCTTTTTTAACCAGAAGTAGGTTACTTTCCCCTTTTTAACAACATTTAGAACTGTCATATGACACTTTTACACTAGTGAGAATGACAAAAAAAGCAGTATGATTCGGTTATTACATAGATAGGAGCGATGAACTTTATGAAATCAAGATTCATACAGAATGGTTATTTTTTATTGCTAACTTTCGTTACAGGATTGTTTTATTTTTGTTTTTATCTAATAGCTCTGCTATTCAGCTTCACCCTTTCATTTACGGTAATTGGAATTCCACTAGTTATACGCGTACTACAGACTACTACACCTTTTATCCAATTCGAGCGCATACAGACGAAAATTTATACAGATATTTCAACAGACTCTTATGATAGAAGTATAACAATAGATACATCAAACTGGGCTCAGGTAAAATTAGAGCTTACTGATCGTCGCACTTGGTCTGCTGTCTTTTGGTTAATGCAGAAATTTGTGATTGGCATTTTTAGTCTCATTAGTGCAATTATGTTTTATGTAATGCCACTTATGTTGCTGTTAGCACCACTACTGTATCACTACATAGAAATGAATATTATATTCATACAGATAGATACTTTTACCAAGTCACTCTTTGTAATGCTTATGGGTATAGTATTTACCGCCATAAGTATTAGAATAGTAGATCGTTTGACAAAGAAAATTGGAGGCTATACACGTAGCATGATCCGGCAACTAAATCAATAGAAGTTTACCTTCTATGAGGGAATTGTAGTGTAAAATTAAAAAGTACAACAATGTATGAAGGATTAATTTATAATATAGGAAGTAAAAAGGTAGGCTACTTAGGGGGTAAATGACTTGTTAGATATGGTTAAGTATTGGTTTTGGTACGATTGGATTATGTTAGGAGTCCGTATACTTGTTAGTGTCTCTATCGTCGTAATCACATTAGATTTTCAGAATGGTTTGACATTGCCACTTTGGATTATTATTTTTTGGGAGGTTGTTGCCTTCTCTATTCCATGGGTAGCCTTACTGTTCAATTACAAATATTACTTGTCCACAGAAATACTGCTATATGGTGGACTGTGTATATATTTAACCTCCTTATTTCCGGAAGCTAACAAGACATTTCTTATATCGGTGTTTCTAATTGCTGCGAATAGTAAGCATTTGTCCTATTATTGGACAGCTCCAACAACAGTTTTTATAACAACTGGAATTCTCTATGCGGTTGCGCCAAGTAATAGCTATTGGATTTTGGTTACCTACTATGGACTTGCTTATGTAATGGGCTTCGCTTTCCATTTATTAATCGTCAATCATAAGCAAAATGAAGCGATTCGTAAACAAAACGCGGTACTTGAGCAATATATGTCTCAAATTGAACGCATTACATTGGCAGAAGAACGGAACAGACTGTCGAATGAGCTTCATGATACAGTTGGTCACGCTTATACTTCTATTATTATGGGGATGGAAACGTTGCGTACCGAACTTGCTACTGAAATGGGTATACAGAGGCTAGATTCTCTGCTTGAAATGGGACGTAAAAGCATCGAGGACGTAAGAGGTTACCTACATCAAATGGATTCTCCGTGTCAATCGTCTTCCTTGATTCAATCTCTACAAAATCTTGGAGCCGAATTTCAGGAGCACGCTCAGGTAAATGTAAGTTTTAGGACATTCGGAGAGGAATATCAACTATCTTGGCAAGCGAAGATCACATTCGTTCGTTGCTTACAGGAGTCCCTTACGAATGCAGTACGTCATGGTCAAGGGACTGAAATTATAGTTTCATTGCAGTTTGAACAACAATATACGAGGTTAGAAGTTCAAGATAATGGAAAAGGAAATGTAGAATGGCAGGAAGGCTTCGGTATGAATGCGATGAAAGAACGGACAATGAACTTGCAAGGTCATTTGTCTGTATATACAAAGCCAGAGGAAGGAATGCTTGTTACATGTACCATACCGCGACAAACTGAAATAAAAGATGGACTTATTCGTTTGTTAATTGTAGACGATCAGCCATTTGTTCGGGAAAGTTTGAGGACACTACTCGATAGATATGAAGATTTAAATGTAGTCGGCTTGGCTGAGGATGGCAATCAAGCCATCGATTTGTGTGGGCGCCTTCAACCTCATGTTATACTTATGGATTTAGATATGCAGCACATGGATGGAGTTGAAGCAACCAAAAAGATTAAACAACAATGGCCACATATCCGCGTATTAATTTTCACAACTTTTCAGGATACCGAACAGGCGTTGGAATCACTTCGCAACGGTGCGGATGGTTTTTTACTCAAATCTATTGAAACATTGGAGCTAGCTAATACGATCCGACTTATTCACAAAGGTGGGACACTAATTGATCAGGGAATGTCTCACAAAATATTTGAGAAGTTTGATGCGCAAAAAGAGACACCACAATCAAAAGCAACCGCTTATGAGCTAACAGCTAGGGAGATAGAAATATTGCAGCTAGTAGCAAAGGGACTTCGATACACTACCATAGCATCAAGGTTATATTTATCGAATGGTACGGTCAGAAATTATGCTTCCACAGCTTATGCAAAGCTAGGAGTCCGCAACAAAGAAGAAGCTGTTCAAAAGGCTCTAGAAATTGGAATTATCGAATAAAAAAGTGTTTTTTTGTTTCTTTACAGCAAAGTAAACTTCATCAACTGGTCCAGCACCATAAGCAACATATTTTGTATCGGAAATTTGGATTGTTTCGTTCCAATCCACAGCATAATGTAGGGATATCGCCATCAACCTAATAAAGGGAAAATACCTCATCGCTACCAACCGTAGGAAGTTTCTTTTTTTCAATTTTAACGACTTTCCAAACGTTATTTTCTCTTTTCAGCGTATATAGATTTAAGCCATCTAATTTTACTGCGTGTATATAAGCAATGTTTTCTTTAACATAAATCCTTGGTTCCCTAGCCCATGTCCATATATCACCCTGTAATACAGATAAAACTGCCTTACCTAAAGGCGAAACTTGTCCTTTATCAGTATAAAAGGGGAACTCCCTAAAGAAATAGATATCTTTCATCCCTTTTAAATCAATATCGAAATAATACTTATTAATAAATTATTGATTCGGTGCTTCTTGCTTTGCCAAAACAGTAGAAGTAGTGATACAAAATAAAACGCTGAAAATAATACATAAAAATTTTTTCAAATAAAGTCACCTACCTTTTCTTGGTAGGTATTTTTCCCCACAAAACAAAATACAACACTATAATTTATTTGAGCTTGTTATTAAACGGTTCTCCTTCGTTAACCGAAGAAAGAAAGGAACATGGTTCCCTCAAATCTTTCTATAAACTTCTGCATAAGCAACCTTCAATTGCTCACGCAGTTGTTTTTTCTCTTCTTCTAACCTCTTAATCTTACGTTTCAAAGAGGCGATAACTGCATCTTTATTATTTTCATCTATTTCACGCTTGATTTGTTTTGGTGTAGGAGCTTCCGCTTGTTGCTGGCGCAGGCTCTCAATCCGTTCACGCAGCTCACGGCTGTTGTATAGCGTCGCTTTTGCTACGCCAGCCTCGCTTGCCACACTATTAAAATTGATAGGACCATTGGCTCGCACGAGCCTTTGGATGGCTTTATCCACCTTTTGCGAAGTAGTCGCTTTTCTTGATGCATGAATTGCTTTTAAATGTTCTTTACGATCGTAGTTAGCCATTTTCTACACCCTGCTTTCGCTTTATTCGTTCCATTCTGCCGAAGATAACATTCCCTTCCTGGAGCTTGCTTAAAATCTCTTCATAACGCTTCAAATTTCTAGAACCTTTCTCCACAATGTCTTCACGTCCATGCTGTTTTGCTAATTCCATATTTCTAGAGGTTCTTTTGATATGATCCTCATATTTTCCGATATCGAAATCGGAAAAGCCAATTGCTAGGTCCTTACAAGGGGTACCTCCCTTACCACACGTTAAACAAGGCGCCTCCTCCATATTAAGGACAATCGCCACTTAAACGAGCGTGACACGTTCCATAGTTATTTTCCATCGCGTTTAATTTATGATTTTGCCAAAGAGCTTGCAGGATGTCCTCTGGGATATCTTCGCCTGCCTTAATTTCTTGCACCTTACCATTTGAATTGAAACGGTGTAGACTTTTATTTCTAAAGGCTGCTTCAAATGACTTTCTCTTTGTGTCATCCAACAGTTTGGCATACCGCAAGGTCATTTCAGGCGAGGCATGTGCCATTAGTTCCTGTACAGTTAGTATATCTGCGCCGCCATTTAACATTTTGACAGCATAGGTGTGGCGAAATTGATGAGTTTTGAAGTGGAATAGTTTTCCATTCTCATCTACAATATTCTTTTGTTTTGCTAGTGTGTTTAATTGTTCTCGAATCCATCGTTGATAATAAGGCCTACCTTTCCGTACACCTCGGTAACGAACAAAAATAAACCCTTCGGGGTTATTCTCTTGGTTGCTATTCTCTTGGGATTGTTGAATAAGAACCGCGAGGATATTTGCTAAATCTTCGTCAATTGGGATTCTATGTCCTTGCACATATGTCTTCTCAATATCCGTGACAATAGAGTAGTTACTGTTAATTCGCTCCAAACAATTCGAGGTTAAACCTAATACATCCGAAATGCGAAGCCCTGTTTTAAAAGCCACCCATACCACTGGAATGACCTCTTTGTGTAAGTCATCGATGTGCGCGAAAAGTTGCTCCAATACAAATTCAGGAATGTAATCAATTTGATCAATCGATTTCTTTTTTAACTTTGGCTTGTCCTCTGGAAAGAGTAACAATCGTACAGGAGTTTCAGGAGCGATATCGTATTCATATCGCTGGATGTCTTCCAAGCACTTTCCCGTGTAGGTCAGGGCATGTGATATATAGCGTTCAGGGTTCGCATTTTTTTGGGTCAAATTATTTCTTGCGTATTCATGTAACCATTGAATATACAGTCCCATATGCGATCGTTTCAATCCTTTTAAACTTGTCCATGTAGGTTCTAAGGAAAATATAAATGACAAGAACCTTGGTAAATATATTGAATATATTGAAGCTGTATCCCATGAAAAATGATTCTTACTAAGTAAGCGTTGTTTGAAATACTTTTTAAAATACTGGCGCATTTCCACTTGTTCAATTTTGGTGAAATCAAGATAATAATTAGTCTGGGTCTTGTTATAGTTAATTCCATATTTGCCATGTAACACCCGCACATCCCATCGATCTTTCTCCCACTCTTCACGCGTATCAGTCAGCGTGAGAAATTTGGAATGGATAACTCGTAAAAAGGTTGCGGTGGGTGTTTTATTAATAAGTTCACCATACGTCATGTGCTGTATTGTCTGTTGTGTTAGAACACCTTGCTGTTCTAACCAAAACAACCACTCCCGTTCCACTTGATCGATGTTCAAATCAAGGAGAGAAGGGAGGTTAGAGTATTTTTCATTGAGAAATGCTGTTAACCTTCGTAAGCTCGTTGCTTGCCCGCCAAACACGGTGCCAATTGCCCATTCGTCTTTAAATAATTTCTGATACCAAACATATTTCACTTCCAAGTTGACAGTCGCGCTATTGATTTCAAAACGCATATTCCGTCTTCTTCTTTTACTATGATTCTTCGCCATCTCTTGAAATTGTGGAATGTTTTTCAAAAAGTCGACATTCCAAATGTCGTTAACCAAGAAGTAGGGATCTTTGACGTGATGGATGGCAACGGAGCCATCTTTCTCTATGGTCTTCACAGAATAACTCGACAGCTCGCGCTGCAATCGTTCATGAAATCCAAGTTGCTCTGTATCACTCTGATAAGTTTGCTTCATTCTTTCCCGCCATTCTGTTGTTTGATTTGAAATGCTCCCTGTGCCTTTTCCCAAACCTTACGGGTATCTTCGTCCGAAGGATGAAGGTACAGGTTCATGGTCGTTTGGATTTGTGAATGGCCCAGTCGCTCTTGCACCTGTTTAATATCCTTCGTTTCTTGATAGTACATCGTCGCGTGCGTATGACGGAACAGGTGAGGGTGGATGTTCAGCCCTATTTTCTGACGTAACCGCTTGAATAGAGCTTCCACGTCACCATAGGTCATCGGTTTACCCTTGTTCTTACCGCGCAGTTTGACGAACACAAAATTGGTTTCGAAGTCCAATTCGTCAACGACATCATACATGTAGTCATCATATAAGTCCATGAGCTCCTGTGAAACAAAGATTTCTCGTTCCCCTGTTTTTAGTTTCGCACTGTTCTCAAATTCCCCGCGATCCGTCAGACGAATACGATGTCCTTTTTGATGACTAAACTTGAAATCCTCCAAAAATAAAGAAAGAGCCTCTCCAATTCTTAACCCCGTCTTAAACAAGAGTCGGATGAGAAAGGTATCCCGTATATTCGTTGTTGCCGCTAAGACTTGCTCCACCTGTTCTATTGTAAGTGTCTGCACCCTCTTGCGAGGTTCTTTTATCTTCAACACATTCCGCATGGATGGCTTGTCCTTGTTGACATGATGAAGGAAACTCTTATACCGCGTTCTCCCGCCTGTAAAGACCTGACGTATCAATTTCTCTTCCATATCACGTGGCAACTCCTCATTTCGGTATAAATAGTCATAGAAGTTTGTGACAGCAGTAACCGTAAGGTTCACTGTCCTTTCTGTTTTCTTTGTCTGCACAGGTCGAAGGGACATTACCTTGGTGCTCTCATACGGATTCCGAAGCCATCCCACAAACTCCACCAAGTCCTCTAATCTTATATGCTTGTAATCTTTCTCTGTTTCCTGTAAGTACAGGAAATACTGTTTGAGTGCATAACAATAAGTCTTCTGTGTGTTGCTGCTTTTCCCTGTAACATCCAAATACTTGAGGTACTTCACCACAGGAATCACAGGAACCCCATCTGAATCTACTAATATGTATCTCTTTCCATTCTCTAGGATCACCTCTTGTACACGCATAGTTCTTCACCTCTTAACTCCTTTGTACGATCGGTCTCTCGACTTTGCTACGCCTCACGTTGTGGGATATGTTCCCTAATACAAAATCGAACGTAAGTTCCTGTATTATTGTATACATAATAGACCATACTTTTAATCTCTAATTATGGAATATATCATGTAAGAAAAAAGCGGATTTCAGCCCTAATATTGGACATAGTATCCGCTTCTAATTATAGTCTGTTTAACACAAGCCTTGTTCTTAGAGTTAGTTTAGTAAATTTACGCAATGAGGAGCTGTTAATGATGGAACAGTTAACTATTTTTGACGTAATGGATGAAACTAAAAATAAGCTTTATGAGGTATTAGAGAAAAATGGATTAAATTATAAAATTCGTAAATACTATTTATATTCGAATTATGAAGGGGGCACGGCAACGATTCTATCTTTTTGGGATCACTTAAAATAGACTATGGCTATTTTTGTTCAATTTGCAACTTTTAATTCATTAGGTGAAATAGCCATATTAAATTGGACATCGGGTGGTTGACGATTATCGTCCAATCCATATTTCCCGAATCGATTTATATGGAAGATAAGGTATGGGCTCAAATCAGATAGCACTTCCTCGTCTAATTCTTAGCTGTTATCCTTCTTTCTTCAATTGTGTTCCGTAAAAAATATCTATTATATTAAGTTTAATAAGTTAACAGAATACATCTTCTGATATAATTGGAAGTTTTTTATTTTTTTTACAAATAGAACATAAATAGAACACATTTTAATCTTATTGTTAAATATAGGGACTATTTTATATAGGTAGTCTTTTTTAAAATAATTATTACATACACAGGAGGTTTTTCAATGGCTAGGGATTCCTATTACTGGGAAATGGCAAAAAAGAATATTGGTGTTTATTCAAAAGCGGAACAATAATGACTTGAAATAAGAAAGTCATTATTATGGGAGTAGGTGGATATGAAACAATTCGATTTTCTAGAATGGGAATAGGGCATATTACAGGTGTTGATCCCGATGAATTTGAAGTTTCTAATATTAACAGACAAATGATAGCGCTTTCCATAGAAATCCACTTACAATAAACTTTGTGTTTTAATTAGGCTGTAAGGTCCTTACAGCTTATAAGATACAAGAAAGTAATCTAATTTTTATATTTATCTTTGATATAACTTCCTAGAGGGATCATTTTATAGCTAAGCAATATGTACAGGTAGCTATAATTTATGATTACATTCTCGTAATTAACATCATTATAACTATTTATAAAAATAATATATTGTCAGTTTTTCTAGAAAGAGAATAAAGCACTTAGAGTTTAATCTAACTGTTTTATCAAGAGCTATTAACAATAGGTAGAATTAGCATGAAAAAACATTAGTCGCAGGTATATTGGCTATGGCGGTATCCACAAGTTGTTTCACACCTGTAAACGCTTTTGGTGCAGAAAATCAGCAACCTCAATTCGAATAAGTTGATGGGCGTGTATGGTGAGGCCTATAATATTACTTCTTTGATAGGATACATGTAAAAATAATACAACCAGAAAGGACGATTTGATGAAGTACAAAGATAGAAAAGATGCAAAACGTAAATACAAACAAGTCATTCTTACAACAGTAACAACAATGACTTTAGGAGTTAGTACATTAGGACCCACAGCCTCTGCATTCGCTGCTGAAGGAGATAACAGTTCAGTTATTTCATCACTAGAGACTCAAGTGAAAAACACTGAACTGTCAGAAAATAACTTGATAAACAATGTAAAGAAGCAAATAAATGATCTAGGGCCGGCAGTCAAATTTGTGGGAACTACAACGAGTGAACTTATTAAATTTGCAAATGAAGGCCCTGAACAATTGAACGATACCTTAAGGGCGATAACCATAGCAGGCACTGGTCTCATTCCAGGTGGAGGAATGCTTGTTGCTCCGATGATTAGTTCCATTTGGCCAGAAACAAATGGCATTAATTCACAGCTAAACAAACTAAGAACCGATCTTACTAAGCTGACAAATAAAATTGATAATGAAATTAATAACGAACAACTTAACTCGCTTAGCATTAAATTCAAAACATTAAGGGACTCACTAACAAATCTTGAAAAAGTAGTAAATGCTGATAATGCTCAGAATGCTGATAATAGCCAGAAAAATTATGAAGACACCAAGACTCAACGTGGTATATTGGCAAATAACATTCAGTATTCATTTAGGAGTCTTTTAGATTACACTTCGGATGATAAACACAAAGATATAAATTTACCTATATACACTAAAGTTGCGCTTGCTCATTTACTGTTTTTAAACTCAGTAAGTCATAAAGCAGTATCTTCTAAAATGAATATTACAGAGCAAAGCTTAAAAGAAATATATATGAAAGATGGGTTTGGAGCAATTACTAATAGCTATTTATTGCATATAAAGAAAACATATGATGATACTACAGCCCCACACATCAAAAAGATAAAACAGGTACCAGAATTCCACTTCAACCTTGGTGATGCAGAGAATCAGATAAAAGATTTGAAAGATAGACTAAGTAAGGTCAAAGAGCAACACAGGCAATGGGCTCTAGACTGGGGTCGTGGCGGTGGTATTGTACCAATTGGGGGCAAGGAAGATACAAAATTCAAATCTGATATAGCTATCCTGGAGGATGCTATATCTTCATATGAATTCGTAGAAAAATTCTACAATACAACAGTCAATGACCCGGCGATCCCGGCGATGAAAGAACTAGCAAAAGAGAATGAAAAATATTATTCTTTGAATGAGGGAACTTACAAAATAGTATACCCACAAGCAAACAAGATTGTCGATTTTGGGGAGCATGGGATAGAACATCCAGTGATATGGGATTCTCATGATGGAAAGAACCAACAATGGGAATTCAAATATGATGCTGATAAAAAAGCTTATCAAATCATCAACAAAGAGGATGGCAGGGTCTTAGCCTATAATACTACACCTAATGCGGACGATACAGCCCTTGTTACAGAAAATCAGCATAAGCCAGAGCATTATTGGATTTTAGAAGGTACCGGAGATGGCAATGTCATGTTAGTGAATTATGAGAACAAAAATAAAGTATTAGATGTTTACGATACAAGAACAGAAAGTGGTGCAAGATTATATGTTCGGGACAAAATCAACAATAGCGCTGCACAAAAATTTAAATTAGTTAAAATAGGCTAACTCAACTAAATATTGCATATAAAAACTCCCCTGTCCGATGATATACAGTATAGAAGGAGTTTTTATATCTATAAATTCCGTTTTGAAACATGGAATACCGTTTTGACATTCAACACCTCTTTTATTATTGTCGCTAATATTCCCCATATCGTCTAAACCTTCGCTATCCAACTTATTATTTTTTTTATTTGGGATACCACCCCATCGCTATCAAGCTAAGTTCATACAATGTCAATTATAGTAGGGTATCTTTGCCCATCCCCCGAAAAGGGGTATTGATACAAAATATTCCAATTCGTTAACGTTTAACGTTTTAGGTTATCTGGATCAGGTGGTGCTAGCAAAACAACCTTAGTTATAATCATAGTGAGAAATTAACTGGGCTAAACGGATTTGTAACATAAACGTTCGTTTTTGTTGCGTTTTGTATTTGAAAATATGAAATATCTTAACCATTGAACTCGCTGTAACAAAATATTGTATCGAAAATAATTCGTAACATTATTAGTAAAATACCTTTTTGTTACAGTTAAACTTGTTAATGGAAATAAAATACAGCCTATGACCCAAAATTACATGTATCTCGGCTGAACCCCAAAGTAAGTATAAGTATGAAAAATAAAAGCTCTTCATTTGCAAAAGCAAACAAAGAGCAAAAGTCTGAGTGACCGTAGAAGAAAGAAATTGACGGATTTCTTTCCTATTTATTTTAACATATATAAAGATATTAAGAAAAGAGGCATGTAGAATGGAAGAAGGTCGTATTTCCTTTCAGCAAGGGTTTAAAGAATTTCTTATAATGATGGTCTGTTTTTGATTCATTATGTTTCTCATGTATAGTGAAAGCCTGTTACAATAGAATGGAGTCGAAAGTCTAAATACCCTTAGGTAGCTCTCATAGGTGTAAGATCTATGGGGGCTTTTTTAATACAATATATATAATTTCACGTACCGTAATATTAAATAAAAGAGAAAAAACATAATTAATAGTATACATTTAATTTTTTGCCTTATCACTCCGCTTAGTGGGTTCTGTCTCGTCTGTTTTGGATACTATTTCATATGAAATGGAGATATTATTTTTAATTTGGATAGATTTCTTGCGAAATATATACCTAAAGCCGTATTTTAATTTAAATATGATACGATAGTTGCATATTTACATTTAGATGGTAAAAGGGGATGAGTGTTGATGAAAAATCATATAAAAGTAAATGGAAAACTCCTTCAGACAAATAAAAAATGGTCACATCTCCGGCAAAAACAAAAAGATCATATTTCTAATTGGTTACGTAGGGAATACATACACTTTGTAAGAACTCATCATCGAAAACCTAGAAAATATGAGCATGATGAAATTCTTCATGAAGTTATGAATCAAATACAGGAACGAGAAATTTGGATTCCGTATGGTGAAGTGAAAAAATACTATTTAAGTAAAATAGGAAAATGGTTTAGAAAAATAGAAGGTGAATGGGAAATACAAATAGACAACAATGAGCCGCAGCAAGCATTAAAAGAAAAATAGATACAAATAAGGGGAGAATTTCATGTATAACCTAAAAGAAGATATGTTGGAACAATTGAACGAGAATAAAGGGATCGTTACTGTATTTTTACAGAATGGCGTTCCAGTACGTGGGCAGATCCTTGCAATGGATAAATTCACCGTTCTTATGATGGTTCATGGTAAGCAACAGTTAATCTACAAACAAGCTTCTTCCACAATTCTTAGGTAATTCTTTTTTCCTATTTTGAGGGAAGGGGGTACAGCCTAGATACGTGTAAAAATAGGTCATAAGCTTACTTTTATTTCCAGGTACACAGCATTAGCAGCATCGGGAGGAGTACCAACCTCTTTCTCTTATGAGTCTTCTGATGAGAAATCTCATCTTATCAAGATTACACCTGATTACAGAATAAAATCTTTAGTTCTTTTAGCACCAGCTTCAGTTTGGTTTAAAACAAAAGGTGCTTTAGAAGACATAAACATCCCCATTTTAATGCTTGTTGGGGAGAAAGATCAACTTGCACCTTATTTTCATGCAGAAATTATATTAAATGGGATAACTGACAGTACTAAAATTCAACATAGAATAGTTAAAAACGCAGGAAATTTTTCATTTCTTAGTCCATTTCTAAAAGATATGACAAATTCATCTTTTCTTCCTTCACAAGATCCACATGGATTTAATCGAGAATATTTCCATCATGAGCTAAATGAAGAGATTACAGAATTCTTATTAAAAAATATACAATAACAAGGGCCGTTTCTTAAACAAACCGAGAACAGATGATGGATCTCAATGTTAATCAACAATAGGACGCGATTGTTGATTAACACCTAGATTTCGAAACGACTTTATTGTTATATTTTTTAGTGGAGTGAAGCAGTAAAATACGGCCTGTTCCTTGCGGAACTTTTAGCTTTTTAGGGTTTTAATGTTTTTATTTTGTGCACTTACATAATTAATTGTAAAGGCATAAAGTAAGGCGATCTATCCGTTTTGTTTTTTTGAATTTTCTTATTTTTTACTCAGAAGTGTTATAATTAGAATTATAACACTTCTGAGTAAGGTGACGGAATAGTCGCTATTCGAAAAAGACTTCGCAAATAGCCCTTAGCAATAAATCAAAAGTCGACTTGCAGGATATAGATACATATTTATAGGAGTTAGTTCAATGTAAACGGCTGTCAGTTTAATTATGCTTATTTTCTTTACTTTTTTAAAGATGTTAAGGAACAAATATTCCAAAAAGTATTTAGGATTATCTAGACCGTTTGGTGCTAGTAAAACAACCTTATGCATGATAAAAACGTGTTTCCTTTTTCAA
Source organism: Bacillus thuringiensis (assembly GCF_001182785.1). Taxonomy (NCBI): domain Bacteria; kingdom Bacillati; phylum Bacillota; class Bacilli; order Caryophanales; family Bacillaceae; genus Bacillus; species Bacillus thuringiensis. The sequence goes on along the minus strand of NZ_CP012101.1, from coordinate 156,727 downwards.
AAAGAAGGATTAACGTTGTAACATAAATAAACGTTTTTGTTACATTTTTTCTTTTTACATCCTGGCCTAGATCGTATTGAATTTAGATGTAACTAAATACGGTCTCAAAAATAATTTGTCACAGAAATAATTCTGCTACCTTTTTGTTACGCAAATGGGTTTCTAATTGGTAGTTTTTGTTTTTGGGGGAAAGGGTAAAACAACTGTTAGCGGAATTAGAAAAATACAAAGTAACGGGATGAGAAAAATAGGGGGAACACGTTGAAAACGAAATTAAAAACATTTCAAAAAGACAGAAATAAGAACGTGCGATCTCCACGATTCGCTTCTAAAATAAAACAGTAGCATGAAATCCTTAGAGTTCATGCTACTGTTACAGAAATATTATTTAGCTTTTACAGCTTCTTTTAATACTTTCCCTGCTTTAAAGGCAGGTGTTTTTCCCGCAGGGATCGTAAGAGCTTCACCAGTATGTGGATTGCGTCCTTCACGGGCAGCACGTTCTCTTACTTCGAATGTACCGAAGCCAAGTAGCTGTACATGTTCCCCATTTTGTAGTGCATGTTGAATAGATTCTAATACTGCATCTACAGCAAGACTCGCTTGTGGTTTTGTTAGTTCGGACTGTATTGCAACTTGTTTGATTAATTCTGATTTGTTCATAAGGCACCTCTTATTGTGATGTATACTTGTTTCAGTATAAAGGTGTAAATGAAATGGTGCAAGATAGTTTGTGAGATGTAAATTCTATAACAGGAAAATGAATGATACAGAGGGAATACTCTGTATAAAAGGAATGGGGAGGAATAAAGATGGAAAATGCCTTTTACACGGAGTTAAATGAATTAGAACGTGGTGCAGAAGTAGTAAGGGTATTAGGACACCCTGTCCGTCTCCAAATTGTACATCAATTAATAAAGAAAACTTCATTAAATGTTTCTGAATTACAACGGTATCTTAGCATCCCACAATCCATCGTTTCGCAACATCTCGGCAGGTTAAAAATTCATAAAGTTGTAGCATATGAGCGAAAAGGATTAGAAGTATTTTATCGAGTGGACGATGAAAAAGTGAAACAAACGCTGAAGATACTGATAGGTTAAATAGATAGCTTCGTTTATTTATCTAGCCATGTGCGGATAAAAATAATGACCGAGGAGGGGATTCTTTTATGGGCGGGAGTTCATATTACAATTATATAACTATAAAAGAACTTATCTTTATTCATTTCTATGTAACAGGGAAAAAATCCCATCTTTACAAGCATTAGAAATACTAAAAAAGTTTGCTCCTGAAGAAATACAAGGTACAATTAGACAAACGCGTCAGTATCGTATACGGAAAAATGGAGAAGAATTGTTCGGATACTACAGTAAGAAACATCCGAAATTATTTGATAAGTAAAAGTTATACACCTATGAAGAGTTGAAAAATCGTGCAGTATATGCTTATTCCTCTTATTTGACGATTCATCTATAATCCAGATAGGGAAATACGTATGCATTCGGTTCTGAAAAAGATAAAACACCTATTTTTTTGAAGAATCTAAAAAACGACCGCTCAGATTGATTTTTAACGAAAGAATACACTTCTATGTAAAAAACGTTAAACGTTACATATCAGCCAATATGAGTATACTGGATTGATAAAACAAAAGAAAATTGCATAATAAATAAACCCGTTAGGGTTTATTTATTATACGCTTTTTTAATAATATTTTGACCTAGCTGAATGAAGGTTCAGTTTGTTTCCTCCTTAAGTTGATGGGCGATGGACCTTTTTATTGGTGAGGAAACAAGAGAACATCAAGATATAGAGTTTGCTGTTTTTCGAAAAGACCAACAATATCTGAAAGATTATCTTAATGAATGGAGTTCAAAAAGGTAATTAAAGGTAAGTTCTATACTTGGGAAAATGAATTTTTAGATTTGCCAGTTCACGAAATACACGCTTTGAATATGTTAAACGGAGATAAAATAGAAATTCTTCTTAATGAAACAAAAGAAAATGATTGGATATTCAGAAGAGACTTTAGGATTTCTTACCCACTCAATTCCGTTTGGAGTACTACTAAAACAGGTATTCCATATCTAAATCCAGAAATTGTACTTTTATATAAAGCGAAGAATACAAGAGAAAAAGACCATCAAGACTTTATCGCTATAAAGGATTATCTTGATAATGAGAAGAAAAAATGGCTGCGATATGCTTTAGAAGTACACGAACCAGAAAATAAGTGGCTTCAGCTTTTAATCTAAAACTTATTTAGCTCGCAGGTGCTTTTAGTTTAATGAAATTAAAGTACTTTAATTTCATGTGCGGCAAGGATATTTTATTAGCGTACTATCTATAAAGATTTTAATTATTCAATGGAGGAGAAGTCATGGAACGAGTCGATGTAGTATATTCACTTATTTATGATGATACAAATCAAAAAATTCTTATGGTTAGAAACAAACGTGAAAATGGTAGTGAATGGAGCCTTCCAGGAGGAGCAAGAGAAATTGGAGAAACATTAGAACAAGCTGTTATTCGTGAGACATTTGAAGAAACTGGGTTAACAGTTGAAATTGAAAATATATTTGCTATTAACGAAAAATTCTTTCCACATGCACATGCTGTAATCTTTACCTTTGTAGCTAGAATAGTAGGGGGAGAAATATCTATTCAAGACCAAAATGAGATTACTGATATTAGTTGGATAAACATAAAGGAAGCTGAAAAAATTATGTTTTACTTTCCTAATGGCTTTCAAAATTTATTGAAAAAAGGGGTAGTAGCTCTTTATTATTTTCAAAATAAGTAGCACAAAAAGAGCAATTACATAATTTAAAACATAAAAAGAAGCTAACTCTATCTTATACATGGAGATAAAATTAGCTTTTTGTTTATCGTAAGTTAGTTATTTAATAAAAAAAGTACATGTAAATACAATCCAGTATATGAACCGTTTTTATATGTATCTCGTCTAGATACATATATTCATTTGGTATATTTTGTATTGTTCCCCCTTTTAGGGGGATGAGCAAAAACACGACACACGACATCTAGAGATATTATTTATAAAAATTTTTGATTAGAATTCAGGACACCATCATATAAAAATGTTATAAAAATACTTTAATACATCATTGAATAAACCGGCATTAACATTTAGATATCTAATGTTTCAGGGCGTGCTACAATCAATTATTCAGATGTATTCTGATGATTACATTAATCACACAAAATCTCTTTCTCATTTTTTACCAATACTTTATCTAACACCCCGACAGGCATTCTTGATTTAGTTGGTAGGTTCAACCGCACAATAAATTCTTTCCCTTCAACAATTTCTTTACAACAAATATGGCAAACTAGTTTTACTTCTTTAAAAAATGACACCAATGTTATTCCCTTTCTCTATTCATCTTCTAAATCTTGTTCTTGCTTTATTCTTAATCTATATACATAATACATCGGTATACACCCACAAATAAATATAATGGCTCCTACTAATAAGCCATTAATCCAGCTAAAGGTTGGGGTAATAGAAGTAAGATATGCAACAGTCACTACAATAATAATTAGTACTACCATACTAACTATAAGTGATTTCTTTGGATTTTTTATTTCCTTTTCATGTTCCACACTAACACTTATTGATAAATAGGCAGATACAACAGATGTTAAAATAAATACCATCCAAAGTGGGTTTTCACGCATCCCATCAAGTCCACCTTGAAATAGATCGTAACCAAGAATGCATAAAATACCGATTGTTTGGACAATATACGTAATTCTAACATTTTTCAAATTCCTTAAAATGAGTCTTTCATCTGTAATCTTCTTCATTCAAAATCCTCCTGATTTATCCAAAATATTTCGTTTAAGTTTGCATTTACGGCATAGCAAATTTGTAAACATAGCTTTAGTGACGGGTTATATTTCCCTTTTTCAATTAGACTGACGGTTTGTCTTGTAATACCAACTTCATCAGCAAGCTGCTGTTGTGTTAAATCTGCTTTGACACGAGCAATTTTCACGTGATTTTTCATATAACACCCTCCACAGAATAATGTAACTTATATATTACCTTTTGTAAAGTATAAGTTGCATAAATATTAAATAATTGCTTCATTTCATAAAATAGTAGCTGTTTGTAGCTTTGAAAATTAAATTAAAGCCTTAAAGATCTCTTCAAAAATAAGAAACAGTTTTTATCCAACTTTCCTACGAATTATCAATCTTTTTTTAATTACCTAACTTTATGCAAATGATACAAAAGCCAATGCACATATGCATATTAAAATAAAAGGGGGTCATACAATGGAAATGAATTCCACTCTATGACCCGTTTTTACACGTACCTCGACTGAACCCCGTATACATGCTCGGTTAACATAACGTCTCATTATCGGTAGCAAGGAAAAAGGCAGACCCTTACTCTCACAGGGAATCCCCCTTTTTTGTTCTATGGAACTATGCATTTTTTATACATTCCTATCATGGTGCGGTTTTCGGGTTCTCGTTTGTTACTGGATTACTCGAAAAATTATATAAATTTATGCATATTCTTAACGGGTTTTTTTCCGAAAGGCTGGCGTAATCCCTACTTTATGTGGCGGGTTATTCCTTGAATCGTTTCCGTACCACTATCTTGTATAGACATATCTAACTAAAATCTATTTGATATATTTCGTCTTATTCCCCTTTTTCGGGGGATGGTCAAAAACACCCATCTTGTAGAAGGTGTTTAGCAGCCATGCATAGAATCACTTCTTTGAGGTGATGATTATGACAGTGGAAACATCAATAAGGTATAGAGACATTACAGGAACTATATTTAGAAATGGACGGTTTCAATATGAAGCTACCTTTATTCTAGGTGGGAAAATTAACGAGTTATTTATGATTCTTTGCCGATGTAATACGCTTTATCTTGAACCTGAGTACCAAGTATAATTGAACTCACTGGCTGTTATGATGAGTTTAGTGAGTATTATTTATTGATGTAAATGCTTTTTTAAAGGAGATGCAACCCTTAAGTGACGTTGCAAAACATATGGAACAACAAACTAAATATCCTGAGTAATAATTTAAACACATCTGAGGATGAATATACTCTCACATTTTTGTATTCATTATGTAGGGGTCCTACCCCACATCGCCATTAAGCTAAAATTTATAGACTTGCTAAACAGTATAAAGAAGTAAAAATTGGGAAAACTAACGAATAATTAAGGACGATTCAGGGGGTACCAAATGGAGCATAAATCAAAAGTAACAATTGGGGATTACGTTCAATTTTTATATCGTAAAAATCCTAATTTAGAATTAACCGGATATGTAGTCAGTGTTCTACAGAATACAATTGTTGTAGATATTACAGAAATAATGGGATTTGAAGTAGATGATGTTAGGCAAGTAGTAAAACACGGTTACTATAATAAAGTGAATCAAAGTCAAATAAAAAATAATGTTTCATAAAAATTTGGTGTTATTGTTTCATTTATGGTTTATATTCGCTTATTTACGCAGCCATTGTTTCAGTTAGCACAAGCGGCAACAAGTTTGCAGTCAACTGCTGCAGCAAGCGAACGTGTATTTGAATTCTTAGACGAAGCTGAGCTTGAAGACGAAAGTGACAAAGAATCTATATTACATGCCAATGATGTCAAAGGTAATGTGGAATTTAAAAATGTTAAATTTGGATATACGAAAGAGAATCGTATTATTAAAGATTTCTCTGCTCATATAAAAGCCGGCCAAAAAGTTGCAATTGTTGGACCTACCGGTGCTGGAAAAACAACGCTTGTGAACCTCCTTATGCGTTTCTATGAAGTTGATAGCGGTGAAATAAAAATTGAGGATGTACCGACTAATTCAATTACTCGTAAAAATGTTCATGATCTATTTTGTATGGTGTTACAAGATACTTGGTTATTTGAAGGTACGATTAAGGAAAATATAATTTATAACAAAGTAGATGTAACTGATGAAGAAGTAGTTGCGGCTTGTAAAGCAGTAGGTTTGGACCATTTTATTAGAACTTTGCCTAAAGGTTACGATACAGCATTAAATGATAAAGCGAGCTTATCTGTAGGGCAAAAACAGCTTCTTACTATTGCAAGGGCCATGGTAAAAAAAGCTCCGTTACTTATTTTAGATGAGGCTACTAGTTCGGTTGACACTCGTACTGAAGCGCTTATTCAAGAAGCAATGGATAAATTGATGGTGGGTAAAACATCATTTGTGATTGCACACAGACTTTCAACAATTAGAAATGCCGATTTGATTTTGGTTATGAAAGATGGAGACATTATTGAAAGTGGTAATCATGAAGAATTGATTGCAAAGAAAGGATTCTATGCGGATCTATACAATAGTCAGTTTGAAGATGCATCTTAAAAATTGAAATAGTTCTGTTGCAGAGCTGGAGATAAACATAAGGCTCATCTGGCTGTTAAATTTTCAGTAGAATTTAAAGTTGACATTTGGCAAAAGACGATATAGAAATATCAACTTTTAGCCATTGAAATTAATATATATAAAACACATAAAAACGTCTCGAGCTCATTTAAATGCTAGAGACGTTTTTATGTGTTCTGCTCATCTTTTGAATCATTCACTTTTGCAGTTTCTCCATTTAATCGTGGATTTTTTAAATTAAAATAAGCATCTAATATATCTTTGCCAATTACATAATTAATACTTGATTTATCATCTTGAATCCACGGCCCAGCAACAGGACGCTTAATTTCTAACGGTTCCGGTATCTTTTATTTTGACATGTGTCTTTACATTTATTTTAGCCTCTGCTAACGCTTTCAACCAATCTCCTTTTACTTTTTTCCACTCTTTATATTGATAGGCTCTAGCGTATAGGGATAATCCGATTGGATCAATTTTATTCTGCTGTATTTCATACAACATATTTTGTAACTTCTTATTAACTTCTTTTTCAATAGCACTTTCTAAATTATTTATATTTTTTTTATTATCATAGTGCCCCTTCATTAAATTCGCATTGTTTTTTTCTACTAAGGCTACATTAGCGTTTATATCGAGATTAAATACAAACTTTCCATTTTTAAAACTAACATCTATCTTCCTTGTCGCATTCTGTACGAAGATAGATGTGTTTGGTTTTTTGTTGGATTTTTTAGGAGGAAGCACAAGGTGTAGTATCATTCGTCCTGTATTTTTTGACTTATTTATAAGATTGAAGAACTTAACGTCTTTTTTAGGGATATGAGTTAAATATTTTCCTTGTCGATTTAAAAACGCAATTCCTACTGTGTCGATTTCATTCTTTGTTTTTTTGATAATTGGAACAGTTTGTGTCATTCCTTCTTCATTTTGTTCTCTCATTAATTGTTGAATTGTAGAAGAGACGGATTGATTATTTTGAATTGAAGACTCGATTACACCATTTATATAAGATGGTAGTGATGGTTTACTAGGCTTATGAACTTTAAAAATTTCATCTGCGGGTCCATCTACAAGTACTACTTTAGCATTTATGGTAGCGTAAGGATCACGGTAGGAAGAATCAAGTTCCTGCAACCAATTTGATTCTTGCGCCAATTTTTTTCCAATTAAAATGATTTCAGCTTTGGAGGCTGTCATATAGCCTGTTAACTTTGTATCTATCTTACTGAATCCATTATATACAGTTGACGCCTGTGTCCAATGCTCTATAGTACTCTGTTGCTGTTTCTGATGAAAGAGTGGGATGCTTGTGCCAACTTTTATGTCTCCATTAGGGGTTCTATCCAAGCCAATTAATAGGATTAATGAAACCTTCTCAAGAGGAATTCTCTGACTACAACCAATTAAATATACACAACAAATTACAATCCATATCCATTTTCGAATCAAAGTTGTTTCCTCCTAGTAACCCAAGCAAAAAGAATGCTGTAAATGAAAAATAAAATTGGTAATAGAATAAAGAAAATGATATTTAAGATATCCACAAAAGAATATATAAATAAATATTGATCCACATTGGGATTTAGAAAAATAAATAAGCCGACAATTAATACCATAAAACCAACCAGCGCCCAATTGCGAGCGTTTTTTTGAAGTGAAATGGTCACAGACTCAAAACTGAAAAATAAATATGGATATATTGTAGTGGAGAATACAATTAAATAGTAAGCGATATATATAATTTCTAATCGTTCTATGAAAGAAAAACGAACTCCTTTTAACAGATGAAATACTGGCCAAATTACGTCTTTTATCCCCTCCGGACTAAAGTATATATAAGAGAGAATAGTCACATATAAATAGAAAAACATGGTTCCAGTATTCGCAATTAGTAGTCCCTTTATAGCTTGTTGTTTTTTTTGTAAGAACGGATAAATAAAATATGCAATTTCTAAGCCAGCATAAGGGGTAATGGTTTCTTTCGTTGCTTTTATAATAGGGTATATACCATCTTTTAAAATAGGTAGTAGGTGTAAAGGAGCATACATAGTCTTTAATGAAAAAAGAAGAAATAATGGCATCCAAGTAGTGAAGAAGAAAACAAGCATAGAATAACTAGTAAGAGCCCTTAACCCACTCAGGACTAAAATAATAAAAGGCAATAGTAATAATATGGCGATTTGATAAGCAGGAATGGAAGGGAATATCCACACTTTTACAATATCAGTTGCCTTTAATAAAGTATTAAGACCAGCAAAAAATAGATAAAAGGCATATAAAAGAAAAAGAATTGTTCCTATCCATTTACCAAAGTATGTGTTTAAGATTTGTGAGAAATTTTTGTCAGGACTTTTTTGTAACATTAATATAATAAATACGCCAATTATAGAAGTAGTTATCCAACCAAGAATGATAGAAATCCAGCCATCTGTGCCAGCGGTAGTAGCAAGTGGACTTGGCATAATTAACATACCTGATGCAAGTTGCAGTGAATGGATGAAAACAATAAATTCAAATAAAGTTATGTTTTGAAATTTAAGATTCCCCATGCGAATCACCTTCTTTTTTCTTTTTTTGTTTCGGCTGTCCTGTACTCGGGCGGGTGGTGATCATAGAAATAGGAAATCTTACAAAAGAATCTTTTAACTCTTGAAGCCGAAATGGTGCGATTGGCAATCCGTATGGTGAACCATAGGAAGTTAGTGAAACAAAATGAGCAAATAAAAGCATTAATCCACTAACAATACCTACAATCCCATAAAAGTATGCCAATAACATCATTGGAAAGCGAATAAGGCGTATAGAACTTGATAAGTCATAATTAGAAACAATAAATGATGCAATGGCGGTAATAGATACGATAATAACCATAACGTTACTCACAAGACCAGCTTGAACAGCCGCCTGCCCAATTACAATCCCTCCAACAATTCCAATTGTTTGTCCAATTGGTTGTGGTAAGCGAATACCAGCTTCACGTAGCATTTCGAGTGTAATTTCCATTATAAAAGCTTCCAATAGGGGAGAGAAAGGAACTTTGACTCTTGACGTTGCAATAGAAGTGTATAAGTCTATTGGAATGATTTCAAAGTGAAAAGAGACTATAGCAATATAAATTGCGGGTAAAAAAATCGCTATAATAAATCCTGCAAATCGTAATAAACGAAAAAATGATGCAATGAGCCAATGAATATTATAATCATCAGGAGTCTGAAAAAATCCAATCAAATTCATAGGAACAACCATTGCACCCGGGGACCTATCCATCAACACTGCTACTTTTCCATCAAGTATATGATTTGAAATTGCATCTGGGCGTTCGCTTAAATAAGCCTGTGGAAAAGGAGTCCAATTTTGATCCTTTGTAAAATTAGACAGTTCTCCAATGCTCAATACCGTATCCGTTTTAATATTACAGATTCTAGTTTCTATTTCTTGGACTACATCTGCGTTTGCTACATCACCTAAGTAAATCAAATAGACTAAAGAAGTGGCTCGTTCTCCAATCGTCAGCTTTTTGATTTTCAGCTCTGTAGAGGGAATATATCGACGAATTAGGCCTATATTTTTTGTGGCATTCTCAATAAAACCATCATGTGAGCCTTTAATAGTAACTTCTGAAATCGGTTCTTGAATTGATCTCTCTGCCCAGCCTTTTGTATTTATTAGAAGTGACCGCTTTTCGCCCTCCATAAACAGTACACATTGACCCTCAAGTAATCCTTCTTTAATTTCATTCCATGTATATACTATTTTGGTATGGGTAGCAATAATATTAGAATTAAATATTTGACTGTCTTCATTTACTCCTTGTAATAATGGTGTAACAACATTGCTTTTTAATGCAACACCATCTGTAAGACCTTCAAAATAATATAGTAAAATATTCGTGTTTGTTTTTAATTGCAAAGGATGTTCAATCAAATCTGCACTAATATCAAAGATGTTATCTAGTATATCTTTAAGCTTTTGTAAGTTACTCGTTTGGATCTTTTCAATGGTTTTATCTGTCTTAGTTTCTAAGGTTTCTTCAATTAAGGACATGAGTTCACCTCTTAATATGTATAATAATCCGTTTTTTTTATTATTATTTTTCTATAATTAAATTTTATTCATTGAATTTAATTATTTTGAGAGGGATAAAGTAGAAAGTAGTTTTAAACTATCCTCACTTTCAATTCATTTAGGACATCTCCATAGTCCTTACGGTTAGAGGCCTTATCGCTTCATTCTTTAGATTGATACTTGCGTTAATCTCCCTATCATGGTGTGTACGACAAGTAGGGCAGTATCATAGAGTTTAAACGTCTTTGTTTTGATATCCACAACAAGATCATAATTAGATCGAAGCAAATGTTTTCAATACGACAATGACTTGTTTGCCGTACCACTTGGGTTTGTATTCTAACATGGCTCGAAACTGTGACCATGATACCTCACTAATTGCTTTTGCTAACCTATGATTCTTTAATATATTCAATACTTACAAATCCTTTATATCGATAACATCATGATTTTTGATGTTATCAGTTGAGATTTTGTGCAAGTAATATTTTCTAGTATTTTCTATATGTTCATGAATTCTAGCTACTTTTACTCGTTATTTATTCCGGCGAGAAGATTCTTTCGTTCGTCTAGAAAGAATAAGTTGTGCTTTCGCTAACTTCTCTTCTAATGATCGAAAAAATTCGGAATTTTCTAGGTCATTCCATCTGACAAAATGGCAAAATCTTATAGTTCTACAGCCATTTCGATGTAAGAATTTGTTTTTGGAAGTTCTTGCACTTCTGTTTCAACTAATAGTGACACGATTCATCTCCCATTGGAGTTCCTTGAGGAAGGAGTCTTCTAGGAAAAAATGATAATTATTTATTGAAATTTCAATATACGAATGTTTAATTTTAAAATATCTGTGTATTTTTATTAATTGATTTTATGGAATTTGGGGATTTATATGATTTAATCCACTTAAAACGGTATTTTAAGTGGATTAAGAAATTATTCCCATTTTTATTTTTCTTTATTTTCTAATAACATATGCTATAATGAAAAAAACTAAAATTTCGACATTTTTCGTCAAAAAAGGAGAGTGCTCTATGAAACAATCGTTAACCTTGAAAGAAACAATCCCTATTGGACTTATGCTGTTTGCAATATTTTTTGGTGCAGGTAATATGATATTCCCTCCATTATTAGGATATTCATCTGGAACGAATATTTGGATATCGATTTCGGGATTTGTTGTGAGTAGTATTGGACTTCCATTACTAGCCATTGCTGCTATTTCCCTTTTTGGTGGAAATGTTAGTACCCTTGCTAGTAGGATTCACCCCGCCTGTGGTGTTATTATTCCTCTTATCATTTATTTAGCAATTGGCCCTTTTTTCGCCATTCCTCGTACAGGCACTGTTTCATATGAAATGGCAGTTGCCCCCTTTTTAAGTAACACCATGCAAAATCAATGGTATATATTACTTCTGTACACATTTATATATTTCACTATAACGTATTATCTATCTTTAAATCCCTCTAAATTGGTAGATAGAATTGGAAAATATTTAACCCCGCTGTTACTAATCATGATTAGTATTATTATTATTAAAGCAATTTCTTCACCAGTTGGATCTATTTCAACACCCACTGATTCATATCAGGAAGCTCCTTTTTTCAAAGGATTTATTGAAGGATTTTTAACAATGGATGCCCTTGCTGCTCTCGTATTTGGAATTATTGTAATTAACGCTATAAAAGAAAAAGGTGTTACAAATAAAAAATCCATTGCTAAATCTACTATAGCAGCAGGGCTTATAGCCGCACTTGGATTATCTATCATATATATATCACTTGCTTATATTGGAGCTACTTCTCAAACATTTGGCACATTTGAAAACGGAAGTGTGTTATTAACAAATGTAGTACAACATTTATTTGGGCAATATGGTCTTTCCTTATTAGGAATTACGATGTTATTCGCATGTTTAACTACATCTGTAGGACTAGTTTCAGCATGTGGGAGATTTTTCACAACACTATTTCCAAAGATTTCTTATAACAAAATCATTTTAATTATTTGCTTATTTAGCTTTGGAGTATCAAACCTTGGTTTGTCTATGCTAATTAAACTTTCCCTACCTATCCTAATTGTTATCTATCCTGTAGCAATAGTGTTAATTATTCTCGCTTTTTTTGATCGTTATATAAAAGATAAGCAGGCTGTCTATGTTGGAGCAGTTTTAGGAGCATTACTGATTAGTATAATACAAGGATTAGAAACAGCAGAACTGGCTAGTGACTCGCTGCTTACTTTCATGCAACATGTTCCTTTATATAATGAAGGAATGGGATGGGTTTTAATAGCCTTACTTGGTGGTTTGATCGGTTTGATGATTTCTGGAAGAAATAAACAATTCTCTACTACGTAAGATCATTAGGGAAATTGTAATCATTGGAACAATGTAACTCTAAAAAGACGTCTGATTCGTGTACAAAGAGAAAATATATAAACGAAAATAGTATCTGAGTGCTAATAAAAAAATTTGAAGATCATGTTTCCGCTTATTTTTTGTCCAATTGAATTCACGTTTTTTTAGATAAATATATTCATTAGAATAAGGGGGATTAATCATATGGATTTCATCAAAGATGTAATCACTTCCATCCACAAATTCATTGGAATAACAAATGAATTTTTATGGGGTTACATCCTAATTGCTCTTTTAATTGGGATTGGGTGCTATTTTACAATTAAGACAAGGTTTGTACAATTTCGCTATATTGGTGAAATGATTCGCTTACTTAGTGATGGCGCAAGTTCCTCAACTCGTAAAGCACAAAAAGAAAAAAATGGAGTTTCTTCTTTTCAAGCATTTTGCATGAGTACAGCTTCTCGCGTTGGTACAGGAAATTTAGCCGGTGTAGCAATTGCGATTTCCACAGGCGGACCCGGTGCAATATTTTGGATGTGGCTTATCGCATTAATTGGGGGAGCTTCTGCATTTGTAGAAAGTACACTTGCTCAAATATACAAAGTAAAAGATGGTAATAAATTTCGAGGCGGTCCAGCTTACTATATGGAAAAAGGATTAAATAAACGTTGGATGGGAGTTGTTTTCTCAATTTTAATTACAGTTTGCTTTGGTCTGGTATTTAATGCTGTTCAAGCGAATACAGTTTCGCTAGCATTTGAAAGCGCATTCAATATGGAACCTAAAATTGTCGGCTGTATACTAGTTAGCTTAATCGCAATAATTATTTTTGGAGGCGTAAAACGGATTGCTCGTGTTGCAGAAATGATTGTACCATTTATGGCGATTCTTTATGTTGGTGTTGCACTATTTGTGGTTATTACAAATATTACGCAAGTTCCTATTCTATTTAAAGAAATTTTGCTGCATGCTTTTGGTATAAAGGAAGTTGTAGGCGGAGGACTTGGTGCTGCGATTCTTCTAGGAGTAAAGCGTGGTTTATTTTCAAATGAAGCTGGTATGGGAAGCGCTCCAAACGCAGCTGCGACTGCCAATGTTACTCATCCTGTTAAACAAGGATTTATTCAAACGCTTGGTGTTTTTACTGATACACTAATAATTTGTAGTTGTACTGCATTTATGATCCTTCTATCCGATATGCACAATTCTACAGACTTGAATGGAATTCAATTAACACAAGAAGCATTAAAAACTCATATCGGTCCATGGGCACCTATCTTTGTAGCGGTAGCAATTTTTCTATTTGCCTTTAGTTCTCTCGTTGGGAACTATTACTATGGTGAAACAAACATTGAGTTTTTAAGTGGTAGTAAGACATTATTAATGATATATCGTATTTCAGTAATTGGTATGGTAATGCTCGGTTCTATAGCTACAATTCAAATTGTATGGGATATTGCAGATCTATTCATGGGGATTATGGCCATTTTTAATCTCATTGCAATTATTTTCCTTGGAAAATATGCTTTCTCTGCACTCAAAGATTATATAAGACAAAAGAAAGCTGGAAAGGATCCAATTTTCTATGCAACTAATATTCCTAATTTAAAGAATACTGAATGCTGGAACAACGAAAAAACCAAACAAAAGATTGGTTAACAAAGATATTTACTTAAATACAGAGGAGTCAATTTCTAGGATTCTGAAGACGCACTTTTATTCAGGTCGATTATTAAATACAGATTATGAACACAGCTATCAAGTTGAGGAAATAGAGAATTTTGATAATTAGAATACAATTAATAATTAGGAAAGGGACGTATTAGTGATGCAGTGCATTCAAACAAATAACCTAGAACAATTGTTAGAGCAAGTACAAACATATACAAAAAAAGGGAAACTGGCTACTTATATCCCAGAACTAGGAAATGCGAATCTAGATGATTTAGGGATTGCAATTTATCATAAAGAGACAGATTATATTCATGCCGGTAACTCACAAACGCTCTTTACACTTCAAAGTATTTCAAAAGTAATTACGCTTGCACTTGCGCTTTTAGACTGCGGCGAAGAGTATGTATTTTCTAAAGTTGGAATGGAGCCAACTGGTGATCCATTTAATTCTATTATTAAATTAGAAACAGCTAGCCCTTCTAAGCCACTCAATCCAATGATTAACGCAGGAGCACTAGCAATTACAAGTATGCTAACAGGGGATAGTAATGACGAGAAGATGGAACGGATTCTTTCCTTTGTGCGTGATATTACGGATAATCCTACCATTAATTACTCTTTAAAAGTAGCCGTCTCTGAATTAGAAACAGCTTACTTAAATCGCTCTCTTTGCTACTACATGAAGCAAAATGATATTATTCATGGAGATGTAGAGGCGTTAATGGATTTATACACAAGGCAATGTGCAATTGAGGTAAACTGTATTGATTTAGCACGGATAGGTTTAATTTTTGCAATGGATGGATATGACCCATATAGAAAAAAACAAATTGTTCCGAAACATATAACAAAAATTTGTAAAACCTTTATGGTCACATGTGGCATGTACAACGAATCTGGTGAATTTGCAATTCGCGTAGGGATTCCCGCGAAGAGTGGCGTTTCCGGTGGAATATTCGGCTGCGTAAAAGGAGAAATGGGAATTGGTATTTTTGGACCAGCTCTAGATGCAAACGGAAATAGTATAGCTGGTATTAAAGTACTAAAGCTACTTTCCTTAAAAGAATGCTGGAGTATCTTTTAGGTTTTTAGTACTAATTATATAAAGATAGATGAAAAATTCTAAATAGCCTCTTACTCAAATTAAAGGGATTCTGATGCAAAATCAGCAAAAAGCTAAAAAGAGACATGGATAAAGGGATTGAATCAATTCAATTCAATCTATATATATAAATGAAACTGCAGTTCGTGACCAAACTGCAGTTTCATTTATATAAAATTACATAAGATTTAATAGCGCTTAATCTAAATTTTTATCCTTTAAGAACCTTTATACCAGAATTACCTATTTACACAATGGCTGAGTGAATATATATGAAATTGGCTGGTTTCTATTCTAGACATATACTCTATTATATAGATAAACACAAATAGATTAGGGAGTTACTAGCAATATGACAGAGATAGAAATTATTAAATCAAAAGAAAAATTAACCATTACATGGCAAAGCGCAATAATAAATATTTCTTTAGAGGATATCGTTGAGGTTAATACAAATAATACTATTACGAACACTACCAAAGTGGTAAAGGTCGGTAGAGAGCTTGAATTTTCAGAAATAGTTGTTATTAGAACAAAAAAATTAGCTTATGAATTATTTACAACTAATAAATTAACACTGCTAAATAAAATCAACTTTTAACTTGCAAAAAGTTTTGATGTGAATTTTTCTAAATATTTTATAACAAAGCACGACAAGGTTCCCTATAGATAGACTATATTATCAAAGAATCTTGGCGGAGAATTAATGTAAACTGTATAAACTGTAATGACAGTCATGAGAAAAGGTTTAAAAATCAATTTTAATTATATAAAAATTACACATTTAAATATGACCGGATTTAAGTACTGTAAACTAATTATAGAGCGTTTAATTAAAATTCATCTTCCAAAATTAGATTACCGGCATCATTATCTTTCGTCAATCGCTGATTCAAATAATTTTCTTTCGTAGTACGATCATTTCTATGACCTACTGCAGCTGCGATAATATGAGGTGGTAATCCTTTGTAATCATATAAGTACTGTACATAAAAATGTCTAAAGAAGTGGGGAGTAATCCCGATATTCTCTGTAAAGGGTAGCTGAGTATCCTTAATGATTTTAGAAATATATTGTGACAAATAATTCTCTCTATAAGCAGTATGGTTTTTAGTTTGAAATAATGTTCCACCATTTCTATTCCCAATGTCTATAGGTAATCTTCTCCGCATTCGAAATGCGGCAATCCGATTAAAAATCTCCTTATTAATGGAAACAATCCGCTCATTATCTCCCTTTGTATCAACCTTTAAATAATATCGTCCTCGTATAGCGTCATACTCAAGATCCTCCCACTTTGCATGTGCGACTTCTGCAACACGTAACCCTGTAGTAGCTAGGACTGACAATAAAGCGTAATTGATTTCATTATCCTTGTAGTAATGAAGCAACTGTTTTACTTCCTCATATGATAACTCCCGTTTAGGTTTATGCTGTTTATTTACAGTTGTACTTAGTATCTCAACATGTAAAGGGTCCTGAATATATTGGATTTCATATAGCCATTTCAAATAGGAACGAATAACACCAAGCTTTCTACTAATTGTAGATGGCTTGTATTTATTTTTAGATTGATAGGAGATCGCCTCCTGTGACAACCATTTTTGATAATTACGGATATGTCGTTTTCTAAGGTTTCTCCAGACTTGACCAACTTTATAATCTTTTACATCTTTCTTTAGAAATTCCGCACTTTGTTTAATAAAGAAATAAAACTGACTTAGATCACGTGCATATAGGGTTCTTGATGCATCCTTAATCCGTTTTTCTTGGTCAAAATGTGTTTGTCGATTCAAGTAGTAATACAATATCTCTTCATCTGAAAACCCTTCATATGTATATGAATCTTCTCTTTCATTATTTTCCTTTTTTAATTCCGCTTCATTTATATAATCATGGTTCCATAATGCAATTATGTTTGTAAAATTTTGCTTTTGTTTCTCTATGTTTTCTAAAGAAGTCTCACTTTGAAGAGTATCTAATTCAAATTTCAATGTTATTCAACTCCTTATAAATTCCTTTTATATTAAATATTATAACTTAATCAATTAGAAAATAAATTATATATTAAGATTAAACTTTATAAAATATAAATATACAATGACTATAGAAAATCTCCCATTTTCTATGCTTATATTATAGTTTCAAAATTTACATTTAGTTAGTATTTTTTAAAATTTATTAAAATCTAATTTTAAAATTAAATCAAATTAGGTGTTGTTGTAATTTGAAAACTGGTATGAATGTCGATATATGTTATAATTTAATTAAAATATAAATTATATAAAATTTAATTTACATAATATTATTATGTAAATTAAGAGGTGTGAGGAGGAATTAGAATGCTTAGCGTATATGAAATGACTATGACTACAAATGAAGTAAAAGGCTACTTAGACATTAGTCACTTTATTTTTAATAATTTAATGAAGCAAGGAAAGCTAACGCCAATCAATAAGGATACGTGGCGTTTAGATGGAAGTTTCTTATTTAGTAGAGAAGAAGTAGAGAAAGTAAAAGAAGAATGTAAAATTGAGGGTATTACTTTATACCAGGCAAGTAAAGAGTACCATATTAGTATGAATCAACTTGAAAAATGGATAGAGGAAGGAAAGTTAGTTTATTCTTTAATAGAACATCGTAACCGACAAACGAAATTTGTGAAGGAGGAGGATATTCGTGAACTTGTTCAGCAAATAGAACAAGTTAATCCTGTATATACATTTTCGCAGAAGCATAATGTAGTATTATTTCAAAAGTTTGTAAAGGGAAATACATTGGCACGTGTTATTTCTATTCCAAAACGTGGTGATATTATAGTTCTTGATGAATTTGGGACTAATATGACACTTAGTGAGGCATTAAAAGAAGGATATGAGTCTGCTTATATATTATCGGATAAACCTAGAAGCCATCATCAAAGGTTTGTTAAGTTTCGTTTTCCAAAATCTGAGCGATTACGAAGCAACATTTTTCACATAATCGATAATATATTGCAGTACGTGTCTCCAAGAAATATAAAAATTTCAGAAGAAAAGACATTTTGGTATTTTGAGATTCGTCAATCATTAATTACATTACCACCAGGAATTCAAATGGAATGGATCGAAGAGTTAACGCCCTATATATTAGAAGGGAAAATTGTCCCAAGAATGAATCAAAGTGTATATTTGGATAGTAACACAGTAACGAAGTCTGTCATACTTACAAGTAAGGAATACAAATATATGAAAGAAATTACAAGTGAAACAAATAGCTCTATTGAAGAATTTATAGCAGTTGCTATCAGAGACAAAATTCATCAGCACTTACTTAAGTGAAATCGAATTTTTTACTGAATTAAAGCTGAATCTAAGTATTTTTCTTTTACTTCTATTATAACGTTTTGAGTGGAACGGAATAAATGCTATGCTTTACTGTTGCTAAAATGTTATTCAGGATATAAAATCTGAATATCTAGTTTTATATCTGTAATACTTCCTATAAAGTCTGCCATCAGACTTTTGGAAGTATAGAGAAAGAAAAAATACAAAACTTATTGTATAAATAATGTAGCGACAAATACCCTCTTTATGTATTAAGTAAATATATCTATTGTGTATGTAAAATAAATTTATATGTATGTTTTAATCATTAGTTCTAGAAAATTACCCTATAATTTTTGATACTATTTATAACTTTGTTCTAATCCAAACTGCATTACGACCTTTGGATACTAGTTCAATTAATTTTTCTTCTTGTAAACAAGCAAACGCTTTATTAATCGTGCTTGGTGAAACATCAGAAAATACCATTCGTATTGCTTCTTTTGTAAAAGGTAGTTCCTGTTTTAATATATACTCTTTAATTTTAAAACTTTTGTTCCCTTTCAGTTGGTAACTAGTAATATGTACATCTAGTTCTTTATACGCTTCTAGAATAATATGTAATAGACATTTTAATATAAAGGATACATTATGTTCTTGAAAATGCCAATTTGCTGAAGATTTATAAAGGGCATCATAATAATCTCTCTCATATTTTTTTAGTATTTTATCTAGTGAAATATATTTCACTAGTGAATGTTTACTTTGTAATAGTAATAAAGATATAAGTAGACGTACCATTCTTCCATTTCCAGATTCAAAAGGAAAAATACATATAAAATTAAGTACAAAATTACAAATTAAAAGTAGGGGATCAATTTCTTTTTGATTTAATAAATAATTGTATTCTTCACATAAATCTTGTATTGCTTCTGGGATTTCTTTAATCGTTAAAGGACGATAGCAATAAAATGAGAAATTAAGTTGCGCATGTTCTTCAAGTAAGATTTCCTGTTTTCTCCACGTGCCACTATCCGAAGTAGCATATTTAAATAGTTGAAAATGTATTTCTAAGATTGTGCTCGGATCAATAGTGAGCCTTTCATAGTTATTATGAATGAGTGATAGCGCATCAACGTAACAAGATATTTCATCTTCGACCATTGTTTTTGGCGACAGATCATATGTAATTAATTCTTTTAACCTTTTATTTGTTATTTTTAAGTTTTTATACATTGCCACAAAATCTTTAGTATGTTGAAGTTGAGTAGATCTTTGCAACTTTTCTAATGTACATGGAAATTCCTTCTCATAGACCTCCAATCTCCCTTGGAATTGCTTTATTTTTCCAATTAGGCTAGCTACATCTAAATTTACCAATAAATTTGTGAATTTTTCGCCAAAAAACGAAATATTTTTCCCCTCCTATAATATAAAACTATACAATAATTAACTGGATTTAAAGTGTTTTTTTGAATAGTTTTTTATGTGTGAAAATTACAATAATTAGGGCCTTTTTGCCTTATTTTGTGACAAGATTTAACATCAGATTAAATAGTTACATGTTAAAAGGTGGAGTTTTATATTTTGTAATTGTTTTTTATTAATAATTAAGTCACTGAATATGGGGAAGGGGGAAGTCCTTATTAATGAAAACTATTGCTTTTTACTTACCACAATTTCATGAAATACCTGAAAACGATTTATGGTGGGGGAAGGGTTTTACAGAATGGACCAATGTAAAAAAAGCAAAACCACGTTTTTTAGGACACTATCAGCCTAGGGCTCCATTGGGGGATTATTATTACAACTTGTTAAATTTAGATGTTCATAGGTGGCAAATAAACTTAGCAAAACAGTATGGTTTAGATGGTTTTTGCTATTATCATTATTGGTTCCAAGGGAAAAAACTACTAGAAAAACCAGTAGAACTGAGAAATCAATGTAAGGAAATTGATTTCCCGTATTGCTTATGTTGGGCAAATGAATCCTGGACAAGATCTTGGGATGGGCAAGACCAGGAAGTATTAATACGACAAGAATATGGGGATGAGTCTGGTTGGAAAGAACACTTTAATTATCTTTTGCCATTTTTCAAAAGCGAAAACTATTTAACTAGTAAAGACAAACCGATATTTGTAATTTACCGACCAGCTTCTATACCGAACCTCAATACAATGTTAAGTCTATGGAATGAATGGGCTAAATCTGAGGGACTTCTAGGAATACATTTTGTAGAAATGTTAACGATTTTTGAAGATAAATCAGATTTTCCTTTTGATGCTGCTATAGAGTTTGAACGGTTCTGCTGCAAAGTTTAAAAAAAGTATACATAGGTCGATACATTAGGGATAGAATTTAAGCCATCATCATTAACTGTTGTAATTCCTGGTATGCCGAAAAGGCGAAGTCTTGTGAAAAACTTCGCCTTCGTTTGTAAAGGGCATGAATGGTTTCGATTCCTTTGATTGTACGTGAAGCATGGCGGAGGTTTTGAAATCCTGCGGATTTGACAAAACGTCGCTTGATATGTCTATGATCTTGTTCGATGAGATTATTGAAATGCTTAACAGTACAATGTTTCGTATGCACATAAAAACCATTATTTTTCAGTTTTTTGAGCGCACAAAGTAGAGCTGGAGCCTTGTCTGTTGTGAGAACTGTTGGTTCTCCAAAAGCTTTCACTAACCTTTTCATAAACATATAAGCGGCTTGATGTTCCCTTGTTTTACGAAGTTGAATATCCAAGGTGTATCCTTTTCGATCAATCGCACGATAAAGATAACACCACTCTCCTTTGACTTTGATGTAGGTTTCATCTAAATGCCATGCGAAATGTGCTGATTTATTTTTCTTCTTCCAAATTTGATAGATCAAATTGCCATATTCATGCACCCAACGCATAATGGTTGTAGGATGAACCGATATTCCACGTTCTCTCAAAAGTTCAGATACATCTCGATAACTTAAAGAAAAACGACAGTAGTAGCCGACGGCTACCAAAATAATATCTTTCTTGAACTGTTTTCCTTTAAAATATCTCATGCATCATGCTCCTCGAATCATTTTTCTTACATTTTAATTTCGTTTAGAAAACTTTGCAACAGAACCAAAATTTTTAATATAAAAAGGGTTTTGCTTTTTTGTTTATTTATATTTGTATAACTTTGTACGATATTATTTTCAAATTTTTTTTACATATAAAAATTAAATGCCTATACATACAAACAGATTTTAGATGTATTTCATAACATATTAGGTATGCATTCAATTAATTGCAATTAACTTGAAAAGTTGGTGGAAACATGAATAAGTTTAATAAATGTAATCATATTTCTTTTCCATGTGCCTTTCCTCCTGCAGGGCAAGGGCCAACAGGAGTGACTGGTCCAACAGGACCAACAGGACCCGGTGGAACAGGAATCGGTATAACAGGACCGACTGGACCTACAGGGCCGCAAGGGGAACCTGGGAATATAGGTCCAGTAGGACCGGAAGGACCACCTGGTGCTCCTGGATCAGCAGGGCCACAAGGTGTACAAGGAATTCAAGGGGAACCTGGGGATCCTGGTCCAACTGGACCGCAAGGCGTACAAGGAATTCAAGGGGAACCTGGGAATCCTGGTCCAACAGGACCGCAAGGCGTACAAGGAATCCAAGGGGAACTTGGGGACGCTGGTCCACCAGGACCAACAGGACCAATAGGGCCAACAGGAACTGGGGCAACAGGACCAACAGGACCAGTAGGACCGACGGGTCTTGGAACTGGGGCAACAGGAGCAACGGGACCAGTGGGACCGACAGGACCAGCTGGTGGGGCAACAGGACCAACGGGGGCAACAGGACCAGCTGGTGGGGCAACAGGGGAAACAGGACCAATAGGTCCAGCTGGTCCACCAGGTCCTGAAGGTCCCACAGGACCACAAGGTGTACAAGGAATTCAAGGAGAACCAGGTCCCGAAGGACCAACAGGAATTCAAGGCATACAAGGAATTCAAGGCCCACTAGGTCCCGAAGGACCAACAGGAATTCAAGGTAACCCTGGTTTACAAGGTCCTCCTGGGACACGAGGACCAACAGGGCCTGATATTCCTACAACATATGCAAATCTCACTTTTCAAGGTACTCAAACGGTTTTAAGTGGTGCCCCAGTTAATTTTACTAATAGTACTCAAGTTATTAATCTTACATTTAATGCTCCAGATACAATAACAATTATTGATACGGGTGTCTATGAAATAAATTATTATATTGCTATAGATCCAGCGAGCTTGCCTGATATTATTTTTGCTGTTGGTATTAATGGTCAAACTGGGGGAATAAGAGCTATGGGCACGAATACAAGTGGTTCAATAATTGCAGGTAATTTGATAATATCTTTAAATACAGGTGATCAAATACAAATATATAATGTTGGACAAAATACTGTAACAATTCCTCAAGTTGGTGGTATTACTAATCCTGGTAATCCAGGATTAGTAATTCGAGAAGGAGCACGCTTCTCTGTATTGAGAATATTTTAATATTAACAAGGTTTATTATAAAATTAAAATAAATATGGAATACAAGTGATTTAAGTTAGAAAAAACACTCATTTGAGTGTTTTTTTTCTTCTTTTTATTATTTTATAATATTATTTTAGGGATTTTTATGTGTTAAAGAGTTAAAAAAATTAAATGCCTAGATATACAAACAGATTTTAGATGTATTTCATAACATATTAGGTATGCATTCAATTAATTGCAATTAACTTGAAAAGTTGGTGGAAACATGAATAAGTTTAATAAATGTAATCATATTCCTTTTCCATGTGCCTTTCCTCCTGCAGGGCAAGGGCCAACAGGAGGAATAGGCCCAACCGGGCCAACAGGGCCCGGTGGAACAGGAATCGGTATAACAGGTCCAACTGGACCTACAGGGCCACAAGGAGAACCTGGGAATATAGGTCCAGTAGGACCGGAAGGACCTCCTGGTGTTACTGGATCGATAGGTCCACAAGGGGTACCTGGAATTCAAGGGGTACCTGGTGTTACTGGATCGACAGGTCCACAAGGGGTACCTGGAATTCAAGGGGTACCTGGTGTTATTGGATCGACAGGTCCACAAGGGGTACCTGGAATTCAAGGGATACCTGGAAATCCAGGTCCAACAGGACCTACGGGACCAATAGGTCCAACAGGAATTGGGGCAACAGGTCCAACAGGACCAGTAGGACCTACGGGTCTTGGAACAGGGGCAACAGGAGCAACAGGACCAGCGGGACCGACAGGACCATCTGGTGGCCCAACAGGACCGACAGGGGTAACAGGGCCAGCGGGTGGGGCAACAGGAGCAACAGGTCCAATAGGACCAGATGGTCCACCAGGTCCTGAAGGTCCAACAGGACCACAAGGTGTACAAGGAATTCAGGGGGAACCAGGTCCCGAAGGGCCAACGGGACCACAAGGTGTACAAGGAATTCAAGGTCCACCAGGTCCCGAAGGGCCAACAGGTATTCAAGGTAATCCTGGTTTACAAGGGCCTTCTGGGCCACAAGGACCATCAGGGCCCAATGCTCCTACAGCATACGCAAATCTTGCTTTTTCAAGTACAGGTACTCCTCAAACTGTTTTAAGTGGTGCTCCAGTTAATTTTAATAACAGTACTCAAGTTACTAACCTTATATTTGATGGTCTAAATACAATAATAATTATTGACTCAGGTATATATACAATAGAATATTTTATTGCTATAGATCCAACAAGCTTGCCTGCTATTCTTTTTGCTGTTGGTGTTAATAATCAAACTCAAAATCAAAGAAGTATGGGGATGAATACAAGTGGTTCAATAATTGCAGGCAATTTGATAGCATTTTTAAATGCAGGTGATCAAATTCAACTATATAATGTTGGACAAAATACTGTAATAATCCCTACAGTAACTGGTATTACCGAACCTGGTAATCCAACACCAGCGAATAGGCAGGGAGCACGCTTCTCTATATTTAGAATATTTTAATATTAACAAGGTTTATTATAAAATTAAAATAAATATGGAATACAAGTGATTTAAGTTAGAAAAAACACTCATTTGAGTGTTTTTTTTCTTCTTTTTATTATTTTGGGGATTTTTATGTGTTAAAGAGTTAAAAAAATTAAATGCCTAGATATACAAACAGATTTAACATGTATTTCATAACATATTAGGTATGCATTCAATTAATTGCAATTAACTTGAAAAGTTGGTGGAAACATGAATAAGTTTAATAAATGTAATCATATTCCTTTTCCATGTGCCTTTCCTCCTGCAGGGCAAGGGCCAACAGGAGGAACAGGCCCAACCGGGCCAACAGGGCCCGGTGGAACAGGAATCGGTATAACAGGTCCAACTGGACCTACAGGGCCACAAGGAGAACCTGGGAATATAGGTCCAGTAGGACCGGAAGGACCTCCTGGTGTTACTGGATCGACAGGGCCACAAGGGGAACCTGGAATTCAAGGGGTACCTGGTGTTACTGGATCGACAGGACCACAAGGCGTACAAGGAATTCAAGGGGTACCTGGTGTTACTGGATCGACAGGACCACAAGGCGTACAAGGAATTCAAGGGGTACCTGGGGATACTGGTCCAACCGGGCCAGCAGGACCAGTAGGATCAATAGGAGCTGGAGAAACCGGTCCAACCGGGCCAACAGGACTAACTGGCCCTGGAGCTGGTGCAACAGGAGCAACAGGAGCAACAGGAGCAACAGGACCTAGTGCTGGTGCAACAGGACCCACAGGAGCAACAGGACCCGGTGGTGGCACCACAGGAGCAACAGGACCAATAGGCCCAACTGGTCCACAAGGTTCGGTTGGCCCAACGGGACCACAAGGTGATCCAGGAATACAAGGTCCTTCTGGACCAGTAGGCCCAACAGGACCACAAGGTGATCCAGGAATACAAGGTCCTTCTGGACCAGTAGGCCCAACAGGACCGCAAGGTGATCCAGGAATACAAGGTCCTCCTGGGATATCAGGTCCAACAGGACCTGTGATGCGTGCGACGTATGGAACTCTTACTACTCAATTAACGGGTGGAAATCAGTTAGTTGTTTTAAGTGGTACTAACATTACGTTCAATTTTAATGCGGAAATTGTTAACGTAACATCTACTACAGCTGGATTTGTAATTATTGATACGGGTGTTTATGTAATAAATTATTATATTGCTATAGATCCAACAAGCCCGCCTCCTATTGTTTTTGCTGTAGGTATTAATGGTGAAACTCAACTACAAAGAAGTATGGGGAAGAATACAAGTGGTATAATAATTTCAGGCAATTTGATAGTATCTTTAAATGCAGGTGATTTAGTACAATTATTTAATGTCGGACCAAATACTGTAAATATTCCTACAGTAACTGGTATTCCTAATCCTGGTGTTCCAGGAAACTTTAATCGGCAAGCAGTTCGTTTTTCTATATATAGAAAATTTTAATATTATCCAGGCTATTATAAAATTAAAATAGATATGCGATGAAAGTGATTTAATGGAAAAAACACTCATTAGAGTGTTTTTTGTTTTTGAGTATGATTGTTGACTGGTAATGAGGGTTTTTTGCAAGCGAAAAGCCAGCACTCACACCCAAAAACTGGGGAGAATAGCATGATAAAACATTTTTACACAGTAGAATCATGTTATTATAAAGAAATTTGGTAGTCTTTAATTAGCCTTTAATTTAACCTCAAATTTAAGGGAGATGTATAGATGAACATTGGTAGACAGATACAATATTTTCGTAAATGGGATAATATGTCCCAAGAGAAGTTAGCAGAAAAAATCCATGTTTCCAGACAATCTATTTCTAACTGGGAAAATGAAAGGAACTATCCAGATATTCATAATTTACTAATGATGAGTATTCTCTTTAACGTCTCCCTAGATGATTTAGTTAAAGGAGATGTAAAGATCATGAAAGAAGAACTTCAAAAATCAACTTTCTTTAAGTGGAGTTACATCATGTTAGCATCAATGATTATACTTCCTATTTCTATTGCACCTGTATTTTACTTTTTTGGTTATTATGGTCTTATAATACTTTTTGTGCTTACGATTTTGTTTATGTTTTCATCACTGAAAGTTGAAAACATAAACAAAGAGCATAATTTAAAAACTTATCGTCAAATAGTTGATTTTATAGAGGGGAAACCTATAAGTGAGGTAAAGCCTAATATAAAAGATAAATTATTAAAAATAGGTTTAATGCTTGCAAGTGCTTTAATTAGTTATAGTTTAATTTATTTAGGATTGAGTGTATTTGGAAGATAACTTAGAAAACTATTAAAAGTCCTCCGGATTGTTTAACTGGAGGACTTTTGTGTTTACATAATTCCCGTTATTAGAAGTTATCATGCTGTTTTTAAGAAAGAAAAAGAGATCGATGAACGCCAAAAGAGCACTCTTTTAGGGGTTAGAGGTGGAACGACCCTTCACATATCAAATTGTGAAAGCTCACGGGTTCAGTCGTGGGTATTTATATCTAAAATGAAAAATCAAGATAATTTAATCAAATTAATTGATGCTGCAAGTTTTCGGCCATCACTAGTTTTTATAATTTCATTTAATACATTTCTCAATTGGACAGTAGCATTAGCTGGGATAAATACAATAGATCCACCAGAAATAGTGGCACAAACATTGCGATCGGCTTCATTATTAGTAACCCCAAATCGAGTTTGGTTGTTAGGAATTTCCACATCGTTTATGAATATTCCCAAATCTCTGTCACCCCCAGGATCAACGGGATTATAATTTACACTTACATAATATTCAATATAATAAGATCCAGCTTGAGCAACATGGATAGTTACTCCATCAGGATTTAGATTTACTCCACCATTTATCTGTCTAGTAGCATTCCAAGGCATAGGTTGGTTATTAATCAATGTGACAAAGTTAGTTTGATAAAAATTTCCGAAAGCTGGTGAAAATACACTTGATATTCCCTCGATGACAACTTTCTGTTGACATGTTGGAAATTCCTCATGACACCTACAGTTAGAGTGTCTATATCCGCATTTTTTACAACGCTCAGACAAAAAAACATCTCCCATCTTATCAATTTGTTATTAGCTATTAGTAAGGTATTAATTTTTTTATTAATCGGAAACTTGTTTTAAGAGATTTGATTTATTTATAAAAATTCTTCTTATATATAGTTAAGAGTAAATATAATATATATGAAATTGTACAGGTGGATTGTAAGAGCAATGCTTTTCGGTTGATTTTTAATTTTTGCCAAGCTGAACTGCCAATTCTCCTGTTCAAAGCATGATTTTCTCAATAGGGATTAACATTATGTGGGGGTTTGCCCCGACACGACGAGCCAGCACTCACATCCGAAAATAAGAAAAGCGTTAAAAAAGCAAAATCCCTAATAGAATTAGGATTCTGCTTTTTACTATTTTTCATATTTATTTGTTTGACAGAATGATAGTATTTATATGATTACATTTTAATATTGAATCCGTCGTTGGTTCGGGATCTGTAGAAAGATTTTGTACTTTTTTATAGAAGTAAAAATGCAAAAAATAAGGAAAGTGAGATTAAAAGATTCGATAAATAATTAAACGTAATGATTGAAAACCATTAGAAGGGGAAGTTATTAATGGTCCTGTACTGTTATTAATTAATTGAATATTATCTCCAGCTACTAAATTTCTAATTAAAGTAGTAGAAATTTCTCCTGCTGTTGTATCTAATTCCATAGTTCTTTGACCAGTAGTAGTACCATTAATACTCACAGATATTATTATAGGTGTTGTTGTGTTTGTTATACTAATTCCTACA
Source organism: Bacillus thuringiensis (assembly GCF_001182785.1). Taxonomy (NCBI): domain Bacteria; kingdom Bacillati; phylum Bacillota; class Bacilli; order Caryophanales; family Bacillaceae; genus Bacillus; species Bacillus thuringiensis. Next base: position 127,997 of record NZ_CP012101.1, on the reverse strand, counting down.
TAAAACCCTATAGTATAAGTACCTGAGTCTATTATAGTTAATGTATCAGAACCATTAAATGTAATATTGCTTGCTATCGGTTGAGAATTAAATATAAAAGGATCAGCAGGTGCTACAGTTTGATTTGAACCATTCTGTACTACTTCTATAAATGTTCCAGATAAATTGGGACCAGTTACTCCAGTAGGAAGAGTAAAAGGAGGAATAGGTGGTAATGTAGGACCAATTAAATTTGGATTTAATACGGCAGCATTTAAGCATTCATCTAGTATAGAATTTTGTGGTTTTTTTTATTTAACATAATTCACCGCCAAAAAAATATTGTAATTAATAAATGTATCAGATAAACAAGATAGAACTAATAAAGAATTTTATATCATTTAAAATAAAAAACATATCTATATTTAGTATCATATGTTATAAGATCTTGGTCCATTAAAGAAAGCTGCGGAAACAGTTGTTCTTTAATAAAATAAGCTGTCCATATGGACAGCTTATTTACATAATTTTCGTTATTTGAAGTTATTGAAAAAAACTCTTGTTCAGAGAGGGTTACTGTTTTAGCCTCTTGATTTGTAAATCTTGTCTGCTCTATTTACGCTAAGGAACGTCAGAACAGTTGTAAGAACACTAAGTACTATCCAATAGTCGCTTCCTTTTACAGCGAAAACAACTGATAGTATTGATAGTAATATTGCAAGTACGAAACCTGACATGGTTTTTGAATCTTTTAACATTATCCAATTCATTTTTTCTCCCCCTTTTCTTAATTGTATCATTCAAATATAATGATTTATTTAGATTTTTAGATGTATATAGTATTTATGTAAAGTTAACATAACGTCTCATTATTGGAAGTTACTTTTTGTTTTATTTTTCTCACTAATTTTAAGTCGTTTTGCATTTATGAAAAATGTGCTCCCAGTTACGAATATAACAGAAGAGATATACATTCCTATCCTGGCGCGATTTTAGGGTTCTCGTTTGTTATTGGATTAGCCGAAAAACTGTATAAAATCTTGCATACTCTTAGCGTACTTTTTTTGCCGAAGTACTGGAAATCCCCTTTTAAGAAAAAAGAAAAGACACCCCAAGGTGCCTTCCTCTGACTTGATAACCACTTTAATTTTAATAATATGTATTGGATGCTGACCCAATATATATATTATAGCATGTTTTAATATATTAGAACTTGAGAAATAATAAAAGCACTCAAAAGAATGCTTATCCATACATCTAATGTTTTTTACTAGATTTTTTATGTAATTTATTTCTTTCACAAGCCACACCATCACCATCGCGATCTAAATGTGAAGCATAAGCGGGGCTATCTGGAGTTATATCATAGTAACCGGCAGTATTTGTATCTTTACAGTTTGCAAAGTGAATTTTCTCTGGTTTAGGTGCAGCTTGTTGCTGAGGTGCTGTATTAGCTGTAGCCTTTTGATGTTCCTGTTCTTTTGCTCGGACTGCTTCTTGTTGTTTCTTTTGTTCAAAATATGGAAATCTTTCTTTTAGATTCAGAGGTGCAAAGGAATTAAGAAAGAACGCTTAGAATGCCATTTATATGGGCAAATTATTAGCATTTTACTCTGTACATCTACCATGTTTAAAATGCGTCAGTTACTCTTGGATAAGAAAAAGAAAGAGTTTAAGTGAATACAAATCCATTTATATGATAAAGAATTACTATCTATCGTTTCACCAATAAATATTTGATGGCTGCTGTCACCATTATTTTCTCTGTATGTGTTGTTTTATGGAGACCACTTGAGGCATATGTAAATATTACTGACCTTGTATATAGTGTTACTACACAATTTACTATTGATCAACTAATTGTACTTGCTTCAATTGTTACCATGCTTATATTTATCGGTTCTTATTTCTTAATGGTGAGAATTTATAAACGTACTGATTTTAAAAATTATTTTTAAATGAAATATAGAATAATTAACCAGTAACTGTTGTACAATTTTATTCTTAAACGCTTTGGTGCTACTCAATCGCTATCAAACTAATAAAAAAAAGTTCTCCCCTCAAATGAAAAAATACGATATTCTTTCTGCAGAATCATAGGAAAGGATATCGTATTTTCATATTTGTAGGCTTTTTTAGATACAAAAAATAATAGAAATGAAAAAAATAGATATTAGTAACCTATATATGTCTTAATGTAAAATATATAATTTATTTAATTGAAATATAATATATAGAATATAAGATTTATTGTATGAAGTTTATTTTTACAAATGAGGTGTAATTAATGTCTGTAAGTAAAGTAAAAATTGCAAGAGTAGAAAAAGGTCTGACCCAACAAGAGTTAGCCGATATTGTGAACGTTACACGACAAACCATTAGTCTTATTGAAATAACCATTCTTTAAAACTTTGCATTCATATAGCTAAAACACTAGATAAAACCTTAGATAAATTATTTTGGAAGGAACTTTAAAATGGAAAAACTAAAAAATGATTTTCACTCAGTACACAATCAGATGAAAGCATTCAACAAATCGAAATGAAAATTTGGGCTAAATCTGGAATTGTTGTCCTACTTATAGCTTTTGCTGATTTTATAATAAGAGGAGCATATCTACAACGTCCATTTCTCGAATGGGCTGCTTCATTAGCTATTATAATTTTTTATATGATATTCTTTTTTATTAAATCTATTCTGACTGTTGTTTTATGAAACAGATATTAATAATAAAGAATAATTAAATGAAAAAATGAGTAATACCTTTATTTTTTGTTTTGTCGCAATAGGTGCTACCACATACAAATATAACTTACCTGAAGATTTCGTTGGATGGTTATCAGTAATAGCAAGATTCATTATACTTTTCGCTTTCCTATTTGGTATTCAATATCTTATTATAGTATTAGCATGGAAGAAATTAAATAAAATTTAATAAGTATAGACAAAAAAGCTTATCTTTTAGCACTTAATGATAAGCTTTTTATTGAAGTTTATCCAGTTTAATAAAACATTATAAAAAGAGGAAGCACTCTTTGTTTTCTTATTAATTAATTTATAATTATTATGGATTAAACCTCATATTTTTTAATTGAAATTCCAACTACATTTAAAAAGAGCTCTTTTATCTTATTCCCATCAAGCTAACACTTTGATTATCATTTTACCTATAAATTAACCGTAGGTTAATTATTAATCCATAAACTTTGCCAGGAATTTTAATAAGAAGCATAAAGGTAACTAGAATTAAGGTGTTTTATGCTAAAAAAACTAGAATATCAATAAAACCTTCACTGAAAGATAGCACCAACAATAACCAAATTTCTTTCGCTAATCCTAGAAATAAAAAGTCGATTTCCTGTACGTTAAGAAATCGACTTTTTAGTGAGTAACTTAATTTCTTTATTAGACTCGATCTTGGTTAAAGTAAATTCAAAATATCTTTTGGTGTATTTAATACATAATCAGCTTTTTCAAAACCTTCTCACCTGAAATTGATTTTACATAATCTTAGCTTGATAGCAATGGAGTACCACCAGCATTTCGGAAAACCCCTACGCTAAGAGCATGTAAGATTTTATACACTTTTTCGGCTAATCCAATAACAAACGAGAACCCTAAAATCGCGCAAGGATAGGAATGTATAAAAAGATGCATAAAATTATAGGAAAAGAAAAAGGAAAATTTCTTGTGAGAATAAGATTCTGCCTTTTTCCTTGCTACTGATAATGAGACGTTATGACAACTTGACTTGTATACAATATACAAACCAAATCACAAAACATATTACTCCTTATAAATGGTATAATAAGGAAAATAAGGGGCTAAATAATGCCTTTAGGAACTACTATTTCTTACATCATTATTACAATAATCATTGGTGCACTATTGGGAGGGATTATACGTATAATTCTGCGTAACAATAATCACAAAAAACAAGATCCAATTGAGCAAAAGTTAGATAGAGTTATTCAACTGTTAGAAAAACAAAACAAAGATTGACCTTCTCTGCAAACAAGAGTGGTTTGCTATAAAAATCATTAATAGGAGCTAAAACATGAATTTTGCAGAGAAAGAAATTAAGAAAACCAAACAAAGAGTGTTAATTATATTATTTTGTATAGTTGGGTTGTTCGTATACGGAGTGTATTGGGCATTCTTCAGTATGAAGCGACTACCTACAGGTGAAAAGATTGCTGAAAAACAATCTCCTGACGGAACATATACATTTAAAGCTTATGTAACAAATGGCGGAGCAACAGCAAGTTTTGCTGTTAGGGGAGAGTTAGTATTTAATCATCGTGAATATTTCAAGACAAAGAATGTGTATTGGAATTACCGAGAAGATACAGCAAAGATTGTATGGAAAGACAATGATACAGTAATCATTAACGGACATACGTTAAATGTTCCTGAGGATACATACGATTTCAGAAACGAATAACTGTAGACTTATAGATACATTGACTACCGTTAACGGGAATTATGTAAAAAAGGAGGGAGAATATGATTAAAAAAGCTAGTGAAAATGATTTAAATGAAATTCTAACAAAATCAGATAATTCTCTATACGAAGGAACCGCCAAGACCTTTAAACCTACACGAGAACGAGTAAAAGAGATTGTACAAATAGCATTAGAACAAGGAGCATACTACCTAGTATCCAAAGATGATGACAACTTAAAAGGATGGATTCTAATTGGCAGTGGTAAAGATTATTTTTCACAAGAGAGTGTAGGATTCATTTACGAATTATATATTTTACCAGAGTATCGTGGTCAAAAGATTTCAAAGAAATTGATGAAAGCAGGTATAGACGAATTGTCTTTAAAAGGACATAAGGAAATACGATTAAATGTTCATGTAAAGAACTTTGCAAGAGAATTATATAAAGAATTTGGCTTTGTAGATCGGCAGATTTCAATGAGTTTAACCTGTAAATAATGAATTACAAATAACAAGAATTATTGGTAAATATGAAACCCCTTCAGTTTACTTGCTGAAGGGATTTTTTCTAGATACATTGAATACCGATAAGTGGGGTTATGTTAATTTTATATAGACTGAATAAGATTGATAGATAAAACAATTATTAAAGTAAAAAGAACCTTTTAAAAGGTTCTTTTTACTAAGGCTCATATATTTTCGTTTGGGTACTTATATTATATGAGTTGACTGAAGCTACAGACAAAAAAAGGATACCAGCCCTTCAAATGTATTATAACATATATTTTCATATTATATCTTAATGATATTTAAGCGGATGCTATGAAACCTTTATTTATGTTGTTTCTAATGTATACTTTTGTTTTGGAGAACAATCAATTTCTTAAGTTAATGGTGATGGGTTGCTAGCCCTAAATCTTGTTAAAACGTACATAGTAGTTCTTTGTTTGAGTTTTTGAAACCAATGAAGAACTACTATTTTACTACTTTTATTTAATTATCTTGACAGTGATAGATTTGTACTCCTAGTAGAAAAGTGCCTTTTGCTTATAATGTAATATATAACTTAATCAATTAAAAAGGAGAATGTAGCATGGGACAAAGTATTAATCACATTTGTTTTTCAGTCTCTAATCTAGAGCAATCCACTGAGTTTTATCAAAATATACTTCAAGCAAAATTATTAGTAAAAGGTAGAAAGTTAGCTTATTTTGATTTAAATGGTCTATGGATTGCTTTAAATGTTGAAGAAAGTATACCAAGAAATGAAATTCAGCACTCATACACACATATAGCCTTTACTGTAACAAATAATGAATTTGATTCTTTAAAAGAAATATTAATTCAAAATCATGTTAAGATCTTACCTGGACGAGAGAGAGATGAACGAGATAAACGGTCTATTTATTTTACAGATCCAGATGGTCACAAGTTTGAATTTCATACTGGTACTTTACAAGATCGTTTACAATATTATAAAGAAGATAAAAAGCATATGACTTTTTACTGATAAAAAAGCTAGTAAAATACTAGCTTTTCGCTCTTCCATTTACTCTTTAAACTATGAAGACTCTTTTAGTATTCCCCTAAACAAAATTATCAATTTTCCAAAATCTATTTATATGAATTTAACTCGTTTTTTTCGTTTCGGGGGTATTTCAAACCCCTAGCTTGATAGCGATGTGGCGGTACCCCTTAATAAGCATAATCACGTTCTGATGTTAGAACGAGGTTTAAGTAAAGTTATTTAATGTTTGATGTTTTTGAATATTCAAATATTATTTTATCAAGTTTAATAAACTAACATTATTTGTAAAACGTGTTAAGTTTGTTGTGTAAGATATAAAAATACTTGAGGGGGATGTTTAATATGAGAAAAATGAAAAGAATTAAAGGGTTAGCTTTAGCTTGTGCAATCGGTTTAAGTTCATTTAGTTTTATTGGCGTAACAAGCGCTAGTGCGGCAGAAAACACCAATTTCACATCAAATAAAGCAGCTAAGGGTCTTGCAGTCTGTAACGCACAATATGAAAATACAAAAGTACGAACTGAAGCAAGTACGAGTTCAAAAATAGCGTATTACGTTGCCAATGGAACTAGATTTAATGGTGAATGGGTAAAAGGACAAACTGTCAATGGAACTAATCAATGGTTAAAATTTTACGACTCAAACTGGAAAACCTATTTATACGTTTCAAAATCAGTATGTAACTAAGTACAAAATATAAAAATACTTGAGGGGGGAATTTTTATGTTCAAGAAATTAGTAGTTGGGGCATTAGCAACTGGAATTATGTTATCTGGTGCAGGTGGAGCGATGGCTGCAACACCTAATACTGAAAGTCCGAAGCAAGAAAAGGTTACTATGGCAGTGCAACCGATTGAAAAGATTGGGATTTATAAACATGGGTATGCTTCTAGAGAAGATATACCGAACGTAGTAAAAGACTCTAGTACCGGTATCACGTGGTACTTGAAAAACGCATATATAGGTTCGGGTGGTAGATGGACAGCTTATTTTGAAGGCTGGCGTGTGTAAGATATAAAAATACTTAAGGGGGAAATTTTATGTTCAAGAAATTAGTAGTTGGAGCATTAGCGACTGGTATTATGTTATCTAGTGCAGGTGGAGCGATGGCTGCAACACCTAATACTGAAAGTCCGAAGCAAGAAAAGGTTACTATGGCAGCGGAAAAGAAAACGCTGAGAGTACCAGGGTTTGCTACTAGAGAAGAGATACCGAACAAAGTCGTCACTGTAATTGGTATCACGTGGTATTTAAAAGGGGCAACGAAAGAAATGGATAAAACATGGACAGCTTATTATGAGGGTTGGAGTAATTAATTAAACTTATTTTTAATTTGTGTAAGATATAAAAATATTTGAGGGGGAAATTTTATGTTCAAGAAATTAGTAGTTGGGGCATTAGCGACTGGAATTATGTTATCTGGTGCAGGTGGAGCGATGGCTGCAACACCTAATACTGAAAGTCCGAAGCAAGAAAAGGTTACTATGGCAGCGGCAGAGGAAACTCTTTGGCTGTTAAAAAGAGGGTATTTTGCTAAAGCTTCTGTACCGAGCACAATCAAAGAATTTGGTGTCACGTGGTATTTGAAAAAGACATATCAAGAACCGAATCTTTCATGGACAGGTTATTTTGAAAACAAGCGTTAATTAATTAAATCTATTTATAATAAAAAGTCTCTTATAAAGAGGCTTTTTTATTTGTGTAAAATCATAAAGAAAAGACACCATAAGGTGCCTTCCTCCGACTTGAACTACTTTAATTTTAATAATATGTATTGGACTCCCATCCAAATATTATTTTACCATGTTAAGTATTATTGGTTATTGAGAAAAATTAAAAGCACTCATAAGAGTGCTTATCCTTAAATCTAATGTTTTTTACTAGATTTTTTATGTCCTTTATTTCGTTCACAAGCCACGCCATCTCCATCACGATCTAAATGCGAAGCATAAGCTGGGCTATCTGGAGTTATATCATAGTAACCGGCATTATTTGCATCTGTACAGTTTGCAAAGTGAACTTTCTCTTGTTTAGGTGCAGCTTGTTGCTGAGGTGCTGTATTAGCTACAGCTTTTTGTTTTTCCTGTTGTCTTTGAGCCTCTTCTTGTTTGCGTTGCTCATCTAATCGCTTTTGCTCTTCAGCCTGTTTTTGTTCTTCGGCTTTTTTCTGTTCTTCTATTTTCTTTTGTTCCTCTTCCTGTTTTTGCTCATCTAGCTTTTTTTGTTCATCTTCTTTTTTAGTTTCTTGTTTTGGTTCTTCTGATGTACTTGCTTTATCATTTGAACCACAAGCAGCCAATCCCATAAGTAACACGCTGCATGCTAAAGCCATTAATAATTTTTTGCTCATAATTTAATTCCTCCAAGATATATAAAATGTAATATTTCTGGACAATCTTATCAAAATAAACATATGTATATTGTCATATTATGTCGAATGAAAATGAAAAAGGAGAGAGCCATAACTCTCAATGGGAAAATGATAAGAATTTACCGGTGGATATTAGAGAAATATACTCTGTTTTTCACTAATATTGAATAATGGTTTTTATCAAATCTATAGGGAGATGTGGTTTTAATGTGGGTAGGAAGGAGTGTGTTTCAAAAGATGTACCTTTTGAAGTGTTTTTAAAGAGGTTCATATGTAAAAAGTAAAACTATGTTTAGGTATTTGTATAATTTGTAAAACACGCCGTTGAATATCCAAATAAAAGCCCAGTAATATCATGCATAGGTACCGATATTACTGGGCTTTATGAGTTTAACATTTTGTATGTTTTGTTAAACTCATTTATTAAATAAAAAAATCCCTTCACGATTTGTGAAGGGGTCAGTATACATTGAAAGGGGATTTCCATTTTAATATGTAAAAGACAAAACGCTTATTGATAAAATTATCCTTTTTATTTTTGCCGCTTTTAATTCACTGTAAAGAAACTGTAAAGATTAAATTCATCCTATATAGGTTTTAGGTGTTCCTCATTAGACATGTATATTTGATAAATCATAATCTTTTATACAATATTGCATAAAAAACTACCTGCTACGGGTGTAACTTAGGCCCTACTCAAACAGCTCGTTCAATACAAGAAATAGATAGAAAGCAAATTGCTTGGATTAATCAAAGACATGTAACAGTTTAAGATTTAGACAAAGTAATTCAAGGTTTTCTGGACAGATGCCTATTATGTTATGTTTCTATTCTGATTAATAATCAATAAAGTTAAATATACAGTTATTTCGTTTTTATTCTACCAATAATTTTTTTAAAATAATAGTCTTTTTAATTTATTTTTATATTCTAAGATTTGGATATGGAGTTAATAAATGATATTAATTCTATAAAAATTAAATTTTAATTATATTTTACAGGAGGTAATTTTTATGACTAAAGAATCTTTATCAGCAAAAATGGAAAGTGTTTCTGCACAAGAACTTTCTTTTGAAGAAGCTCAAAAAATCGACGGTGGTATTGTTCCATTCTTAGTAGCAGCAGGTTATGTAACAACTGGTAGTGCTGTTGTAGGTGTTGGTTATGTAGGTGGTAAATGGGTTGGAAAGCATATTTTCAAATAAGTAAATAGTACTTTAATAATTTAAAAAAGGAGGAGATTTTTGTGGAAAATCTTTCATTAGTTGGATGTAAATCTTTAACTGAAAATGAAAAACAAGAAACAAATGGTGGTATTGCCCCTATAATTTATGTTGGTGGTTTATTGGTTGTTGGTGCAGGTGCAGGTCTTTATGATGCTTGGACTGAAAGTAAAAGTAAGAAAAAGAAATAAATTTTAAGTAATAGGTGTGTATGATAATGATTAATACTGATGTTATAAAACAAGAATTAGAAATATTCTTAAATCAGTATCCTACTTTAAAAATGATGCTGTTGGTAATTATTTCAGGATTAATAATATTCTTAGGTTATAAACTAGGATCATTTACATATCGACTTTTTACATGATTTTTAAAGCCATTTTTTTAGTCTATATAGATGTGTAATTTATTTTACATCTATATAGACTTATTTAATTAATTTTTATGATTTGAATGGTATTATTAATACTAATTTTATAAATTATGTTTTAAAAAAATAGTGATTTACGAATAGTATGTGCGAAAAAGGAAAAGTTTTTTCATAGATACTATTTGTAAAAAAGCAATAGGAATATTTAATAAATATAAAAAGAATAGAGGAATTTAAAATGAATTGGGAACCTAGTAATTTAAATAATCTTTCTAAAGATGATGCAACTATTACTGTAGAAAAAGCTAATAAAATAATGATTTTCTTTTCAATTATAATTACTTTGTTTGTGCTTTTTTTGTATAGATTTATTTGGGGAGTAAGTACATGGGAAAATTCTATGCAATTTGTATTAGTTTGTTTAATAAGTTTTGTTTCTATCATTATACATGAATTGTTACATGCAATTGGGTTTAATTTTTTTGGTAAAGTAAATTGGTCTGATATCAAATTCGGTATAGTATGGAAATCTTTAACTCCTTATGCTCATTGTAAAAAGGCAATAGGAATAAATGCTTATCGTATTTCAATTTTGATGCCTATTGTTATTTTGGGTATTTTACCTACTTTTATAGGTTTATTAATTGGTAATGGTTTTATAACTATTTTAGGTACTTTTATGATTTTAGGAGGATTAGGGGATGTTTTAATTTTTTATTTAATTTATTCTTATGATGCTAATTCTATAGTAAAGGATCATTCGGAAAAAATAGGCTGTGAAGTTTTTTATAAAGAAAATATTAATTGATATTACTATTAAATGTTATTTTTTAATGTTTTAGAAAGAAGGTTGGAAAAGTGTGTTTAAAAAATTTAATTGGATACAACAGCATGATTTAAAAGATTGTGGTCCAGCATGTCTTGCTATGATTTCTAGACATTATGGACTTTCTATATCTATTTCTAAAATTAGAGAAATAGCCGGTACAGATTTGCAAGGTACAAATGTACAAGGTCTTTTAGAATCAGCTGAAAGATTGGGATTTGATACAAAAGGAGTTAGAGTAACGGAATTAAAGTCATTATATGAGGTTCCTTTACCAGCTATTGCACATGTTAATATGCCAGGTGGTTTATTACATTATGTGGTTATTTATAAAGTGAAGAAAAAGAAAGTATATGTTGCTGATCCAGCTAAAGGTCTTGTAACTTATTCATTAGAAGATTTTTGTAAAATTTGGACAGGAATTTTGGTTTTACTTATTCCTGGGCAAAAATTCGAAAAAGGTAAAGTATCACAAGGAACGTTTACTAGATTTTTATCATTATTGAAACCACAGAAACATTTATTATTTCCTATATTTTTGGCTTCTATCTTCTTTAATATATTTGGATTATTAGGGGCATTTTACTTTAAATTTTTAATAGATGATATTGTAGCTAATCAATTACTTCAGACACTGTATATTGTGTCTATTGGAGTTATTATATTGTATATTTTTAAAGTAGTGCTTTCTTATTTTAGGACTCATTTAATTTTATATTTGAGTAGGCGAATTGATGTTCAATTGATGCTTGGATATTACCGTCATGTAGTAGGATTACCTATGAGTTTTTTTGAAACAAGAAAAGTAGGCGAAATTATTTCTCGTTTTATGGATGCAGGTAAAATACGTGATGCATTATCAACGATAACAGTTACATTAATGATTGATACATTGATGGTTACATTAGGAGCAATTTTATTATATATACATAGTCCAACTTTATTTGGTGTTACGCTTTTACTTGTTCCTTTCTACATCGGTATTATTTTTATATTTCATAAACCATATCAAAATATTAATCGTGAAGAAATGGAGAGTAATGCAAAATTAACATCATATTTAGTAGAGTCTTTAAATGGAATTGCAACTGTAAAATCTTATAATGCTGAAAAAGAAGTGTTTTTTCAAACAGAAAGTCGTTTTGTAAAATTATTAAATCATGTATTTAAAAGAGGAATGCTATCTAATTTACAAGGTTCCGTGAAAATGGGACTTGAATTAATTGGAGGTACAGTGATTCTTTGGGTTGGTGCTATACAAGTGTTGGATGGGAATATGACTATTGGAGAATTAATAACATATAATGCACTTCTAGCGTATTTTTTAAATCCAATTGAAAATTTAATAGGTATTCAACCTACTATGCAATCCGCATTAGTTGCGGGTGAAAGATTAAATGAAATTTTTGATTTAGACCCAGAAAAAGGTGAAAAAGAATATAACAAAGTATCTCCTAAACAGTTATCTGGTAGTATTGCATGTTCTAATGTTACATTCCGTTATGGTACGCGTAAAAATGTTTTAAATGCTGTTAATTTTTCTATTGATTCAGGAAACCAAATAGCTTTTGTAGGAGAAAGTGGTTCTGGTAAAACTACTATTTCAAAGTTGTTAATGGGTTATTATGAACCGCAACAAGGAGATATTTATTATGATGATTATCATATTAAAGAAATAAATAGGACGGATTTACGTAATCGTATTGCATATGTTTCTCAAGAATCGTTTTTCTTTAGTGGTTCAATTTTTGATAATTTACGATTCGGATTAGAATATCAAGTTACCCTAGAAGATATTATACAAGTATGTAAGGATGCAGCTGTTCATGATTTTATTAGTGAACTACCATTACGTTATGAAACTTTGTTAGAAGAAAATGCATCAAATTTATCAGGCGGACAGAGACAACGTCTAGCAATTGCAAGAGCATTATTAAAGAAACCGGATATTTTAATTTTAGATGAGGCAACAAGTAATTTAGATTCTACAACCGAGAAACATATTATAGACATGTTGAGAGAATTAAGAAATAAAGGAATAACAGTGATTATGATTGCCCATAGATTAAGTACAATTCAACATGCTAATAAGATTTTTGTTATGGAAAAAGGAACAATCATAGAACAAGGTTCTCATGAAAAGTTATTATTTGAAAAAGGTGAATATTATCGTTTATGGAAAAACCAAACTGTTCATGCAGAACATATAGAATCACAATCTTATGCAATGTGGGGAAATCAAGATGAATAAGATATATTCTTTTGATCAGTTAACTGATAGTACGGAATTACTAGAAAGAAGACCCCCTCGTTTTATTACTTGGTTATTAGGGTTTTTTTCTTTAGTTTTTTTATTTTTTTCGATTTTGGCATATTTCGGGAAAATGGATATCGTTAGTGAAGGAACAGCAATTGTACAAGGTAAATCTGAGGTGAGTGTAATTCGTACTCAGATTACGGGAGTTGTTGAAGATGTTTTGGTTGTTTCTGGTGATGAAGTGAAACAAGGAGATGTTTTAGTTCAATTAAAAAATACAGAGTTGACTTATAAACAGAATCAATCTGATCAAATTGTTAAACATTTAGAGAAACAAAAAGGAATGTTAGAAGAGTTGAAAAATAGTATTCGACTTAAGAAATTATCTTTTTCTGATGGAGTAGATGAAAAAATAAGAGATGAATATAAGGCTTATGAACAAGGTTATAAATCTTTACAGAATGAAAAGGAAAATGAGATGAGGACATTAGATAATAGTAAAATGTCTAATGAACAAGATGATGTTTTGCAAGGTTTGATTATGGAGAAAGAAAATCTTAAAAGAGAGAGTGAATCTATTAATAAACAAAAAATAAAGGCTGATGTTTCTGAAGAAGAGAAAGAAATATTGAATGATAAAGTATTATTGCTTGAAGCTCAAAAAAATAGTATAGAAAAGAGAATAGAACAAAGAAAAATAGTATTAGAAAATGAAAGAAAGAAAGTTGAAACAGTTAAAGAAGGAAAACAAGAAGAAAAGAAATATAAATTAAATCAATATGAAGAAAATACAATTGTTTCTATTAACCAGCGAATTCAATCTTTAGAACATAGTATTTTTGAAAAAAAACAAGAATTTGATGGATTAAATAGTCAAAGTGAAACTACTGTTGTTAAAGCGGTAAAAGATGGTATTGTACAATTCCCAGTAATGTTGCAGTCTGGTAATTTAATTGATTCTGGACAAGAAGTAGTTTCTATTATTCCAAAGAGCGACGAGAAAAAAATAAAAATGCTATTTTCAGCTCAAGAAGTAAAAGGAATTAAAAAGGGAGATAGGGTACAATATTCTTTACAATTAAAGAAAATGGATAAACAAGTAGGAGTAGTTACCTATGTATCTACTCATCCTATTTTTGAAAAAGATTCTAAGTCTTATATGTATGAATTAGAAGCGACAATTGATATATCTAATCAAGGTGACTTAAATACAGGAATGGTAGGAAAAGCTTCTGTCATAACAGGAGAAGAACCAATTTGGAAATTTGTATTAAGGAAGTTAGATTTTATTTCTAATTAATAGAGAAAGGTTGATTCCAATTATTACAGGAATCAACCTTTTGTTTGTTATAGATAATTATATTAAATGTGAAATTTATCAAGTACGTTGTCTTTTTCTTCTTTGTTAATTCCAATGTATTTTAATGTGATTTTTGGTGTACTATCATGGTTCATATTAGATGAATTCACGAAAAAAAACAGTAATACCATGGAAAAACATATGCCATCACTTGTTCGTGTGGGTTTAATATTTTTGTATGTTTTTTTGTATATTTAAGGTATAAAAAGGATAAGGGAGCTGCATTTAGAGCTGCTGATTATGCGTATAATCATTTTTATCAGAATGGGTCTAAATATCGATATGATATTTTCGGAACTTCTGCAAAGAGTAACGATTATAAAACATATTGTTCTAAATTAGTTTACTTATCATTCAGAGATGGAGCAGGGGTAGATTTATTCCCAGTAAGCAATTTTTACATTGTACATCCTTATGATTTCTTACGTCCAATGCCAATTGCGCTTGGATTACGACCTTATTTCTATGGTAAGGGTGGAATGTGGTGGAGTTTCTCTTAAAATATTGAAATTTCATAAAAAGTAATTTTGGGCCCTACACATCATGTAGGCATTTTTAATGCATAAAGAAAAGATACCTTAAGGTGCATTCCTCCGACTTGAACTATCCTGTATTAATGCCATATCGATTAATAAATTAAATTATAAAAATAATTTGTTATACTTCCATGTACCCTAGCTGATATAATGTATAAGGCAATTATTGGTTAATTAATGGTTCACATATATGAGGGAGGTACATAAGTCATGGAGCTAATAATTTCTTCATTTGTATTAGTGGTAGTATTCTTTATTCTTTCTATATCTTTAAGTGGTAAAGGTCAGCGAATAGCAAAAGAAGTTTTAAAAGAGCTTATTAATGGTCCTGAGGGAAAAATGTTGGTAGGTTTTTTTGGAACTTTAGCAGTTATAGGAGTAATTTTTATCATTTGGTTTTTATTGAACTAAGCATTCCAGTTACTCAGGCTGATACAAGGTGCAAGAAAATTACTGGTTAATTAAAGGTACATATATATTAGGAGGTACATAAACCATGATAGAGTTAGTTACGGCGTTTTTCTTACTAATTCTCCATTCCATTGTTTATCTCTTTTCAAGTGGAGAAACCAAGCAAATAGCAAAAAAACATATAAAAGAAATTCTTAATAGTCCTGATGGAATAATAATATTAGTCTTTGCTGCGGCACTTTTAATCGGGGGGATATATTTATTAACATTATGATTTCAGATATCTTAGTTTAAAAGGTATAAGGAAGTTAATAGCGCACATATATTAGGGAGGTACATAAGTCATGGAGTTAATAATTTCTTCATTTGTATTAGTGGTAGTATTCTTTATTCTTTCTATATCTTTAAGTGGTAAAGGTCAGCGAATTGCAAAAGAAGTTTTAAAAGAGCTTATTAATGGTCCTGAGGGGAAAATGTTGGTAGGTGCTGCTATGGGACTTGTAGTTTCTGTAATAATTTTTGGTTATTGGTTTATGACGCTAATAAATTTTTAACTAAGAAGAAAAGTATTAGATAAAACAAGATATTAAATAATATACAAGGATCTCGCCATTTCTGTTGGATGGTGAGTTTTTTAATGTACAAAAAAGACACCCAAAGCTGCCTTCCGACTTGAACCATCTTAATTTTAATAATATGTATTGGACGCCAATCCAAGTATTATTTTACCATGTTATGTTATATTTTGTTATGATTTTTAATTGCGGCTAACACCCAATTTTGATTCAATTTCATTTAAGCTAGCTAGAGCGTTACTTAGTTTTTGATCGGAAAGCTTGATTGATTTTTGAGCTTCTTCCATTCTTCCTTTCAACGGAGCTACTCCTTTTACCCCTTGAGTTACAGCTTTTCCAGCATTACTTCTATAGTTAGTTGCTAGTCCAAACTCTACTCTGAATTTCTCAATCTTTTCTTTTAATACAGGATCAGTTAACTTTGAGCCGCTTTTAAATTCTGTATTTTTCTTGGAAAGTGCATCATATCGATTTGCAACTGACTCCATTTTTTCTTTTAAAGCGTTCTTGTCAAGAGATTCAGGGTCCTTGCTTCCGTCTCCCCAAATAGTTTTCCAATCCTGATTCCAAATTTTATCATATTCCTTTAACATTTCATCAATAGTAGGCTTAATTTCCTTTTCGTATGTAACCTTATCAGCATTTTCAGCTGGTTCATTTTTTTCTTGACTCGGTTGTGTAGTCTTTTGAAGTGACCTAGTTTGCTCTTTTTCATAGGAGTCTACTTTAGATTTCAACTCTTTGATTTGTGTTTTTAATTCTTGCTGTTCATTAAAGTGTTGTTCGATAAGTTTATCCATATCTTTTTGTGAATACTTAGGTTTCATATCTTCTGATTTGGAACCTTTAAAAATAGCTACGGAAGCAATGATAGCTACTAGTACAGCGATAATTCCAATGATTAGTTTTTTGTTCATTTATGTTCCTCCTAAAATACAATGATATTATTATATAACAATTAAACGGTTATAGGTAGAAAAAAAGACACCCTAAGGTGCCTTCTTCCGACTTGAACCACTTTAATTTTAATATGGCAGTGAAAAGAAGTAGAAAGTATTAATAGGGATGCAGATTTCAAAATCAACAATACGTTAAGTAAACTTTCATTCAAAAATTCCTATTAAATAATAAAATTTAAAAAATTAAGTTTATAAGTAGTTATTTAGCAATTATGTTTTTTTATTTTGTTTTTCATAATATTCTTTTTTAACGATTGTTATAAGATTTTCTTTTTCTGTTAGTTCAAATATAAATAACGCTTTTTTCATATTATTATCAACATCTTCTTCATTATATTGTTTAAGTTTTAATAAATTCCAAGCTTTTCCATATTATAATTCACCTAATAAATATAAAGTATTTAGATTTATAGCTAGTTTGATGCCCATATCATTGTATTTTATTGCCTCTTCGTGTTGATTTGCATGACCTAAATTTTTTGCTAAATTGAAAATGATTTTTAATTTAATTTCTTTATCTTTAGGGAAATCTAACTTATTATAGTTAGTTAAACATTTTCTTAATATATTAATACTTTTCTCATATTCTTTATTTGCCCCATAAAATATAGCCTTTGTCTGCATAATATCTATTTCTCTTTCTGATAAACAATCAACATTAGTTACAGTTAGTTTTAATGCGTTATTTAAAAAATCTAAAGCCGCTTTTATTGATTGATCTACCACAAATATAGCAATTGCTTCATGCCATAGTAGAAATTGTTTATCTTCTTTTGTTTGGAAATTTTTTTCATCTTTCTCTTTTTTCACTATTTCATAAAGTTCTTTATATTGTTTTTGCTTTAAGCAATCTTTCATTACACATTTTACATTTTCTACATATTTTATTTTTTTGTTTTGAGTTAGTGCAAATATATTATTTGGATCAATACCAAGTCTTTCTGATAATTGATATAACAATATACTAGATGGATAAATCACACCTTTTTCTATTTTGCTAATTTGACTTTGCGAACATATTCCATGACATAATTCGGATTGTGATATATTTTTTTTAATTCTAAGCTCTTTAATGGTAATACCTAAATCGTAAAATTCCATTTTCTCACCTACTAGTTAGCACTGTATTAGTATAAGAGTATTCTTTAAACTTAATGTAAAGTAAGATTAATATAATTTCAATTATTGTTTTGTGTAAAGGTCTTACCGTGTTTATAAGGTGGTGAAGTTTTTATACACAAAAAAAGACACCCTAAGGTGCCTTCCTCCGACTTTAACCACGTTCATTTAGTATAAATCTATCCGTATTACCCCTTTGTTATACGTGTAAACACATCCTATAAAACAGAATCGTCTATATACACCAGATTGTTAGTTCACAAAATATCAAGAGATTTGAGATCAATATGTTACGTCTTTTAAAAGAATCTGCTTTATAGAATGTATCCACAATTTATATTTTACTACATGTAATATTTATTTGGTGTATTTTTTATGAATATGTATAATTGCATAAAGTATATGAAAAAATGAGAGTATACTTTGGTATTGTGTAATAAAGATATAGCCCACCTACGGAAATAGGTGGGCTTGTTTTGGTAGTTCTATCTCGTTGTAAACTAATTTAACAACTTATGATTATAAGAATATTTTCGAACCTTTCATCTAATGTAGAATTAGATGAAAGGTTCGAAAATAAAAAAGAATTAGAAGTGATTATTTGAATAAATTAATATTATTGTTTTTATTGGCTACATTTTGTTTAAATATCGCAGGATGTTCTAACGATATGGCTACACCAAGGGATAATTTTAAACAATCAACACATAAGAAGGTTAAATGTATCAACAAAGCATGGTATAAAAAATCACATGTTATGTAAAAATTCCCCTCCTAGAAATTTTCATTTGTTAATTATAATATAAATATAGTAAAATTAAGTTCTCTAAAACTACCCAAAAAGGACTGCCAGTAATGGTGGTTCTTTTATATTGGTGAGATTGTACTAGTATGATAGAATAAGAACAACTGTATATTGTAGGGTGGGCGGTTACGACTGTCCTTTTCTCATTTAATGAGGAAAGGAGGTGTAGCCAATGGATCTATTTCTTCAAATAGTATTAGAGGTAATTAAGACGATTGTACGAGAACTTGTAGTTTTCGTGGTTAAGAAAATTACTTCTAAAAATAAAAAGAAGAAGACCACCCGTCAGCCTCGCAAGCGTGGGAAGTCTTCTAAATCTAAAAAGTAGTATTTAGTCGCAACCACTCACCTTGCGGTAGCAGTTACTTGAAGAGATGTTAGCGCATCTCTTCTTTTATTATATACATACTGTATTACTGTAATACTAATACAGTAATTATATCAAATGCACATAAAAAATCAATGCGTACGTAATGGATATAATGGACAAAAGAAAAGACACCCTAAGGTGCCTTCCTCTACTCAATCTACATAAGACTTTTCTTACAGCACAAATATATCTGGGTTCCACCCAATTTATATTTTACTACATCTCTTTATAAAGTTTAATTAATTTAATGTAAATTTTATAAAGAAAAGACCCCCATATAAGAGTGCCTTTTTCGATAGTTTTTTAGCAGAAGCAAGAAGCTCCAACAATAATTAATAAAATAAATAATACAACTAATAAAGCAAATCCTTCTGCAAAGCCACAGCCGCCACCGCAGCTACCACCAAAGCCCATAATAATTCCTCCTTTAAATAGTAGGAGAAAAATAAGGAGTCACTCATGTATTTTAATGGATTCAAATTACTTTATGTTTTTATGGATTAAATGAGCATGGCCTTTTGAAAATAAAAAAAGACGCCATAAAGCGCCTCCCATTTGGGTAAATAAGAAGTAAGGTTTCCATTTTAATTGAAAAAAATAGAACAGGTGCTTAGATTTTATCACGATTTTTTGCTGAATGAACATGCATTATTACATATCATCATAAATCCCTCTATTTTCCATTTGATAAAGTATATTAACAATATATAAATAAATATTTCTACAAATTCAAAATATTAACAAAAGTTACAAAAGTGGTACATTTAAGATGCAAGTTATAAAAAATATTTGAGGGGGAATTTTTATGTTCAAGAAATTAGTAGTTGGAGCATTAGCAGCTGGCATTGCATTGACTGGAGGAATTGGGGCTGCGTCAGCAAGTACAGAGAATACAGCAAGTGCAACACTTGCTAATGAATGTTGGGCTTTTGATCATATTACTTATCTCGGGGATAATAAGTATGGAAAAACTGAATATCGTGATAATGGAATTTATCCTAATTCATATGATGAGCAAGTTTGTGGAGGAACAATGTATTGGTATTTTAAAGGTCTTAATAGTAATGGAAGGGCTATTTATGAAGGACGACTTGTAAAATAATTTTTTTTAATTATTTCGTATCAACAACAGATACAAATGTGATAATAACAAAAGAAGACATCGATTAAGATGTCTTCTTTTACTTGTACACTTGGTGTATGGTATAAACAGTACCATAGCGACTTTGATTGCGATGTCATTTATAGTTGGGTTAAACGGTTCAAAATTAATGATGATATTCACTTACCTTCTTTTTAATCTTATTATTTGTATAATGCATTTTTAATATTTTGTCCGCAATAAAAAAGACACCCTAAGGTGCCTTCCTCCGACTTGAACCACTTTAATTTTAATAATATGTATTGGGTCCCCATCTGAATATTATTTCACTATGTTAAGTAATGTCGGTCATTGAGTAATATTAGCAGTATCACATGATGATGTGATGACATCTCGATTTAGTTTTTTGATTATATAAAATAAGGAATATTCAGAATAAACTTGATAAATATACCAATATTACCCATATAAAGAGGTGGATATGATAATATTTAAATAAATACATAAAGGGGAGTGAGACTTTGAAACATTTAACAAAATTAGTATTGGTATTAGGTTTAATGTGTAGTGGGTTTTTTATTACATCTAGTAAAACTGAAGCAGCAGAAGGAGGTTGGTATAAAGTAACAGCGGGAGGAACTAATTGTCAGGCCAGAGTTTCTACCGATCACACCGAGTATGCAAAAACTCATAAAACGGTGAACGCTAAAATTGAAACGCGTGGAACATGTAGTAAATTATATTATGATATGGATCTTCCGTATGCTGGTTTAAATTCTGCTTCTCATGATATGACCAGTGGATATTTTTCTTCTAGTACACCACTAAAATCACTAAATATAGGTCACGCATGGAAGGATAATAAGGAATATACATTTGTACATGTTCAACTTTTCAAAAATGCAGCACATACCGAACTTGCCGGAGAATTACGTTCGTCAGAAATCATTATTCACCCTAGATAATTTATATAAAGACGCTCACCACTAGTTTGTATCTCATATTGGGGAAAAAAACAGAGTAGCATTTGCTACTCTGTTTTTTTTATTAGGGGAACTTCCAGAATTTCGAAATACACGCTAAGCAAAAAAATTGAGATAAGCTGTCCATATGGACAGCTTATCTACATAATTATCGGTAGCGAAAAAAAAGCAACCATACCCTTGCAAGGGTATGGTTGCTTTTTTTGTTCTATGAATCTATGCATTTTTCTATACATTCCTATTCTGGTGCAGCCTTAGGTTTCACTTTTGTTATTAGATTTTCCGAAAAGTTGTATGTGGCGGTACCCCACATACATCAACTTAAGGTATATTTTTATACAAAATGCGGCCCTTCCATATAGTTTTTTATTATATTTTATAGATATTATAAAAGTGGGCATATCAAATAACCCCTGACGGGTTTCAATTTTTTCACTATGCTATCTGTTGAGTAGAAGTGGTATACTCATACACAACACCCAAAATATCAAAGACTGTCTTTTTCTCATATCGATGAGATTTTCGTCCGTTGTGCTGTAGGAGGTTAAACAGACGAAGGAGAACCTTTGATAATTCTTGGGTGTTTTTGTGTAATGCTTGATGAAAAAGTAAGAAATAATCTTTAATCATGTACATCGCTTTATATTCACTTAATTCTTTCTGTTTCTTACGTAACAGAAGTTCTCTCATTTTAAACATAGTAGAAGAACATAATAGAATACTAATGAGTTGACCATAAAGATGACATTCTAACCGCTCTTGTTTAATAGATTTACAACGATGAATTTGAAACCAAGATTTCCATACTTTAAATAACAGCTCAATTTGCCAGCGTAGTGAATATAAATCATAGATTTTCTCTTTTGGTACCCATTCCGTAGGAATATTTGTCATATATACCGTAATTCCTTGTAAAAGTTTCGTACGCTCTGTATATGTAATCCCTTTTTTCTTTTCGCGAATCGCTCGATCGTGTAGGCGTTTCTGTTTTTGTTCCTCGGTACATCTATAAACCACAATGCGAGTAGGCAGTTTGTCTTTACTCCCTACATATACATCATGTAATTCATATACTTGGCCAGGTTGTAATTGTTTCATGATGTCTTCCAAATGAATTTGTATATATACCGGTTTCAATTGAGCGGGTTTTGTTTTAAATACTACTGTTTCAAATTTCTTTCTATATATTTTAGTTGGTAACTTAAGACGTGATAAATAATATCCCTGCTTATCTTGAATAGACTTAAAGTCTTGTAGACGAAAATATCCTAAGTCACGAATATATAGTTCATTCTTTTGTGCCATGCCTGTTCGAGTTGCACTATATGCCTGATCACTTCGTTTTCCTGGTTCAATTTCCACATCAGAAAATTTTCCACTCAACAAGTCATACTCTAGTTGAATTTTCACACCAGCTGTATGACTACATCCTCCGGCACCAGGATAAGTAGTTGCGAATCGATCTGGAACTTGGAAGGTTGTAGAATCAAGGACGAGAATCCGCTCAAAATAAGAAGAAAGAGAATGAGAAATCTTAGATTCTCCTCCAATTTTAGCTTGTAAAAGTGTAGTAAATACAGTTCGGAAAAAGGCTACAGAAGCCGAGTTAAATCGTCGATTAAGTCCCTCAGGACTTAATAAAATTCCTGTTGAAGTTTCTAATTGACTACAAAGTTGAGTAAGAGAGGTAGTAGCGATTTGTTGATTTAACCATACACACAAAGATAAGAGGTGGTGCCCGTGGCACTTACGTTTTCGTTTCATTCCGCCTGCTTCTGTAGCTAATTGATTAAGTGTAGCGGGAGACATATATCGATATAACTCTTCGGCAAATAAAGATAACTCTTGTTTTTGATGCATATTCATAAAAAGCACGTCACTCTTTCTCATTAACATAAGAGAATAGTAACGTGCTTTTAGCTTCAAAAATAGTCTAAATCCTTAAGTTGATGGATGTGTGGCGGTACCCCTATGTAAACTATAAAATAAGTAATTCTTTTTTTGTATCAAAAATATACAAAGAAAAAAGATAAGATCGGGAACACAATCTTATCTTTAGCACAAGGAGTAAACAAAAGGATAACTATCATATTGTTATTATAGTTATCCTTTTGTTAATTTTGAATATCAAAACCATAATTAACAATTATATCTATATTGAGAAATTTATCACAAAATTCGTTTTGAGTCTACGGAAAAGGCATAATCCCTTTGTTAGACCTTAATCCGGCTATTAGCTTATACTTAAAAACAGGGTGAATACCTTTGTTTTTAGTGAATCTATATTACATTTTTAATGGAAATAAACAAAAAAATTTTCTTATAAAAATTTTGTTTTATTAAGGAAATGAAATATACTAGACTATAAATCAATTTATAGAATGAGGTATAATACATTGAATAAACGACATATTTTTATAGGTGCTGCAATGAGCGGTATTTTATTATTATCTGCATGTGGTAATTCTGATAATCTTGTTACATCGAAATCAGGAAATTTGACACAAGAAGAATTTAATAAAAAGTTAAAAGAAACAGCAGGAAAACCTGTTTTACAACAAGTAATGTTAGACAAGATTTTATTAGATAAATATAAAGTTTCAGATGATGAAGCAAAGAAAAAAGTTGAAGAATTAAAAAAACAAATGGGCGATAATTTTAAAGCCTATTTAACACAAGCTGGTGCTAAAGATGAAGATGATCTTAAAACAAAGATAAAAACGCAAATAGCCTTTGAAAAAGCTGTTAAAGCTTCAGTAACGGAAAAGGAAATGAAAGATTACTATAAACCAAAATTAAAGGCCAGTCATATTCTAGTAAAAGATGAAAAAACAGCGAAAGAAATAAAAGAAAAATTAAATAATGGAGAAGATTTTGCAGCATTAGCAAAACAATATTCAGAAGATCCTGGTTCAAAAGAAAAAGGTGGAGAGTTACCTGAGTTTGGTCCAGGTGAAATGGATTCTAAATTTGAAGAAGCTGCTTATAAATTAGAAGCTGGACAGGTAAGTGATCCAATAAAATCTTCTCATGGTTACCATATTATTAAATTAACAGAGAAAAAAGAGTTAAAACCTTTTAATCAAGAAAAAGATAATATTCGTAAGGAACTAGAACAGAAGCGTTCACAAGATCAACAATGGCAACAACAATTCTTTAAAGATTTATTCAAGAAAGCAGATATAAAAATAACAGATAAGGATTTAAAAGATACTTTTAAAGAATTTGAAAAATAAAGCTATGTACAAAAAAATAACCCCTAGGGGTTATTTTTTTGTACATAGCTTTAAACTAATGAAATATAATCTACTTACTTGCCTTAAAAATAAGTAGGGGTGTTCATTTCATTTTTATTATATCATCTTATATTTTAATTATTTCTTTTTATAAAAACTAACTATGTTATTGTCATATTTATGTTAAATAAGGACTCCCGCTAGATTACTATCAATCTAAAATTATGAAGTACCCCCATTATGAAAATTTTATATTTTCGCAGCTAAAGGACAAATAAAAAAGGTCCTTAACAATTTATTAAGGACTGCGGAATAACACCGCAATTTGGGTTGGGACCCAATCAGTTTGTAAAAAATAAATCGCGATTATGATAGCAATTGTATTCCAAAAAACAATGTTTCAAATGAATTTTAGCATATTTGTAACTATATTAGTATCAACAAAATGTGGAGTGGATTACAAATAATTATTTTTAATATTGGAAAGAGTATTAGAATTTATAAATTTAAATATAAATATACAGATTTTTGTAAGAACGCTACATTCTTCTCTATTTACCTATGTATACATTTTTACTAATTTATTATTAAATTTATATTGATTTAAAATATTTTTCACGAAATATTAGATTAGGATTTTTAGGGGTTTAAAATGTTTATTTATTCCTATTTATCAATTAACTAGATTTTCAAACATCAAAAGTGCCTTTGGTGAAATTTGTTATATAAGGAAATCAATCCATATAGATGGTTTCCCCGTTACGAGTAATGAGATAGCTTAATTCATCTTTTATACATTATCTGAAAAAGGACTTGTAGGGATTCTTACAAGTTCTTTTTGTTCTTTGGATTGACGAATAGTAAGTGTTATTGGGGATACAGCTAACATTTCAAGAGTCTTCATATATTCTTATGACAAAATGCTGTAGAAAGCTTAAGAATTCTTAAGAACTTTTGCCCCTTTTTTTTAAGGTTTGGATTCTAGAGTATAATTATGAGTTCAAACTTGTGGGATGATTAGGTATGAAAACAATTCGCTTTCTTATTTCTGTATATAATGCACTAAAAAGCAATTGGTACAGCCATTCCAAGTTCAAGGTTTCTTGGAGACAAAATAATTCAAGGAATTGATTTGAAGAAAGTAAATTACATTGTCAAATATGGACTGAGTACAGATGTATTCACAGAAAAATTAATTAAAAGAAAAAGGGAGCTTATTTATTGTATATGAATTAGTAGTAAGTATTGAACAATATATTAGGGAGAACGCTATTACGTATATGCATTATGTTATTTCTTGTCTTTAGAAAAAAAGAAGATACAAATATCTCACCTGCATATATCTTTAGCTGTTTAATACGAGAAAAAATATGGAGGAATCATATGGAGTCAAACATTCTTATTGTTGATGATGATAAAGAGATTAGAAATCTTATCTCAGTATACCTGGAAAACGAGGGTCTAAAAACGCAAAAGGCAGAAGATGCTTTGGAAGCTTTACAATTGTTAGAAGAAAAGGAATTTGATTTGATTATTTTAGATATTATGATGCCAAATATGGATGGTATTGAAGCTTGTATGAAGATTAGGGAAGAACGCAATATGCCTATCATTATGCTATCTGCTAAATCTGAGGATATAGACAAAATTCAGGGACTGGCCTCAGGTGCTGATGATTATTTATCAAAGCCATTTAACCCATTGGAATTAATCGCTAGGGTAAAATCCCAATTAAGAAGGTTTAAAAAATACAATACGTCAATCGAACATAATAAAAGCATACTAGAAATTGGTGACTTGACCATGAATACAGATACTCGTCAAGTATGGATAAGGAGAAAAGAAACAAGACTAACACCAAAAGAGTTTGATATTCTCGAACTACTTGTCCGTAACAAAGGGGTTGTCATGAGTATTGCAAAAATATATGAAGCAGTTTGGAAAGAGGTTTTTTATAAATCAGATAATACTGTCATGGTGCATATTACAAAAATAAGAGACAAAATTGAAGAAGATTCTAAACACCCCATTTACATTAAAACTGTTTGGGGAATTGGGTATAAAATATGAAGAATGTTGGTTTTAGAAATGGGATCATTATAAAACTTCTTGGTGCTGTTGCAGTTAGTTTTTTTATTTCATTCGGTTTAACAATCCTCATTGTGCAATACATCATAGATCCATTCTTTGTAAAACACAAAGATTACGGCATATTTGAAGTGAGACTCGCATTGTTGTTCTTATTTACGTTCGCGATTTTAAACTTTATACTAATCTTTTTGCTATTGGTTCGAAAGAAAATAGCATATTTGAAGCTCATTTCAGAAAATGTGAATGATATTGCCAATGGAAAACTCGGTTTGACAATTAGGATTAAGGGGAAGGACGAATTGACCCAACTTGCTCAAAATATCAACTATATGTCCAAGGAATTGGAGAATACATTTGAACAAGAAAGACGATTAGAACGTACAAAAAATGAACTTATCACCAATGTATCTCACGATTTACGCACACCTTTAACATCTATTATCGGCTATATAGATTTATTAAAAAGAGGGCAATACAACAGTAACACACAATTACAGGAATACCTTGAAACTACTTATTCAAAGTCACAGAGATTGAAATATTTAATTGATGAGCTGTTTGAATATACTCGTTTATCAGGCATAGATGCTAAGGTAAATCTTAATGAAGTTGATTTATCAGGTTTGTTGGAGCAAATAATTGGAGAATACATTCCTATATTTGAAAAGGATAATTTAATCGTTCAAAAATCTATCACGGAAGAAACAATACCTATCTTCATAGATGTAGAAAAAATGGTACGTGTATATGAAAATCTCTTTATGAATGCGATAAAGTACAGCATAAAACCATCCGAATTATCCATATGTCTTGAATTAATGGGTAACAAAGCGATTTTGAAAGTTTCAAATAAAGTTGAGAAACCTCCTGTTAGCGATCCCAATAAATTGTTTGAAAGGTTTTTTAGGGGGGACAAGGCAAGAAAAGGTGACCAGGGAAATGGACTGGGACTTGCTATTTCCAAAAGGATCGTTGAACTTCATTATGGTAATATATATGCAGAATATAAAGATGGTTGGATGTCCTTTATTGTTGAACATCCAATTAGATAGAGAGCTTATGGAACTACAGGTTCCATAAGCTTTTTTATAAAACTTAAGAATTCTTAAGGATTTTACAGGGTATTTCCTAATTTTCATAGTGTATCATGTATGTATTCAAAGTGATGAGGAGTGAGGAGAAATTAAAAGGAAAATTTTCTTTACAGATTTCAAGTGGATAGATCGTGACAACCTCATGAAAAAGTTAGTTGCAACACGATTATTTTGTTAGGAGCAAATATGAATAACCCTTAGTTTATTGAAATCAAAAACAAACGTAGGAGGATATATATGTTAAAACCAGTTGTAGATGTAAAAAACATTCAAAAATTGTATGGTAAAAAAGGTGAGAATCAATCACACGCGTTAAAAGGTGTATCATTCACAATTCAAGAGGGAGAATTTGTTGGTATTATGGGCCCTTCTGGTTCTGGTAAAACAACATTATTAAATGTAATTTCAACGTTAGACACAGCAACGGGCGGCGTTGTTGAAATTGCAGGAACGGATATTACGAAAATGAAGCAAGGTGAGCTTTCTGATTTCCGCTCGCAAAAATTAGGATTCATTTTCCAAGACTTTAACTTATTAGAGAATTTATCTATATATGAAAATATCGCGCTACCTCTTTCCCTTCAAGGTGTTGCATCTCGTAATATTGGAAAGAAAGTAGAAAAAGTAGCTGATATGTTAGGCATTACAGCTATACTTCAAAAGTATCCTTCTGAGGTATCTGGGGGACAAAAGCAACGGTCCGCAGCAGCACGTGCGTTAGTTCATGAACCAGCAATTATTTTGGGAGACGAGCCGACTGGAGCTCTAGATTCTAAAAATGCAACGAGTTTACTTAATGCCATGACAAGCTTAAATAAAGAACAAGGTGTATCCATTATGATGGTTACGCATGATCCTTACAGCGCAAGTTACTGTCAGCGTATTTTATTCATTCAAGATGGTGAGTTGTATAAAGAAATTCATCGCGGTGGTACCCGTGAAGAATTCTATAAAGAAATTTTAGACGTGCTTGCAAACTTAGGCACACAAAAAGCGTAAGGAAGGAAGTTCAATCATGTTATTTAAGCTTTCTATGTCAGGCCTAAAAAGTAAGTTGCAAGATTACATTGTTTTACTTGTTGGTTTGATTGTATCTATTTCAACTTTTTACATGTTTCAAACGTTATCACTAAATAAAGCGTTCCTTGAATCCAATCCACATGCTGATACGGTTGCAATTGCATTCCAAATCGGTTCCGTTTTATTAGCGATTGTAACGTTTTTCTATGTTTTATATGCAAATTCTTTCTTATTATCTCTTCGCCAAAAAGAATTTGGCATGTACATGATATTAGGGGCAAAAAGGTATAAAGTTACCTCACTTATGTTTATCGAAACAATCGTATTAGGCACTGCATCTCTTACAATTGGAATCGCAGTTGGTATAGGGCTTGCAGAAGGTATTGGTCAGTTATTAATGAAGCAGTTGGAATTCTCTGGTGAAAATTATAAAGCATTTTATATTCCATCTATGGCTGTTACTTGCCTCTTTTTCTTTGCACTATTTATAGTATCAGCAATCATGAATAGTATGAAAATATCTCGTATTTCTGTATTACAACTTGTACATGCCGATGCAAAAACAGAGCGTATCGCTGTAAAAGGAAAAATGACAGGTGTAGTTGCATTCCTTGGTCTGATTTTGCTAGGTATTGGGTATGCATCACTGATTCATATAGCGCATTTACAGGAAAAAGAGTTAATAGCCGTACCTAAATTCATGGGTATTGGATTAATCACAGCGACAGTTGGTACTTACATGTTATTTGGATCACTTCTCCCAGTTATGCTTAACAAGATAAAGAGTAATAAAAAACGTCGTGAAAAAGGGCTGAATGCTTTTACTTTTGCACAATTGAATTTCCGAATTAATAGCCTAACACGGGTACTTGCAACGGTAGCAATCCTAGTGGCTCTTGGCGCTGGTGGAATTGCGTGTGGTATGGCATTTAAAAATAACGTTCTAAAGACGACTGATAAAGAAAAAGTTTACGATTCAGTCGTTCATAATCCAACAGCGGAAGAAAAGAAAATTTTAAGTGGCATCTTATTTAAAGAGAAGTTTGAATATCGCTACAAAGTAGATGATGAGTATGTGTATTATATAAAAGAAGATATAGAGAAAAATCGTCCTTTAGCACAAGATAGTGAAAATGGGAAGAAGATGAAAGTTTCAGAGGAATTTCCTAAGGATGCATTTTCATTGCCAAAACAACTGTATAAACTGTATAACGATGATACGAAAACAAAAAAATGGAAAGAAGCTTTCTTCACAATCCAGCCAACTTATATGTATCCTGATCATGAAATAAAAATTATAGACCCAAACATATACGATAGTATGAAGAATAAAGAAAATACTGTGTTTATTGGGAAAACAGATGATTTTGGAGCACACTTAAAAGAATGGAAAAAACTTGATGAATTACAGGTAGCGAAATATAAAAATGTGAAAGCGGAAGAATTAGATAGTACGTATCAAATGTATAACTTTAGTCATGGTATGGCCAGTGGATTCATGTTTATGGGCTTCTTCGTTGGAATTGCGTTCTTAGCAATGATGGCAAGTTGCCTTATGTTTAAAATTCTATCTGGCGCATCGAAAGACAGCACACGTTATCAAATGCTTCGTAAAATCGGTGTCCGCCAGGGGTTATTAACACAATCGATTTATAAAGAGTTGTTCTTCATATTCTTAGTACCGGCAATTGTGGGTATTGCTCATATATTAGTTGGTATGAACATGTTCGGTCCGCTTTTGATTGATCCGTATTTCCGAATTTGGTTGCCACTTGTCATTTTCGTAGTGATTTACTTAATTTACTACTTGATTACAATTCAATTGTATAAAAGAATTGTACTTCCGAAAGAAAAATAGTTTTACAAAACATACAAAATGTTAAACTGGGTATAGAAACGATTCAAGGAATAACCCGCCACATCTGAAAATTTTTCAATTTGGGCGGGTATTTTTTATTATGTTTTGTCTTGTAGTATTCTATATAAAGCAGCTCTTGAAACATTGGTAATTTCACAAATATGGTCAAAAAAGGACAAACTCTCCAGGGGGAGAAGTCTGTCCAAAGGCAGATATATCTTATCAATGAACTCTTTGGTTTAACAACATAACGTTCAATACCGCTAGGAATCTATTACCCTTCTTTCATATTCCACTATTTTTGCAACAGAACCTAAAAAACGGTACCCTTTCTCCTTTATATTATTAAGAAAGAATAACGCCTTTTTTAAAAATTCTTAAGTTGATGGGCATGCGGCTGTACCCCAACATTCGTTAGAATAGAAAAGAGGCATCTTTCCGAAGCAGGAGAGATGCCCTATTTTACAACAATTGAAATTCAAGATGAAATTTTTTCTACCGGAATCTTATAATTTAATTTAGTCTCTGTAATTTAAATTTTTGATTATTACTAGCTGTAAATGGATATACTATAACATTTGTTCCATCTTTAGTACCAGAACCAGTTACATCTAAATACCTGGAGTTTTTCTTATTTTTTAAATAAAAATATCCATTTCCTGCATCTTCAACTATCCAATAATGCTCTTCATAGTATTGATTAGGTGTAGCAAAAACATTGTTAGAACCTTGATAGTCATTCCAAGCTAATATTAAATTTTGATTTGTTCCACTTTTAAGTTGATAGGCCTTTTTATTTGAATCATATACTAACTTCCATTTTTGATGATTACCGCCGTTATTGCTCCATAAGGTAACATTATTCGTTGATCGATCCATATCTATAACGCTACTATTATTTAACGCAGAAAATAGTTGATAGGTACCATTCAAATTAGCTCCAGGAATGTTTTCTCCTACTTCTTTATATATGACATAATCCATTCCATTGACCGTTGCTATTACCGCATATTGGTCTTTTAAGTTTAATGGAAGCTGGTCAATCCACATGCTTGCATTTGGTCCTCCGCTCCACATATTATGAGTAGTCCGTTTTGTTAAATTCATAACTTTATAGGACGCATTTGGTGCGTTTGCACCCGTTTTTATTTCAAATGTATAGGCATTGTGTATCGGTTTGTAGAAATATTGAACACTTGACGGACGAAGTCGATCCATAAGATCCTGCTCTTCTTTCTCCGCAATTTTCACCGATTCATATAATTTATCAGCATAATTCTTAAGATCTTGCCAGCTATCTTTTGCTGTATTAAGATCTGCTTTTATAAAAGCAAATTCTTCTGGGGTAATAAATGTGATATTTTTTACTAAATTATTATATTTTGCTGCTACAGTATCCCAACTATTAGACATTTTCTGTATAGAAGTAATAGCTGTGTCAATTGTTTCCGCCATATTCGTAGTCTTATTTTTTGCATCAGTTATAATAGCTATTTCTGCTTGTGCCCCAGAAATTTGTGCTTTTAAAATTTCTATTTCTCGCTCAGCAGATGCAATATTACTTTTTGCTGTTGCGATCAGCGGTCCACCAATGATACACGTTATTAACGTTGCGCAAAGTACTGAACCTGCAATAATTTGATCATTGCTTTTTTTGATAGACTCATTATACCCATTAATTCGCTGTTCTAAATATGGAATACCTGCAGTTGTACTAGCTAAAATAGTCGTTAATTGATTTGTATCTTGTTTAAAGTTTTGCGTATCTGCTGACATTTTATTTCGGAATGTTTTCAGCTGTTCCAATAGCTCGTTAACTTCACTTTTATTAGTCAATATACTTTGATACAATTTTTCGAGTTCAGTTTTCAATTTTTCAGTATCTTTTTGATCTATTGCATCTAGTAAAATACTATAGTGTGTTTGAAATGTATCATTATAATTTACAATGTTTTGATTCGTATTCATAATACGTGGTTTAAGATTATCTAACCAATAGGTCGCGTTTTTTTTTGCATCGTCCTGGTGCTTCAACATGTTTGCTCGTAAATAACTATTAAGAGAACTTATACCACTAAGGTCTGTCTCTTGTTGATTGCGTATTGTTTTGGCATATGAATCCATAACAAGTACATTAGACATTGCTGGTGCTAGTACATCTTGAAAGCCCTCAGGACCAAGTGAATAATTATGAATGGTTTCTTGCGATATAGTTGTATGGATTTTTTGTTCTGCCGCAAAAGTATGAAGTGGGACTATATTACTTGTTACCATTCCAGCAATCATCATTGATAATAGGATTTTCTTGTACAATTTCTTATTCATATTATCCCACCTACGCTTTTTAAGAATTCGTATCTTTTAGTGAGCATTGAGGAAGTTCCCTGCTCAAGTTTGAACAGGGAACCCTTATCACATAAAATCAATTGATTATTTTGTATCTACTAATTTAATATCAGTTTCATAAAGATTTGCAGCAGTATCTCTAACTTCTTTCCAACTATCTTTAGCCACATCGAGATCCTCTTTTATGAAAAATAGATCGTTAGGGTCCATAACTGCAATATTTTTAAGTAAAGATTTATATTTTGATCCAACTACATCCCATTTGGTTGAAAGATTTTGTAGTGCAGTAATTGCTATATCGATAGTCTCTGTTAAGGATTCAGTTTGCTCTTTTAGATTGGTTAAACCAGCTACTTCTAATTGAGCCTGGGTTATTTGTCCTGTTATATTCTTAATCTCTTCCTGAGCCTTATCCATCTCTTGCTTTGCTATAACAATTCCCGCTATACCACCTGCTGTTGCTCCTAAACCACCTACAATGAACACCACTCCTAGTTTAGCTCCTAAACCAGTACCAATTAGAACTGCTCCGCCTATAATAGCAAGTGGGCCTAAAGCCGTTGCAACTGCTGAGGCAATAAGCAGTTTATTATATTCAGCAATTGTAGCATGATACGTTGTGAGTTGATTTTGCAGCAGCGGAATTCCAGCATCTTGACTTGCTAAAATAGACGTTATTTGAGTTGCATCTTGTTTAAAGTTTTGCGTATCTGTTGCCATTTTCTTTCGGAATTCTCGCAGTTCTCCTAATAATTCGTCCACTTCCGCCTTATTTGCTACAACATCATTATTTAGCCTTGTAAGTCCATTTGATAATGTTTCCTTGTCCTTATTGTTTACAGCTGTTATTAACGTATCATAGTAATTTTGAAATTTAGTATTATAATTAATAATATTTTGATTCGTTGAAATCATTTGCGGTTTAAGTTTATCTAACCATTGCCCTGCATTTATTCTGGCAATGTTTTGATCATTAATTATTTTCGTTCGTAAAGATGTATCAATTGAATTGAGCCCATTGAAATCAGCATTTGCTTGTTTAATGATTGTTAAAGCATAAAGGTCCATTACTAAAGCATTTGACCCTGTATTTGTTATTGCCTCTTTAAGACCCTCTGGTCCTAATGAATAATCCGGGTAATCTCCCGTTGTACCTGTTTTAGCGTGAATAGGAGTTGATTTTGCCGTGCTTTCCGCTGCAGAAGCATATGTTGGCATAATACTACCTGCTGCCATTACCGTTATTAATGCGGATAAAGCCATTACTTTATAAGGCTTTTTTGTCATTTTTGTCTTCTCCTTTAACTTTCAGTATAATCATATTTCACTCTTTGCTTAAACTTAATTTATTGTTACATTTGAAATGAAATTTTCAAACTTTTTTGTTTGCAAATACAGTTCATCACTGAATTCTTTGAGCTGAATTAATTGATTTTGCAATCCAACACTATCCATGTGTGCCCCTGCACTCAGATTGAGTTGGATTTGGATCATTGTATCATTTAGCGCTTTCCAATCATTCATCAAATATTCAAAAGTAATAATTTGCCTCTTAATCATCTCAGTAAACCCATTCATTTGATCCTCAATAAAAGTCATTTCAGTCACTTGAATTTGGGTTTCTGCTAACTGCTGAATTAGTGGTAGTAATTCTTTTTGTTTCTGCTCAATAATCCTAGCAGAAGCAGCTGTTTGGCTGTCGAAAAGATCTAAAATTCCACCACCAAGAGATGAAATAGAGATAAAATCTATAGTTTGAGTCTGAGCTGCTCCGCCCGCAATCGTAAAGACTTGCTTCCCAATATTTATAACGCCGTTACGAACTTCATTTGGTCTATTTAAAATTTTTGCGAGTTCTACCAGTATCTCTTCTTGAAGTCTTTTAATATCAGCTCTTAGCTGTGTAACAGTTCCATCTGACCCCTCTAAGGATTGAATTGCTATTTTTGCTTTTTCAGAAAATCCTTTGTTATCTTGAAGCAATAAATCATTAAAACGATTTAGCTGCAATAAGGTTTGGTTCATACTATCTTGGATAGTTTGTACGTCCTGTTGTAGTCTATTAAAAGCATTTACAAAACTCACTTTTGTTTCCGTATCTGTATTTACCGTTCCCGCTAAATCATATAATGTACCATAATAACCATTGAATCTTGTACTAAAACGCTGCATATCTTGATTTAAATCAACTAACTTAGGATTATATTCATCTAACCATTCGCGAACATGATTTTTTACAAATTCTTGGTGATTCGTTAAACTGCTCATACCAGTCCCTTTAATGGTTGGTTGCTGTAAAATAATTAATCCATATGCTTGCGCTAAAGGTGATTGTGAACCTAACGTTCTAATCGAATGTGATAATGTATTCGCATTTTTGACATTTTGTACATATGTTGACTCTGATTTAGACTGCACCCCCTCCGTGTAAGCACTTACATAGTTGGAAGGACTTGCTAATATTGCTGTAACCATTAATCCTGTAACTAAAGTTTTTTTCACTTGAACTCCTCCTTTTCTTATTTTTTAAAGAGAGATTCTAGATTAAGTCTGTTACAATTACTATTTTTATAAAGAAAATAGCAATAGATATTGACTAGATCCTTTCTTATTCTCCTTTTTCGGGCGATGGAAAAAGATACCCCCTATTAGAATATATAAACGTCAGAAAATACGCAATATTATGATTAATATGCCACTATAAGACAATAGTGACTAGTTTTTTTATGTTTTGTTATATATATACCATTTGAAATATATATATTTTTTTTGGTAATGTCATATTTATAATAAAAAGGTATATATGAATTAAGAAATCCAACGTTAATTGTCATAAATTCTACAATATTTTTGAATGTGCTTATTTTTCCAAAATGTAAAAATAAATACTCTTAAATTATGTTGGGGAATAAAATTTAACCTGTGACCGATTTTTACACGTATCTAAGCTTATACCTCATGCTATATTGGGAAAATTGAGAATAAAAATATACAAAGCTGATTGCATATAAAATAATATAAAGAACACAAAAGATGATCTATAAGAATGGGGCATCTTTTTTTATGAAGTAGAAGTAATATTAATTATATGATTGATAACAGCAATCCCAGCTGCGAAGTATAACCGTGGTATGAGCAATTTTCAACCACAAGTGGAATCTATACATGCTAAGCAAAAAGCTATGAAAACTGATACTACTAATTCTTATTTAGCATATGGCGTCGAAATTTCCAAAGAACAGGAATATAAAATTAGATATAAGATTGCAGCTAATGATAATTCTAAAATCAGTCTTTCACATAGAAAGCCTGGTGGTAACTATGCAAAAATAGCTGACACCACCATTCCTCTTACTGGAAATTTCGCAGATGCTGTTAAAGGAGAATATGGTTCTTATAAGATTGTAGAAGGACCTACTGTTAAGTTAACAAAAGGTACACATGATTTGAAATTGGAAAATTCACAAGGTAAATTCTTCTTAGATTAAATTGAATTAGAACCGGTGGAACAGGATCAGGGGATAGTACAGGATAACTTTGACAATCAACGGTTAAATTGGACCAACCTAGGTGGGAGATGAATGTAGGTTGGCATAAGCAAACATGTTTGCTATCATTTACTTGTACAGTTTGCTCTTTGAAAACTGAAGATATGAGGTTGGTTGCAGAAAAACGTTACAACCGTAAAATCTTCAACGTTCTATCGCTCCATGCTTGCCGAAGTTGCGAAAAACAAGCTAAAGTAAGGAGTGTGGTGCGTCAACGTACAAGATACTGGTGTTCTCACCGTAGGCTCTACCACTTCAAAAAAGTCCGTAAGGACGTTAAGTGGTGAGTAGTTCAAACAATCGTTTGTAATTAATATAGTTCATTATACGTCGAAAAAAACGAAGTTTGGTTGTTGCAAACTTCGTTTTTTCCGACGAGATTGTTCAAATGTTTGACTGTATAATGAGTTGTTTATAAAAAACTTGTACTTTTAATTTGTTAAATGCGCAAAGTAGTGCTAGCGCCTTGTCTGTTTGGAGATCCGTTGGCTCTCCAAAAGCCTTCACCAATCTTTTCATAAAGGCATAGGCTGTCTAATGAACTCTATTTCTTTGAAGTTGAATATCCAACGCACATCCATTATTAAAAATTTTACGATATAAATAACAACATTTTTCTTTTGCTTTTATATAAATCGCATCTAATTTCTAGATTGATTGAATCTTTCTATTTTTCTTCTTCCAGATTTGATAGACCAAATTATCACATTCATGGACCCAACGCATAATCGTTTTTGGATGAATATGAAATCTTCAGATTCTTTGAGGACCTCAGATACACCTCGATAACTAAAAAAACAAAAGTAATAGCCAACGGCTATCACAAAATTATCTTTCTTGAATTGTAGTACCTTTCAAATATCCTATCTGTGATTTTTCTCATTTTCTTTTCTAAAAGTGATCTATTACTCAGGATTTAAGCCTTCTTTGACCTATATGGTCATAAATGAATTACATTTTTCTTTGGCCGATAAATTTTTGATAATCGTAAAAAAAGGAATTAAACCCGTGTCCATTGAGCATTTCTTCCTCGTGAAGCTAGCTTTATAAGACCAAGAGACTGGAAGGAAGCTAATGCTTTACTAATTGTACTTTCGGCAATATCTGGATAAACGTCACGAATATTTTCTTTAGTAAAAGGTTTTTTTTGCCTAATTATATAATTTTTAATTCGTTCAATTTTAGTATCCCTACATATAGAATCCTGAACTGTTAGATGCAAATCCTGATATGCTTCTAATATAATTGTTAAGAATATTTTTATCCAAAAACTGGTATTGTGCCCATGACAGTACCAATTAACTGAAGATTTAAAGATTGAATCATAGTATTTTGATTCATGTTTCTTTATATATTTATCTAAACATACATACTTTATAAATGTATGTTCACTCTTCATTAATAGTAATTGTATCAATATGAATGCGAGTCTTCGATTTCCCTGGTCAAAAGGGAGAATACAATAAAAATTCAATATAAATTGAGCTATTAATATAAGTGAATGAAACTCCTTATTCTCCACTAATGTATTATACTGCTCACATAATTGTTTTACAGATTGGGGGATAAGTTCCCGAGCTACTGGACGATAGCTACTGGAATGCATCCCATATTCAGGAACACCTGGGACAATAAATTGTTTTTTACGCCACATTGCACAGTCAGAAGTAATATAATGGATTAATTGAAAATGTAATTCTTGTATTGTCTCTGAGTTAACGGGTAAATTATGGAACTTTTTTTGCACAAGAGACATTGATTGATAATAACAATATACGGCATCTTCTTCTATTGTTTTGGGTAACATTTCGTTCAACATCAGTTCTTTTAACCTCTTATTCGGAATGTTTATATCCATAAAAACAGTATTAAAGTTTTTTATATAACGAAGGGGGATGGTTTTCTCCAAATTATTGAATATATCAGGGTTTCTGTCTTGATAAGCGGATATTTTTCCTTTGTATTCACTAATTTCACTTATTAAACTTAACAGTTCTCTTTGTAGCTCTATATCTAAGTATTTCTCCTCAAAAAAATCTCTCATTTAATACCTCCATTGATCATTAAGTGTTGCTACATAAATTAATCTACTCAAAAATATTTTTACAATAATTTTTTACGATATTACTACTGAGGGTGTTGCAAAACTCATAAATATCCAATTTTTTTATATAGATAGGCTCTCATACAAGAAAAGTATGCGAGCCTATCTATAATCGGGAACTACCTTTCATTATTATAAAGAAAAAATCCATATAAAACTAATAAGTTTTTCTATATTAAAACGCTACATTTTCTATATTTTATGGTAAAATTAGTGATTGAGGGTACAATTTTTCAAGAGAAAAAGGCAAACAATATAAATACTTTCTGAAAGTGATCAATTCAAGTTCAACAAAAAGCATTTGTTATTCTATAGCAAATGCTTTTTGACAAATTACACACTTTTTTATAACATAAAAAAGGAATTGAGTGGCTAGACTCAATTCCTTTGGTGAAGCTATTTGCCAACGAACACCAGGTAAAAGAATCCTTCGTTAAACGTTGGATTCTTTTACTTTGTCTGTAAC
This sequence comes from Bacillus thuringiensis, assembly GCF_001182785.1. Lineage (NCBI taxonomy): Bacteria > Bacillati > Bacillota > Bacilli > Caryophanales > Bacillaceae > Bacillus > Bacillus thuringiensis. The sequence goes on along the minus strand of NZ_CP012101.1, from coordinate 89,014 downwards.
ATGAATTTTAATACTGGATATGCCGTTTTTCTTGTTGAACATCCTCGTTTGAGCGCTAATTGTTGTAAGAGTTTTTGTTGAAATGGTGATAATTCAATTTTTACAAAATGCTGAAAAGCATGAGATTACATTACAGGTATGCCCTCTTTATAGATATAGTCTAAGCCCTCTATTACTAACTCCGATGCGATTTGATTTAGATCTTCGTTATACAATGCGAACTCTTCCAGTCTTTCATACAAATGCGGTTCTAATGTAATAAATAACTTTTTATTTTTTTTCGAAACTTCTGTTTTTGACCTTTCCAGTAATTTTGCTCTTGCATAACTGCATGATTGTCGATAGGTAAGTCTTTAAGGTTATTTCTAACTTTTCCACCGATCCGCACAGTACGTCCCACTTTCATGGCATACCGCGCTCTATCTATATTGTAGTTTTCTTCTCAACCAATAATCATAAGTTCTAAGTAAACAACGCTAGTTTTTCGTTATTTGTTTCCACTTCAGTTTGTGATTTCATACAGATTTCCTCGTTTTTAACTAGTTTTCGCAATTTGTTGAGTTTGTTTAACTGTTCCTCGTTAAGTTGTAGCTCAAAGAGTAGTTGGTTAATGATTTCCACTTTGGTTGCCTGAATTAATCTGTGAATACTCGATTTAACAATTGTAAGGTTTTTGTAGCTATCGTCCTATGTTTCATTCCATAATTGCTTGTGACAACAATGGATGTCCCGCAGGGGAGAAGTTTCTCCCGAGTTACACTACATCTACCTTTTTGAGCGACGTATAGGGAGATTCGAGGTACATTTAATTTCTTAAGTTGATAACGATGTGGTAGAATCCCTATTAGGGTCTTAACTTGAAAAAGATTTTAATAATATGTTCTTGCCTACGCACCGAGAAACCACTTATTTTTCTTTACATAATTTCCAGATACAGTCCATATCAACTATAGATTCTTGTTTTATGCTAAATGCATGCTCAAACAAAACAAGGAGGTAATGAAAAATGATTAAAACATTATTAGCAGCAACACTTTTAAGAACAGGATTATTTGTGAGTGGTGTAGTAGGTACAGAAGATGTGTAAACTTCATATCCCTTATTCAGATTCACTATACGTGATAGATTACCTTTATTTGTAAGGTAAATATTAAATGTAAAAAGGGATTAATTATATTAAAAAATAATATATAAATTTAATGATAAATAAATCTAATAGAAAGGTGATAATTTAGTATGTTTACAAAAAATTAGTAGAAATTAATAGTAATATTTTGTTTGTGGATGTGTATAGGTGGGATTAATGTTAAGAATATTCAATATTAATAATATCAATTTACTATAGTTTACAATTGTGTAAAACTATAGCCAGGATGGATTTTCTTTAAAACTTATCACTAATAAAGATTTAAAGAAGTTTTTGTTTCATTTTCCATCAAGAAAAAAGCCAATTTTTATATTCATTGGCTTCTTTTAAATCCATACTCTTTTTCATTTATAATTTTACCACATCGGCAACATTTGTACAGAAAAATAATTTTAAAATTCAGACTAAAATACCCGTTGTTTTGAATGGAATTGTAGGCTTGTTTGGAGTTGGATTCAAAAATGGATAGACTTGTTCAAATGGGATGAATCAAATCTATTAGAATTAGAAAGCGCTGTCATTAGTGGTGTAATATTGGCAACTATTATACCGCAGAGATTGGAATTATGAATAATAGAGAAATGAGAATTTGTATTTTAGATTTGCAAGATCATCATACTAGTAGTGTACATAAATATTGTATTGATGATTAAAAAATTGGAAAAGCAGTATGTCAAATAGGAACGGAATTGATTTTTGATGAAAAGGCTGATAAAAGAAAAATAAAACTGAAGTGGGATTACATTTGCTAGCATGCGCTGGTGTTAAGAAGGAATGGATATGTATAAGAAATGTACATCAATTTGAATGTCAAATAAGTAGTTTACGTAAACAGCAAAATCAATGTGGCTTGTAAATAATTAATTAAAAGTTGTAATAGAAGTGATAAGGATAGAAGTATTAATGGCCTTATTATAAGTATTATCTGAGAAACTAGCAAGAATTGTAGATAACGTAGTAGGATGCGAGAATTTATCAAATAAAATGAGGTGAATGAAACATGAAAGTAATTACGAAAAAAGCACAAATGATACCCTTAGAGGGGGAGGAGTTTTGTAATCTTCAAGCGGACGCAGAACAGTATAATGCGGAGAAGTGTAATATAGAAAGAGAGTATTTCAAGCTAGAAAAAAAATCAGTTAAAAATCGAACGACAGAAGAAAAATGGGATGAAAGATGCAAACAAGCAGTTCAATTATTTAATCAAGGGACCGAATATCCAGACATTGCGAAAATAGTAGGGTGCAAAGTGAGTAGTTTGTATAGAGAGCTCAAGAAACGTGGAGTATTAGAAATGCCAAAGCAAGCGGCACCCTCTAAAACATTAAGGTCACCCATAATACCAGCAAAAACAAAAAAATCTAAGTTTGAACGATATAAAGAGTATTATATGTATAAGTAGAAGGATTAAAGGTTATATAGTTATTTATCTGAATAATAACTGCATCTTAGATTCTCTATTTTTGATTTTTCATAAAGTACACTTTTATACGTTACATTTAAAATTCTTATCAACTCAGTTTTGGGGAATTAGCAAAGATATCAAAAACATACATTTGAATAAATATTAAGGAATTTTTGAGCACTTGCTCCTTAATTGTCGCTAATAGGGTTAGTGCTACACACTTTTATGAAATGTATTAATCATGCTGTACACCATATATAATTAGTAGTCTTAATATATAGGTAAATAAATATAATTTCTGCAAATGGAGGAGATATATAATGTTAACTGAATTACAAAAAAAGTTTTTCTCAAAATTAAAAATTCCCCCAAGAGAAAATGTGAAATTCGAAGATTTACATAGAATTCTTTTGCAGATGGGGCACTTATTACCTTATGAAAACATAGACATCATGGAAGGAAATACGAAAGAATTTTCTAGAGAAAATATTGAAGAAAAGCTGCTTTTAAAGAATCGTGGCGGATTATGCTATGAAATTAATTCTTTATTATATTATTTTTTGTGTGATTGTGGATTTAATGTGTATCGAATAGCTGGAACTCTATATGATCCAAAAACAAGAAAGTGGAACCCTGATGATGGCCATGCCCTTATCGTTTTACAACACAAATATGAAAACTATATTATAGACGCCGGTTTTGCATCCTATCTCCCTTTACATCCTGTTCCTTTTCACGGTGACAGCGTGACTTCTGTAACGGGCGAATATCGTGTTCGCAAACAAAATACGGAGAAAGGAACGCATGTATTAGAAATGAAAAAAGGGGAAAATGGAGAAACTTCACATTTTTTTGATTCTGATCTTAGTGATACCTGGTCTATCGGTTATGCTTTTTATTTAAATGCAATTAATGAAAAGAAAGTGAATGCTATACAAAACATGGTTATAGAGCATCCAGAATCACCAGTAAATAAGGCGAATATTATTTGCAAATTAATTGAACACGGGCATATTGCACTTACTAAGCGAAGTTTTACAGAAACCCGGCATGGAAAGAAAATTAAAAAAGAAATAACAGAGAAACAATATCATCAAATACTTAAAAATGAATTCAATATTTTTTAGATAAGTAAGATGTAGAAAGTAAACTATAAGATTTTCAACGCATTACGCCCTCATTTGTAGAAAAATGGGGGGTTTTTAATTAATAAGTGCTTAAAAAGTTCTGAAATATTTTTATTTTTATGAATTTTTCTATTGTTAATAGGATAAATTCAGCGATATATAACTTAAATTTATAACGAAATACTATAAATGCTTATTGAATAACAGTGAAAATAACGTCAAATATATCCATTTTATTAAAATAGTACTACATTCATGGAAAATTTGTTCAATTGCATATAGAGAGATATTATTTTAAATAGTTATTAATAACGAAAGAGGAGAGGGAAAATTATGTTCAATCAAAGAACAAGAAATGGCGTCAAAAAAATCCTAGCAATTACAGCAGCTAGTACGGTGTTTTCGATGTTTGGAACATCAATTTCTATCATAGAGGCGGCGTCTGCTCCAGGAGTTTATGTTACACCTAAAAATAGTGTTTCTTCAGATATTATTAGTATAGACTGGTCTCCTGTTCAAACAGCACCTTATACATATTGGGCTGTACATAACTGGAACCAGGGGGGAGAAGCTGGTGGGTATGCTGGATTCCAACAACAAAGCGGTTTTGATGAAAATGGAAAGCGTACTTTACACTTTGCAGTTTGGGACCCTATTTCTTCTAAGGAGGCAATAAAAGCAGAATATGTATCCCCTACATCAGTTGCAAGTAATTTTGGTGGAGAAGGAACAGGTCTTAAAATTCAGACGACATATGATTGGAAGAATTATAATTGGTATCGCATGACAATGCGTTCTTGGCAAGAGAATGGACACACAAAATTTGGACAGTGGTTAAAAGATGTTTCAAAAAACCAATGGAAGCTTATTGGGATTATGGACTTTCCAGTTCCTAACGTTACATTTAACTATGGACAAACGCTGTTTCAAGAAGACTGGCTTGGTAATGGACAAGATGTAAGAGAGGCACGTGTAAAAAATGGATATGGAAGAAATATCTCAGATAAAAAATGGACATCTTGGAATACTCAATCAATAGAGGGGCAAGAGCCATTGAATAATAATTGGGATGGGGGAGCTACTTCAGAATATCTTTGGTTTAAGGCTGGGGGAGACTCTCGATCAACTATTGGAACAGGAAAAACATTTACGTTAAATCAACCTAGCCAACCTGAAATAGGAAAACTAGATTATGATGTAAAGTCTATGTATTATGAAAATGAAAAATTAAATATAACTTGGCAATTAAAAGATAGTAGTACACCTCAATTTAAGGGGAAAATTGAAATTTATAATAATGAAAATATGACGGGCCAACCGATTAACGTAATTAATGATATTAAATCTTACCAAAATGGAATCAGTCAATCTATATCATTACCAACAAATACTTATGCAAAAATTGTATTAACAGATATATTTGATCAAACTGTGGAAAAAAAGGTGAAAATCAAAAATGAATCTCCAAACATTTTAGAAGGGGATCGGTTTGCATGGTCGATGAAGGGTATAGGAGATTTTGAATTTGCAAAACTTGATTTAAATAAATCAACAGAAGAATTGCAAGTTAGTTTAATAGCAGGTACACCACACAATTATTTTGATAGTACGTATGCAAGTATTAAAGTACAGGATACATCAGGTAAAGTGGTATATAACAAAGAGATTTATGGGAATAATCAACAAAATGCTGAATCAAAAACAGTCCCAGTAAAAGTAGGCAATTTTATTGAACTTATACACCTAGAAGGTGGAGAGAGAGCGACATTAACAAATCTGGATAATATTAAACGCGAAAGCTTTGATAAAAAAGTAATATATGAAGTTACAAAGGATGGCCTGAAGAAAGTAAATCAAATTGTTAATCCGAAACCGGACACAGAAGCTCCAACACAACCACAAGGATTATATGCAAGCAATGTTGCATCAGACAGTGTAGAGCTAAAATGGAATCCTTCTACAGACAATGTGGGTGTAAAAGAGTATCAAGTGTTACGTGATGGACAATTAATTCAAACTGTACAAGAAACAAAGTTTACTGATCAAAACCTTACAGCTAATAAAGAATATAAATATACTGTAAAGGCTGTAGATACGGCTGGAAATATCTCGGTTCAAAGCAACATCCTTACAGTAACAACAAAGAGTCAAAATGTAACGTATGAAAAATGGGATCCCAAAAAGGCATATACAAAAGGAGATAAAGTAGAGTATCAAGGGAAATTTTATGAAGCGGTTCAAAGCTATCAAGGAAATGGAGATCCTACTTGGATATTTGCCTTGTCTTTATGGCAACCATTTAATATATAAAGTTTGTTACTTAAACTTTATATATTAGTTTAGTGGTCCAAAAATATGTTTAGATTTTAACATAAGATTTCAAAATGGTAAGGACAAATCTTAAAGACGTAAAAATTATATACACAAAGTAAAAATATGGAATTTAATTTTATTAAGAATATGTACTAAAAGTATTGATAACATGATGGGGAAAATAGATTTATCACTGTGATAAAACGCACTGCACACAGGACATCTAAAAAGATACCTTAGCAATAACGACAATTAGGGAGAAGTATTAGCTAAGGTATCAGGATGGATGGTTGCATAATAAATATGCAATTTTGAGCATTGTTGAATGTATTGGGATATCCAACAAATTCAGAATAACACAAAGTTTCTGCTAATTCATCCGGTAAATTTGTCCAAAAATACGGATCTATAAATCCACTTTTTACCTCTAGTGTGGATTTATAGATCCTAACAAACGTGTGATTCGAATTTAAAGTAATACCTTTAGAGACTTTTACTGGTCTATTATGAAAATTATACGATTTAGGGAAGTTCCTGAGCATTTCGTTAAGACTAGACCGCAGGATATATATAATACTTAAATCATGAGAATCGACAATATCTATGCATATCTTGTCATAACAACAAGACTTTTTGTAACTCTTTTTTAATTAGGGGAGAGGTCATGTTTGATGAGAATGATAATCTGATTAGGAGGAATAGAGGTGGAACTAACTAAATTGGAAAAGGTAATTGTTATTAGTACATTTGTTCAAGGGTTAGGTGAAGAATTCCTGGAAAATAGCAAGGAAAACCATTCTTTAAAACAACTACTTAGGGAGATAGAAAAGGTGTTTAATGATTCAACACCGGATCAAATGCGAGAAGCAGCTGAAAGTGTATTAGAAAAATTCATTTATGATTTAATAAAAGAAAACAATCTTCCACTACTAAAAAATTAATTAAGGCTTAGTGCGAGAACGAGAGGGCAGTAAGGAAATGCCTATAAGGAATCGTTACCGTATCCCTATAAAAATTAATATCAAGCTTGCATAAGGAATGATATATAAAGAGTTTATTCTCTTTATATATGCCAAAAGTCAGTTACTTGTTTTCGAGAATCATGTTTTCTAACAATCTTCATTATTTTTTGCATTGTATTTGGTGATGGTACATAATCCTTGTCATTACACAGTTGGCCTAATGTATTTCTGTTTACTTTACTAGCTTTAGAAAAATCCTGAATTGAGTAATCGTAGCTAGCTAAAAATTTAGCTAGCTTTGTTCTATGTCTCCCAATACCTCTACCCCACACGCTAATCTCCTCCATAATCTTTTTTAATCATCCTTGTCCAAAATGCAAAAAACTATACGCAATTGCAAAGAAAAATTTGCATATTGTACAAGCTATTCACAATAAGATGTATCAAGGTTGCTACCAAATTAGCTATCAAGGTAACTCTACCAAATTTCTAAGTTTGTAAGCCCATGTATCATCAACATTCAAAATTCTGTTTATAAAGGGGAGATTTATATGTTAACTACATTTATCTCTTTAGGAGCTTTAGGAGTAACGACAATTGGAGGGGCGTTGTTAGAAAAGCATCTTGTGAAAAATGATCATGTTGCAGCAGCGAAACTTTTAAGTGATGGAATATATTATGGAATGAGGATAGGTGGAGTTTGTTTCATTGGTTATGTATTCATTCAAATTGTGGAGATGTTTTAGGGAGGAAATTACATGGGGATTTTAAAGGATTGGCTTCATAAACAAAGTTTGAAGAATCGGCTTATAGAGGTATTTGTAAAGGCAGGTTTATATGTAGACCATCAAACAAGAGGTGGAAAAGTACCCATTTACCCGAAGATACATGACATTTTTTCCTCGAAAGAAAAGGTTCGATACATATTTACCATTTCAAACGGATTAGATCCGAAAAACATTGAAAAGAAGTGGTTTTGCTTTCAACAAATATTAGGGCGTAATGTAGCAATTGAAGGTGATATTAAAAGGTTTGTTCTTAATGTGTTTCATTCGGATGCTGGGCTACAAGCATACAATTACAGTTATAAGAAGTGGCAACCATTACTTATACAACATCATCTTCCCGTAATTGTAGGGCGTGACCAATTTGGAAATATGATTACGTATGACATGATTGCTTCAAACACGCCGCATCTTCTAATTGCAGGAGAGACAGGGAGCGGAAAAAGTAGTATGGTACGCGTTGTACTGTCCACACTCATTCAATATATGTCTCCTGATAAATTACATTTGTACCTGGGTGATTTGAAGAATTCCGAATTTCATTTCTTGCGAAGGGTGAAACATGTAAAAGAGGTTTGCATGGAAGAAATAGAAATGAAGATTATGCTGCAGAAAGTGTGGAAGGAAATACGCGAACGTAGAAAATTGATGGAAGAGTATGAAGTAGATCATATTGACGAATACAACAAATTAAATCCTGATAATCAGAAACCATATATCTTACTTGCTATCGACGAAGTGGTCATGTTGCAAGACGAAAAAGAATGTATGTCTATAGTTGAAAAAATATCGGCAGTCGGAAGGGCACTTGGAGTTTTTTTAATGCTAAGTATGCAACGCCCTGATGCAAAAGTACTGGATGGTAAGTTAAAGCTCAATATGACGGTTAGAATGGGCTTTAAATGTGATAGTACAATTAACAGTAATATTATGGGTACTCCTGGTTCAGAACGCTTGGAGCAATCTGGCCAAATGATATTAAAGTTAAATGGATTAAAGAAAGTACAATCTCCTTATTTAGAATTAAGTAAAGCCAAGAAGATAGTTGAACCTTATCGCGTTCCGAAAGAGAATATAAAGTTGCAAAACCTACCACAAGAAGAAAATCAATTATTCGGGGTGTTGGATTATGAGGAATAGAGACAAAGCCATACTAAACAATTTGAAGCGTTTTAGATGTATGTCTCGTGATGACATTATTGATTTGCATTTTCAAGGATTAAAGAACGCGGTTACATGCTGTAATACGGTGATGAAGCGATTAAGAAGAGATGGTCATGTGGATGCCAATATCTCGCAACAGCCATACATTTACTTCCCTCAATCCAGCACACTTCGCAAAACTAGCCAAAAGATTCCCCACTTTCTAGGCATATTAGATGTATATAAACAGCTTATCTATTATGAAAAACCTAAACTGTTTAAAGTGGAGCCAAAGTACGGTAAAGAATTCATGGAACCTGATGCATTTACAATTTGGCGTAGATCTCCATTCTTCATTGAAGTCCAGAGGTCAGTTTGCAGCAAAAAAGTTATGCAAGATAAAATAAATAGGTATGAATTATACTTCCACAGTCAGGAATGGCATAACGAATCTTGGCAGCCAAAAGAATCTAAATACTTTCCATCAATACTTATAATTACTGAAAAGTATTATAATATCAGCTCTTTTAGCCTACGTATTTTTCAAGCTTCTTCAATTAGTAATTTCTTGAATAGCCTTGTCGTAAAAGCACAGTAACAGCCCCTAATTAGGGTTTTTTCTCTAAAGAGGTTTCTTAATTTAAATCTACGTTTATGAGGTCATCATTGACTGAATTAGTTAATATATTATTTTGCCAATGTGAATTCTAATACAGTTTCTGTTATTAATACAAGTAGCAATGCTGTTTTCGCAACAATTTCAGTACATACATTCTTTCAGTGCATCGTCTCTTTAGTCGCCGAATCAATTCCACATATTTTTGGAAGGGGGAATATTACCTAGGATTTCAAAAATGTTTACATATCCATATAACAATAATTGATATTGAATGTTTTCTACCTTAAAAGCTAGTTAGGCGATAAAAATAACATGAATGGACATAATAAGTTTGGTAAATTCGCGTATTACTTTTTTAATCCTAGGTATTATATTGCTTATAAAAGGATGTGTTAGAAGTGAGAATTGGAGTAGTTAAAGAGATAAAAAAGGGAGAAGCACGTGTAGGAATGACCCCTGAAAATGTTCGGAAGTTAGTTGAAGAAGGGCATCAAATCTTAGTAGAAAAAGATGCAGGTATTGGATCAGGATATACAAATGATGAATATACAGGCGCAGGTGCAAATTTAGTAGCACAAGGAGAAGCTTGGGAAGTTGATATGGTAGTTAAAGTAAAAGAACCATTACCTGAAGAATATCGTTACTTTAAAAAAAATCTTATAATCTGAGGTTTTTTACATTTGGCTGCGTCGAAAGAATGCGTAGAAGCAATGAGAAATGCTGGTACTACTGCAATTGCAGGAGAAACAATTAGCGAAGATGGTGTTTTGACATTATTAAAGCCAATGAGTGCAATTGCTGGGCGTCGTGCTGTATTTATGGGAGCATATTATTTAGAAAAACAACATCAAGGAGAAGGGATCTTATTATCAGGTATTGAGGGAATCCTTGCCGGAAATGTAGTTATTTTAGGTGGAGGAAATGCTGCAACTAATGCCTGTGATATGGCAATTGGAATTGGATGTAGTGTTACAATCCTAGAGGTTAATCAAGAAAGAATTGCATATTTAAGAAAGCAATACACAACAGAAGAAGTAAATATAATTGAATCTAATATTGAAAATCTAGAGCGAACGATTAAAGAAGCAGATTTATTTATTTCAACAATTTTAATACCAGGATCTCGCCCTCCTAAAATTGTTAAAGAGTATATGGTTCAATCTATGAAGCCAGGAAGTGTCATTGTGGATATTGCAATAGATCAAGGTGGTACGGTAGAGACAGTCGATCATTATACAACTCATGATAATCCTGTATTTATTAAACATGATGTAATCCATTATGCAGTACCAAATATGCCTGGTGCTACTCCACGTACTTCTACTATGGCCTTAGCAAATGGAAATATTGAGTATTTACTAGAAATAGCTAAAAATGGATTAGAGAATGCAATCCAAAATAAACCGGCTTTAGCAACGGGGATAAATATTTACAAGGGTACGATAACTTATGAGAATTTAGGCGCAACACTAGAGTTAGATTATAAGCCATTGAAAGAAGTGTTAATATGAGTAATGAAATTTTACCACTCAACATTGGGAATATAAAAAATGCACAAAAAATTTTAGATGGAAATGCTAGAAAAACGCCTTTGGTTAAATCTTTCTATTTAACCAGTAAAACCGGTGGAGAAATTTATTTAAAGTTGGAAAACATGCAGTTAACAGGTTCATTCAAGTTTCGTGGTGCATTTAATAAAATTTCTCAACTTACAAATGAAGAAAAAGAACGTGGTGTAATCGCCTGCTCAGCTGGAAACCATGCACAAGGTGTCGCATTATCTTCTCATTTACTTGGTATCAAAAGTAAAATTGTGATGCCAACCTCTGCACCGCAAGCTAAAGTGGATGCGACGAGAGGATATGGTTCTGAAGTTATTTTATACGGTGATACATTTGATGATGCAAAAGCAAAATGTGAAGAGATTATAAAAGAAATAGGCGAAACATACCTACATCCATATGATGATGTAGAAGTAATGGCTGGCCAAGGGACAATTGGGTTAGATATTCTGGATAATATGTGGGATGTTGATACTGTTATTGTACCTATTGGTGGAGGAGGAATTATTTCAGGGATTGCTGTAGCACTGAAATCATTTAATCCCTCCATTAATATTATTGGAGTTCAAGCTGAAAACGTACACGGTATGAAAGCTTCTTATGATGCTGGAGAAATTGTATCACATTATAAAGCTCCAACAATAGCGGATGGTTGTGCAGTTAAAATACCTGGAAATTTAACCTTTGAAATTGTAAAAAACCTAGTAGATGACATTGTAACTGTATCGGAAGAAGAATTAGAAGTAGCGATGAAAGACTTATTGCAACGCGGAAAGGCTGTCGTAGAAGGAGCAGGAGCGTTAGCTACAGCCGCTCTTCTTGCAGGCAAAGTTGATAAATATGTACAGGGTAAAAAAGTAGTAGCGGTTATTTCAGGTGGCAATGTGGATTTAAAACGTATTTCAAGTGTATGTGAGCATTTCTTTATTGCCAATGAAGTAAAATAATGATTGAGGAATGTATATAATAAGTTGATATTGCTAAAAAAGAGCTAGGATGAAACATCTTAGTTCTTTTTTGTAATATCAGGATACTCTTAAGGGGTACAGCCACACATCCATCAAGATAAGACAAACAAATACCCCAAAACGAGAAAATTGACATCTTCAGGCGAAAATGGGCAATTTTTTTGTTTTGGGGTATTATAAAAATCTTAAGTTGATGGGCATGGGGTAGCGTCAGGAAAATGCGGATTTACAACGTTAAGGAAATTTCAATATTAAAAAGCCTAATTTCTCAATTTAATGTGAAGAAATTAGGCTTTTTTTCTTACTCAATTAAAGCTCCCTATTGTTGAATAATGTTCAATTTCAAACAAATAAAGCCATTAATATTAAATCTTGATAGCCGCCATCCAATTTTACACCCTTTGCTTTTCTACCCTCTTCAAAAAAGCCTAGATTCTTATATAACTGGATTGCACCTAGATTATCTTCCATTACCTCAAGACAGACTTTCTCAATCTTACTGTTATTTTTAGCCCAATTGATTAACGTTTCTAGAAGAGATCTTCCAATACCATAATTTCGATATTTAGGTAGTATGTTCATCGCAAAAGCCCCTTGATAACTAATTTTTTCTTTGTTTCCGTTCTTAAAATCTATTGCACCGACTAACTTACCATCAACTTCAGCAATAAACTGTACATAATTTGGATTTTCATGATAAGTTTTTAACGTTTTTTGAATAACATCAATACTCACCTTTTTTATATCCTCAACCGTACTTAGCATATATGGAGCGTTTATTAAAGCTTTTGAAGCAGAATCTAGCATTCTTTCCGCATCCTGTTCTTTAGCTTCTCTAATTATTATTGTTTTTCCATCCTTAGATTTATAAGTAAAAACATTAGTTGATAAGATTTTACACACACCCTTTCGGAATATAATTAATCGGATTTTTTAATTATTCCACAATTCTTAAGTAAGAGAAAGTCGTATCACTTTTTTCTGCAATCGCTCACCTTCAACTTAATAACGATTATTTCAAAAAATTCTAATTTTGACAATAATTTATTCTGTTATATAGTCCTTTAACGGAATAAGGAATGATTATTGTTTCCCTTCTGATAGCTTTCTATATAATGAAGCCTTAGACACCTTTACCATTAGTACGGCAATCAAGAGTCCAGTCATGAAAAATAACAAAATTATTATCTTTAGTTGGTTGAACATCAAACTCTACTAGATCAGCCCCAGCTTTAAATGCTGCTTCCATAGATGGAATTGTATTTTTTAAATAAGGATATTCAGGTTTATTTATACGTTCAGCTGTACATGTATCACCCTCAATCCCTTCCATGCTAAATGTTTGCGAAAGCCCTCGGTGAGCAAGAAGAAGAGGAGTCCCATCGGCCCTCTCAGCAAAAAAAGAACTGTTATTTACATAAACAATTACAAATAGAATAAGAATTATCCAAGTCGTTTTACGTTTTAGTAACCTTTTTATTTTATTCATTGTATGTTCCTCTTAAATATTAGTTGAAATGATTTAAGCAATGTTCGTTAATTAAATACTGGTAGATGTTACAACCTATCATATTTTATTGCAGTGGATAGATTGGTAATTGAAGGTTAGTACTTATATATCAATATAGCTCTTCAGCGAATAAAGATATTTCTTTTGTTATCCAGATTCATAAAAAGCAGTTCACATCCTTAAGTTGATGGATGTGTGGTGTGCTTCTATAGGGGCGTAAAGTACTCAAAACTATGAACGTTTCCGCAACATTCTCCTTCGCCTCTTTCGAATAAAATTTATGCCAAGATATAATAAAAGTATAACGATATAAGGGGCGTCTTTTATGAGAAAAGAGAAAAGACAAAGGCTAATTAAACAAGCGGTGAGAGAGCATGAAATAGATACACAAGAAAAGTTAGTAGAGCTGTTAGCAAAAAAGGGGGAAATTGTAACACAAGCTACTATTTCGCGAGATATTCGCGAATTAAATATAATAAAGACAGTTTCTTCAAACGGTTTAACAATATATAAAAACTTCACAGGAGATAATATACAAACTGATATGATGTTAAAGAAAAAGTTGGGAGAAGTTGTCGTAAAGATTGATTATATAAATCAATTAACCATTATCAAAACTTTACCGGGTAATGTACATGTTATAGGTGTGTTATTAGACTCTGTAGAATGGAAAGAAAAAGTAGGGTGTATTTGTGGAAATGATACATGTCTTGTAATTTCAAAATCACAATCAGATAGGGAGATTCTAGAAGAGAGATTAAAATTAATTATGTAGATAAAAAAACTACTAATACAGGATTTTATTTCGGTACAGAAATAAAGCAGCTTTTCCGGAGCCTTGGTAATAAATTAAACTTTTAATTGGGATATTTTACGGTATATTGAAATTAATTGTCTTCTTAGTTGCTGAAGATACTTAATATAGAAATGATGTTGGAGTATCGAGAAAAATAATTAATTTTAAATAAGAATTTTTAACGTAAGGTAACTAAAATTTGAAAATGAGTATAATTAATTGAAATTGCTAGTTATAAGAGAGGGTAAAAGTATCTTGTAAAGTAATGCATATAACATAGAAAGATATAAGAGATAGGTGAAATTTATGAATACAAGACAAAAAGAAATTTTATTTCTACTATTATCTGAATCTAACGACTATTCATTAGTACAAGACCTTGCTGATAAGGTGAATTGCTCTGAAAAAACAATTCGTAATGACTTTAAAATAATTGAGGAGCACCTTGCGAATTATTCAAGTGCGATTCTTGTTAGGAAACCGGGATTAGGTGTGTACTTAGAGATTGATGAATATGAGAAGGTGGACTTGTTTAATAAACTTTATTGTATTAATAATCGCACAAAGTATGAATCAGATGAAGAAAGAATTCTACAAATTGCATACAACTTATTAATGAATGTAAAGGCAGTTACTGCACAGGATATGGCATCCCAACATTTTGTAAGTCGAACGACTATAAAAAAAGATCTAGATAGAATTGAAAAATGGTTACATCATTTTGATTTAACCATTGTTTCAAAACAGCGAGTTGGACTTATTATTGATGGAAATGAAAAGAAAAAAAGAAGAGCATTGGCTAGATTATCAGATTTGATTCGTAATTCTGATCTTACGAATCAATTTATTAAAGAACAATTTCAATATCATGAGGTTGAATTTGTTACGAACGAATTAAAAGCGTTACAAAAACGAAATGCATTATTTTTTACAGATGATACATTTGAAAGTTTATTAGTGCATACGTTACTTATGGTACGGAGAATGAAACTTAAGCAACCTATTTTAAATGCTGAAAATGAAATTAAAATACTGAAAGAAACAAAAGAATATATATGGACATTGGAATTTTTAAAACAGTTGGAATGTGTTTTTTCTGTTCATTTTACAGAAGAAGAAGTTACGTATTTAACAGCTCATATTTTAGGTGGGAAAATTCGTTATCAAGATAAGCCAATGCAGGGTAGCACACTTACTGAAAGTAATCCAATTCTTTCTATGGTTATACAGCAATTAGTTAAACGTATGTCGCAGTTGTATGAAATTGATTTCAGTAAAGACGAAATTTTAATTGAAGGGTTAACTATTCATCTATATACTGCATTGAATCGCTTAAACTATGATCTTTCCGTCTCAAATCCAATGTTACACGATATAAAAAGAATGTATCCCTATGTGTTTAATGTATTGATACAAGTATTAGAAGAAATAAATGATTCTCTCAATATATATATTCCGGAAGAAGAAGCGGCTTATCTTACTCTACACTTTGAAGCATCTGTTGAACGGTTAGATCACCAGGGAAAATCTAAAAATGTAATTATTGTTTGTCATATGGGAATTGGCACGTCTCAGTTGTTACGTACAAAAATTGAGCGTAAATTTCGTCATATCCATGTGATGGACTGTATTTCAAAAGCTGATTTACAAAGTTATATGATGAAACATCGTGATGTAGATCTCGTTATTTCAACTACTACTCTTTCAAAATTAAACATTCCTCATATAGTAGTATCCCCATTATTAGAGGGGCCGGAAGAAAAGAAGTTAGGAGACTTTATACAAAATTGTGATGAGACAAGTTATAAAGAACAAAAAGACTTTGTTATGCTCAATTATACATCTCCATTTTTAGTTTTTTTACAACAGGATATACAGCACCCATATGAGCTAATTGAAAAGCTAGCGTATGCTTTGCATAGTAAGGGGTATGTAGATAAAGAGTATGCAGAAAACGCAATTATAAGAGAAAAAATGTCAGCGACAACGATTGGGGCAGGAATCGCAATTCCTCATGGAAATCCGAAATTTATTCAAGAGTCAGTAATTGCAATTGCTACATTAAAGGAACCAATTGATTGGGGAGCAGAGAAGGTATCACTTGTATTTATGCTAGCAGTTAAAAGTGATGGACAAGAGGTAACGAAACAATTGTTTCAGGAACTATCCTTTATAAGTGAGCAACCATCCTTTATTCAAAAGCTTGCGAAAGAAACAAACGTAATGAAATTTTTGTCCCTTTTACATACTTAACCGAAAAGTGGAAGATCAAATAACCCGTTGTTTGCTTGGGTAAAAGGTTTATTTTTCCGGAAGTTACGGTAAAAAATGAAACTTTTGACGTCGTAATATTGATTTATAGTAAGTGTAGGCGGTTAGTAAAAGTGTGAGGAGGATTAAGAATGAAGTTGTTAGCGGTTACATCGTGTCCAAATGGGATTGCCCATACTTATATGGCAGCTGAAAATTTGCAAAAAACAGCGGATAAATTAGGAGTCCAAATGAAAATTGAAACCCAAGGTGGAATAGGGGTTGAAAATGAGTTGACTGAACAAGATATTCGCGAAGCAGACGGCATTATTATAGCTGCAGATAGAGTCGTAAATAAAGATAGATTTGTAGGAAAAAAATTGTTGGTTGTTGGAGTACAAGATGGTATTCGTAAACCAGGAGAATTAATTCAGAAAGTAATCAGTGGTAATGTACCTATTTATCATTCACAGTCAAAAATAGTAGAAAGTAACCAACAGGAAAGAAAGCAAAATCCGATATATCGTCATTTAATGAATGGTGTATCATTTATGGTCCCATTTATCGTAGTCGGGGGATTATTAATAGCAATTGCGTTAACACTTGGGGGAGAAAAAACACCTGGGGGTCTAGTGATTCCGGAGGGTTCTTTCTGGAAAACCATTGAACAAATTGGTGGTGCATCATTTACGTTCATGGTTCCAATACTGGCTGGATATATTGCATATAGTATAGCGGATAAACCTGGACTTGTTCCTGGTATGATTGGTGGATATATTGCAGCAACAGGAAGCTTTTACGGAAGTGAAAGTGGTGCCGGTTTTCTTGGTGGAATTATCGCTGGTTTCTTAGCTGGTTACATAGCGTTAGGAATCAAAAAATTAAAAGTTCCAAAAGCGATTCAACCAATTATGCCGATTATTATTATTCCGGTATTTACTTCCCTTATTGTAGGTTTAGCATTTGTATTTATTATTGGTGCCCCTGTCGCGCAAGTTTTCGTATCATTAACAGCTTGGTTAGCAGGTATGCAAGGGTCAAGTTCAATTCTCTTAGCATTAATTTTAGGGGCAATGATTTCATTTGATATGGGTGGTCCGGTCAATAAAGTAGCATTCTTATTTGGTTCAGCAATGATTGGAGAAGGAAACTATGAAATTATGGGTCCAATTGCTGCAGCAATTTGTATTCCACCAATCGGGATGGGACTTGCTACTTTCATAGGTAAGGGGAAATTCCAAGATTCAGAGAGAGAAATGGGTAAAGCATCATTCACAATGGGGCTATTTGGTATTACGGAAGGTGCAATTCCCTTTGCAGCACAAGATCCACTTCGTGTTATTCCGAGTATAATGGCTGGTTCGATGACGGGTGCTGTGATTGCTATGATCGGTCATGTAGGTGACAGAGTGGCACATGGTGGTCCGATTGTGGCTGTATTAGGGGCAGTAGATAATGTATTTATGTTTTTTGTGGCTGTAATAGTAGGTTCTACTGTGACAGCTGTTTTAGTGAATGTATTGAAAAAAGACGTTTCAAAGATAGAAAAACAAGAAATTGAACAAATAAAAGAAGTATCAGCAACAATAGAAGTGCAACAACTGGAACAAGAAGCACAAAGCAAAAGCTCACAAGTAGAGAAGATGAAAATTAAAAAGCTAACAGATATTACAAATTTAGAATTAATTGAAACGGATTTAAAAGGAGGAACACGAGATGACATCATTGATGAGATGATTCAAAAATTAAAGCATGTAGGTGCATTGCATTCAGTGACAGAATTTAAACAAGCTATTATGAACCGTGAACAAGAAAGTACTACAGGGATTGGTGTGAATATTGCGATTCCGCATGGAAAATCAGATGCTGTTAGGAAACCGAGCGTGGTATTTGGAATTAAACAATCAGGGGTAGATTGGAAGAGCCTTGATGGAACTAAAGCGAAATTAATATTTATGATTGCCGTACCAAAAGAAAATGAGGGAAATCAACATTTAAAAATCCTTCAAATGCTTTCTCGAAAACTAATGGATGACAGTTATAGAGAGCGGTTATTATCTGTCCAAACCAAAGAAGAAGCATACAAATTACTAGGTGAAATTGCATAGAACGGAGGATTCAAATCATGACTGAACCATTATTTTTTGCACCTGTTTTTAAAGAAAGAATTTGGGGTGGGACACATTTAACTGCTTTTGGATATGAGATTCCATCAAATCAAACTGGAGAGTGTTGGGCTTTTGCAGCGCATCAACATGGACAAAGTATTGTTAAGAATGGGAAATATAAAGGATTATCTTTAGGGGAGTTGTGGGAAGAACATCGAGGGTTGTTTGGTAATGTTGAGGGAGATCGTTTCCCTCTTCTTACAAAAATTTTGGATGCCAATCAAGACCTATCTGTTCAAGTTCATCCCAACGATGAGTATGCTAGCGTGCATGAGAATGGAGAGCTAGGAAAAACAGAGTGTTGGTATGTAATCGATTCCACAAAAGACGCAGAGATTATCTATGGGCATCATGCGAAAACAAAAGAAGAATTTATGTCTATGATTGAACAGAAAGAGTGGAACCAACTGTTACATCGTGTGAAGGTGAAACCTGGAGATTTCTTCTATGTGCCGAGTGGAACTGTTCATGCAATTGGTAAAGGGATTTTAGTATTAGAAACACAACAAAACTCTGATACAACCTATAGATTGTATGATTATGATAGAAGGGATTCAGAAGGTAATTTACGTGATCTTCATCTTGAAAGGAGTATTGATGTAATAGAAACTCCATATATTTCGAATCAGTTAACAATTAAACATGAAAAAGTAGATGATTTGTGTATAACTAATTTTATTAAATGCCCGTATTTTTCAGTGGAAAAATGGGAGTTAGATGGATCAGCTAGTTTGGAACAACAAAAAGACTTCCTTCTTGTTAGTGTAATAAAGGGGGAAGGTGCGCTAGTTAAGGAAGGTAAGCATTATTTATTTAAAAAAGGAGACCACTTTATAATACCTAATTATTTTGGAGGATACGATTTGGTAGGTAACTCTATATGTATTGCTTCAAGTATATAAAAATTATTTATCTTTATATATATATATTATAAGTTTTTCGTTTTAACACAAATTAATTAGAACCTGATTAAAAGGGGCTAATTAATTTGTGTGAAGTATAGTGATTTTTTACTGGTTATTCCTTTTAGAAATAACCGATAATATGAAATTTTTTTGTTTGTAATACATATAAAATTTCTTTAAGAGGCCCGAAAACTAATAAAATATTTAGGATTATATATAATGGAGCTGTCCACAATATGATTGACATATTACTCGCATTCATATCGAAATGGAACACCGAAAATATTAAAATTCTAATAACAAAAGTGTTGTAAATCAATACAATAATCCAAGTAAATAGCTGATAAAAAGCTGTTTCAATAGCAATTATACGAAGCTCTTTTCCTTTAAATATGAAATAAAAAATAAATGATACATAAAAAATTGTAATGCTATATAAAATGAGAATGGTGAAGGATAATAAAGTAATAGTATGCATCATTAATTTTAGTTTTTTCTCTCAGATAAGTTCAATCATATTCCCCCTATATACAGATTTGGTTCATTTAAAGATAACTCATTGTAAAATGCAAATCACCATTACAAAAATGATCGATTATGGAGCTACCCCTTCTAGAAATATCAATTTAATCATGAGAAAGCATGAAGAAGCTTTCTAACAATTTCAATTCTGTCCTCTAAATTTTCAGTATCTCTTTCAAGATACAGGTTATATCGAGCTGTAAGAGGAAAGCAAGTTGAAATTTTTGTTATCTATCGGGCTTTTTATACTTTTTAAAATTTCCCACCACAATAATCTTCAATAATAAAGCGTCAGGACACGTGTAATAATAAAAAAATTAACATAATAGCTTATAAAATTCGTTGTATAAATATAAATTATTATACGGATGTTGGTTCTGTTGCAAAGTTTTCTAAACGAAATTAAAATGTAAGAAAAATGATTCGAGGAGCATGATGCATGAGATATTTTAAAGGAAAACAGTTCAAGAAAGATATTATTTTGGTAGCCGTCGGCTACTACTGTCGTTTTTCTTTAAGTTATCGAGATGTATCTGAACTTTTGAGAGAACGTGGAATATCGGTTCATCCTACAACCATTATGCGTTGGGTGCATGAATATGGCAATTTGATCTATCAAATTTGGAAGAAGAAAAATAAATCAGCACATTTCGCATGGCATTTAGATGAAACCTACATCAAAGTCAAAGGAGAGTGGTGTTATCTTTATCGTGCGATTGATCGAAAAGGATACACCTTGGATATTCAACTTCGTAAAACAAGGGAACATCAAGCCGCTTATATGTTTATGAAAAGGTTAGTGAAAGCTTTTGGAGAACCAACAGTTCTCACAACAGACAAGGCTCCAGCTCTACTTTGTGCGCTCAAAAAACTGAAAAATAATGGTTTTTATGTGCATACGAAACATTGTACTGTTAAGCATTTCAATAATCTCATCGAACAAGATCATAGACATATCAAGCGACGTTTTGTCAAATCCGCAGGATTTCAAAACCTCCGCCATGCTTCACGTACAATCAAAGGAATCGAAACCATTCATGCCCTTTACAAACGAAGGCGAAGTTTTTCACAAGACTTCGCCTTTTCGGCATACCAGGAATTACAACAGTTAATGATGATGGCTTAAATTCTATCCCTAATGTATCGACCTATGTATACTTTTTTTAAACTTTGCAGCAGAACCTTTAAGAATATGTTAGTTTAATGATTACATAAAACAATAAATTAAATAAGTCTGTTAAAAAATGTTTGAGCATTTCCACTGACTCTTTCAGACATCTGAATATTTGCACCTTCATGACTTCCTCCAACAACGGTTAACACCATATTAGAATTGGAATTGTATTTATTTTTAAATACATAACCATCCCCATTTTTTTCTAAAATCCAATAATATTCATTCTGTCTTAGTGAATCAATTGTTGTAGCAAATACATTTCTATTAGAACTTGAAGTATCCCAAGCTAAGGCTAAATTTGAATTACTTACACTACGTATTACATATGCATTTTCTGATCGGTCATACGTAAAATTCCACCTTTGATGATTTCCTTCATTATTCGACCATAGTGTAACATTATTAATCCCATTTAAATCTAGTACACTACTATTATTTAAAGCTGTTACAATTTGAAAATCACCAGAAAGAGTTCCAGGGAAGTTTAACGCAATTGTGCCATCAATTAATCCTTTCCCAGGAAAATCGGCTGCAATAATTCCTGTATGAGTAAATCTACCATCTCTAATTCTTCTAGTAGTAAGAACGTTCGTTCCTCCGTAAAATATAGGACCTGATGTGGAATGATAACGTGGGTTATCTGGCCAATTAGAAGAAGGATTGCTACTTAATTGATATGCAAGACTATTGTTTTCTCGATCCGCAAAACCACTTGCTACAAACCAAGGCTTTGGATCCCCTAGAGTATCAATACGACCATTGGCACTTAAATGAGTAAGAAATATTAGATTTCTATTTCGCATGGCACTAAAAAAATGCTCTCTAACTTTTTCCCATTTAGCGTATATTTGACTACTACCGTCTAACTCCCACATATCATGTACATGTAACCAGCCCCAATCAATACCAAATTGTCTGCTACCTGGAAAATTTTGCAGTAGAATAATTTTCCCTCGAACTTCCCCTAATGTTGGATTTATTGGATTTGAACTATTAGTAGGAGTCCAAAAATAATGTTCCCTTCCTCTCAAATAGGAGTTAAAAGTTTCACCAAAAGTTCTTGTATTACCTACTGGGGGTGTTTGGAATCCAGTTTCTTCTTGTACTTTCATTAAAATAGTTTCTCTGGGATTTTGATTTAAAAAACTTATCACTGAATCTAAAACATCATCAAAATATGCATCTTGGAATGCAAGGTCATGATGGATAGGGAAGGTATTATAATAATGTCTGCAGCGAATATCAATATATCGGATTCCTGAGTTTAATTGAATATCAAGATTCATTGTTTGATTAATAAGAATATCTCCTAATACACTACCATAAAGTGCCATTGAACCATGTGTTCCTGGAATTGATAATTCACTTATTGTACGCGAATTATCAATATAGTTCATCCAATTTTTATTTGTATACTGAACAGATTGATTCACATTAAATCCACTTCTATCTATTGTTAATCGTCCATTAATATCCACGTAATTAGGATATGCTGATCGAATAGCTGGTGAATCAATGAAACTTTCCCGATTACTATGAGTTCCCATTTACTAAAAACCCCCTTGGATTTTTCTAATGATGATACATAAAGTAATTTTGTTTATCATTTTATATTTTAAAGATAAATTATTATATGTTATCAATGACTAATGTATGTTTTTGAATTTGTAACATAAAAAGAGGAACCAATTACATAGAATATATATAGTAATCTATATAGAATACGGGTTTTGATGCAAAAAAACTATAAAACTTGGACATACTGATATTTCTACTCTAGAAAAGGTGGTTGATCAGTATGAAAAAGGAAAATTTGTTCAACTGGAAGCATTATCAGCCGGTTCTGGTGCAAAAAAGCTAAACGGTTTGAAAATGTTCTTTCAAACTTGGCCATACTGGTACTACTACTTAAAAAGAGGTGTGATCAGTATGGAAAAAGAAAATATATTCAAATGGAAACATTATCAGCCTGATATCATTGTATTAGCGGTACGTTGGTACCTACGGTACAACCTCAGTCTTCGTGATTTAGTGGAAATGCTCGAAGACTGAGGATTATCCTTGGTCCATACAACGATTATGCGATGGGTTCATCAATATGGACCTGAATTAAATGAGCGTATTCGAAAACATTTGAAACGAACAAATGATTCCTGGAGAGTAGATGAAACATATATCAAAATCAAAGGTGAAAACATGTATTTATACCGTGCTGTTGATTCCAAGGGAGGCACGCTTGATTTTTATTTGAGTAATAAACGAGATGCGCAGGCTGCCAAGCGTTTTCTAAAGAAAACATTGGGTTCTTATCATGTCACAAAACCTCGTGTAATAACTGTGGATGGTGATAAAGCCTATCCCTTTGCGATACGGGAATTAAAAAATGAAAAAAGCATACCACATGGTATGCCACTTCGAGTGAAAAAATATTTAAATAATATGATTGAGCAAGACCATCGGTTTATCAAAAAACGAATCTGGAACATGCTTGGATTAAAATCATTACGAACCGCTACAAAAATGATTGCTGGAATAGAGGCCATGCATATGGTCAAAAAAGGACAACTCAAATTAAGGGAGCAGTCTGTCAAAAATCAGAATATATTTATCCAGCACTTGTTTGGATTGAACGTATAAGAGCTGATTCCGTTAGGAAGCCATGTCTTATGTAATCTCTGTTCATTCTTTACACCAGAACAACAGAGAAATCTAAAAAATCTTGGAGGTGCTATTTTGAAAATCAAACAGTATACACTTTTCTATCGATTTTACGAAATCCCTAAAAAGTATGTGGAGAAGGTTCTAACTCTTTTGTTAGAACCTTCTCTTATTTTTTCGAAGCAAAAGAGTCTTTTAAATTTTTTATCCAAAGAGATTTATGTAAATCAGTATGGGAAATCCAATTCCCTGATTCATGAGAACCGACAAATTCATTATTAATGGGATGCCAAACAATGAGATACGTTTCATTTTCATATTGTATTTCATCAAATTGCCGCAACGATTTTCCTAATGTGTCAGATTGACCGATAGGTATTGCCCCTTTTTCTAAAGTCTCTTTAAAGTTTTTCAAAGGCATCTCACTCCTTAGTATAGGTATATGTATATATTTTTTATAGGGTGTATTTTTTCCTGCTTTATTATTGCTGATTAAGAATGGATATTTTAAAAATATATGCAATAATCACGCTCTATAAAAGAAGGGAGAGTGTTGAAGTTGTTATATGAGTTATGTATATAATGAAAGACATATTAATAGACATCACCATGCATTGCCCTTGGCAACGATTCTTTCTTTTTCGGGGATTCGGGAGAAAATGATCAATCTCCCGTTCGTAAACGTACACTTTTACAGGTGGAAATGGGATATAATTATGTATGAGGTGAAAAAATGCAACGTAAAATATTTTGATATGTCAGGGTTTCCAGTAAAGACCAAAACGAAGAACGCCAGATTGAGAATATGAAGTATCTAGGAATAGAAGATCGAGATATTTTATTCATAAACAATCTGGGAAAAATATAAAAAGAGAAAATTATCAAATGTTAAAACGATTAGCTAGAACAGAGGATACAATTGCTTTTGATTCTTTAACAAGGCTGGGGCGTAGTATGAATGACGCGCTAGAAGAATTTAGATATTACGAACAACAGCGAATTAACTTATAATTTATTAAGGAAGCATTTATTAATGTGAATTATAATGATGAAAGTACAAATGATGTCATTCAGCAGGCTGTACAAAAAGGACCCCTTACCATTTTTTTGCCTTTGCAGAAAAAGAATGGAGTGATATCAAACAACGACAAGCAGAAGGGATTACATTAGCAAAGAAACAAGAAAAGCATTTAGGAAGACTACCGGCACAAATTACGAAGCAATTCATTGAGGTATATGATGAATGGCAATCTGGAAAGATTACAGAGGTCGGAGCGATGAGAAAATATGATATAAAGCGTTCTTCTTTTTATAAACTAGTAAAAGGGTACGAAGCGCACGAAAAAACAAACCATATGGCGAAAAATGAATGATGTTGAGAAAGGATAAGATTGAGTTTCTTCCTAATTTATATAAGAACCATATTTAGCACCTTATCATCCATCGCCGTGTTCTACAAAATTTGGCGAAGACGTGATACCTGTTAAGGGGATTCCCTTGATAGGTCGGGGTTATTATTATAAATGCCAAACAGGATACATCCATGCCGTAATTTTTAAACAAACATTTAATTCGTCATTATTTGCACAAAAACAAAAGGATTCGCTATAAATAGCGGATCCTTCTAATTGAATGCATCTTTAATTGTTAGGCTGTTTTAAGAATCTGTCGTCCTCTTTTTATATTTCTTTAACTTTGCAACAGAACCTTGCGCCGGATGACTGTAGTAATCCATGTTGACTTGTCACGCTGCTTTGATACAATTCGACACCACATACTTTTGGAGAAAATCGCAAAACATGTCCAAGATTCGCAAGTTATGCATCTCGTAAAACAGGTTATCAAGGTGACAGGAAAAATCGGTGTCCTGCAAGGGGGGCTATTTTCTCCCCTAGCCGCAAACATCTACCTCAATGAAGTAGATTGGACATTTGATGCCATTCGACGTAAGACAGAAGAAAACCATTACGAGGCTGTAAACTATCACCGTTTTGCTGATGATATAGTTATCACCGTAAGCGGACATTCTAGTAAACGAGGATGGGTTGAATTGGCATTGCGACGACTGTGGGAACAATTAAAGCCTTTGGGAGTTAAACTGAATCTGGAGAAAACTCGGATGGTTAATGTCTTAAAAGGAGAACCCTTCGGGTTTTTAGGGTTTGATTTGAGGCAAATACTGAATCGAAATAAGAGCAGACACTTTGTTCCTATTACCCCGAAGAAGACAGCCTGTACGAAAGTGAAAGCGAAAATTCGAGAATTAATCAGAAATGCAGGCGCCAAACCTGCACAGGATTTAGTAAAACAAATCAATACAGTACTGACTGGGTGGGTGAATTATTTCCGGGTTGGGAATTCAAGTCGATCCTTTAGTCAAGTGCGGGATTATACAGAGATGAAAGTCCGTACGTTATTGACGAGAAGGAAACGGCGCCAAAAGCGTAGTATTGGATGGCAGAGATGGAGTAATGAATATCTCTATGGTGTACTAGGGCTCTATTGGGATTGGAAAGTCCATTCTCTTGAAAGCTCAGGAAGATATTGATAAAAGTATTTGCCATTTGATAGGTCTTATAACCCTTTTGATGAAGTTTGTGGGGGGGGAAAACCTCACGAGCAGTTCTTATAGGGAGGGGCTGGAAATGGGCCATAACTGATACCGCGCCAGTCCTTTACCTGACAAATTTTATTTAAGACGTGGAAGTCCCTTTTTGAAATCGAGAAATGTCGGGATGTCAAACAGGAACGATTAGAGTGCCAAGTATATGGAAAACTAATCACCATTTTTCTATGGTCCTCTAGCATGTTTAAAATGCGACAGCTCATTTTACAAAAGAAACAAAAAGAATTAAGTGAATATAAAGCGATTGAAATGATTCAAGATCATTTATACATTTTGTATCAAGCTATACAGCAAAACACCCAAGAACTAACAAAGATTCTAATCCGCCTATTCCACCTCCTACAGAAAAACGGGCGAAAATCTCATTGATAGAATCTAAAAAACATAAATCTGTAAATATGTCTATTAAAAGAAATTTCAATCGATTATACTCATGATTTTTAATAAATTATATATATTTATCATATTTTTAATATGTTTAAGACTAAATTTCTAACGCAATATACATTTATTTAAACATAATAAAAGTTGAAAAATAACTTTCATTATAAATTAACTAAATATTGTGTCATGTTTTATAATAAAAGTGAAGGTTAGGTTTTATAGATAGTCCGATTTTACAGAATTTAATATGCGCTTTGGATTTTTTTCTAACCTGAAAATAGATTTAAAAGGAGTGCTTTTATGGATAAAAAACCAAAAAAAATATTGTCTATGACATTAGCTGTAGGGATCCTTACTGGAACATATATCCCTATTACCTCAACAGCGTTGGCCGAAACTGAGCAAGAACCAATTAACAGAGGTAGCATAGAAACAAATCCTCAGATAGATTCACGTGCTTGGATCTATAACCCTTATCAAGGTGTAAGCACAGGGCAGTTTCTCGATGCATTCAATGGTAATATATGGAAACCTCTATTGACACATATTCATAATAAAGGGGATGCTGGATCAGGAACTATAGCTTTTTTGAAAGGCATGATGACAACAGGACTATCTTTATTACCACCACCAGGTAGTCTATTAGCGAGTATTTGGGATGTATTTATTCCAGGGACTAGCGTTCAAAACGATATCTGGTTACAGATTGAAAAATACGTTGATGAAAGAATAGATAGTAAGATAAATGATTATCATCAATATCTTATGGGTGCCGAATATAAGGGTTCCATGGCAATGTTACAAGAATATCAGAGGGTTTTAAAAATATACAACGACAGTAAAAAAATGTCAAGGATTGAAGAACCTGGAACGCCTGTAATAGAGGCTGTTCGAGCAGCAGATCGAGATTTAAAGAAATTTATTACGATTATTCAGACACCTGAAAAGGAAACAGATTCTATATACCAACAGATAACAGCTCCAATTTTTGTACAAGCTGCTAATGTTCATCTTCTACTACTGAGAGACATTATTCAATTTGGTGATGAGTGGGGAATTGATAAAAATCAATTGCAGGGCTACAAGGAGCAACAGAAAGAATTAATTAAAGCATACACTGATTATGCCATGAAGGTATATAATGATGGGTTGCAAAAAAGAATTAATGAAGCAGATAAAATTAATGGCCCTGAAGATGGTTATGGCATTCCAGCTAAGCCGGGACCAGGGGAAGCTTACACGAATACACATAGATGGAATTATATCAATGAATATATAAGGGAATATACATTAAGTGTTTTAGATTTTGTAGCATTATTCCCATCAACGGATCCTAGCACTTATTCTACAGGGGCAATGCAAAAGAATTCTAGACAAATTTATTCTTCTATTAGTGGAACAGTAACACCAAGCACCCAAACATGGAAGGACATTAATAATCGCTTAACATCACAGGAATATAAAGGCGAGCTAGTAGCTGCCGAGATAAGATCTTACGCCCGAATTGACGCTCTTGCACCGTGGTTCGACAGAAATAGTGGCACCACTTATAATACTGGCTGGATTGGAAATACGAGTGGAGGAGTATTGAGAAAAATTACAGCTGATTACAATAATCCACTTACGAAAGTTAATATAGGCGATCAACGTACACCTTTCTACTTCCAATTAACACATGAAAATGGAAGCGCTATCCCACAATTTGGTCAAGACGATCCTAGATTGAAGAAGCGCACTTTCGAGTTTCCTAATCAAAAAATTTCTGATATTCAAGCATTTGGGAAAAGTACAACACCTGGACTTGATGGTATTGATGCAGTGGTCTTTGGATTTGTCGACAGAAATCTGGACTCTAAGCACGATTTGATGGGGAATATGCTAAGTTCAATCCCAGCTGAGATGTATCAGGAAAAGAGTAACTTCAAACCTCAAATGGAGCCTATTAATGCACAGCAAAAAGCTATGAAAACAGATAACACTAATTCTTACTTAACTTATAAAGTAAATTCTTATAAAACGCAGGAATACAAAATTAGATACAGGGTTGCTGCTAACGAGAATAGTAAAATCAGTCTCTCCAAAAAATCAGGAACCAATTTTGAAAAAATAGGTGACACAAATATTTCAAAGACAGTAGATGCTAAAGATACAGTCAAGGGGGAATACGGTTATTATAAAGTTATAGAAGGACCTATCATTAAATTAAACCAAGGACAGAATGAAATAAAGCTAGAAAATACACAAGGAAAATTTGCAATTGATAGAATTGAGTTAGAACCGCTCGGGAAGAATGAAGTGATAGCACAAGATGATTTTGATAACAAAAGGTTAAATTGGATTAATATAGGTGGTATTGTGAATGGAGGTTTCATGGGTAAAGCAGGTATGATTGATAAAAGTGGAGATACTTGGACTTATATTCAAGACCAATTACTGCCATACTCTAAATATACTTTGAGTATGAAAGTGAAATTAGATTCCAATAATGAAAATGAGAAACAAAAGGTAACAATATTCACAGACAACTTAAAGCATGAACGAATAACAAAAACAGTCGAGCTTAAAGGGAAGACTGATTATCAAGAAATAAAACTAGAATTTATTACAAACAATGATTTAGCAAACACCCATGTTGGGATTCTAACTTCAAATGGAACATCTAATGTATTATTTGATGATGTTCAAGTTATAGGTATAAAGAAAGGCTAAACTTTTATGGGGTCTGGTGAAAACTTTTTCAAAGAACAAGTTATCCGATCAAAAAGAAAAGCTGACAGATAATCAATTATTACAGCAATACACAATGAAGTGGCTAAAAAGGGTTCTAGTGCAAAGAATGAACAGAGATTACATAAGACATGGCTTCCTAACGGAATCAGCTCTTATACGTTCAATCCAAACAAGTGCTGGATAAATATATTCTGATTTTTGACAGACTGCTCCCTTAATTTGAGTTGTCCTTTTTTGACCATATGCATGGCCTCTATTCCAGCAATCATTTTTGTAGCGGTTCGTAATGATTTTAATCCAAGCATGTTCCAGATTCGTTTTTTGATAAACCGATGGTCTTGCTCAATCATATTATTTAAATATTTTTTCACTCGAAGTGGCATACCATGTGGTATGCTTTTTTCATTTTTTAATTCCCGTATCGCAACGGGATAGGCTTTATCACCATCCACAGTTATTACACGAGGTTTTGTGACATGATAAGAAGCCAATGTTTTCTTTAGAAAACGCTTGGTAGCCTGCGCATCTCGTTTATTACTCAAATAAAAATTAAGCGTGCCTCCCTTGGAATCAACAGCACGGTATAAGTACATGTTTTCACCTTTGATTTTGATATATGTTTCATCTACTCTCCAGGAATCATTTGTTCGTTTCAAATGTTTTCGAATACGCTCATTTAATTCAGGTCCATATTGATGAACCCATCGCATAATCGTTGTATGGACCAAGGATAATCCTCTTTCTTCGAACATTTCCACTAAATCACGAAGACTGAGGTTGTCCCGTAGGTACCAACGTACCGCTAATACAATGATATCAGGCTGATAATGTTTCCATTTGAATATATTTTCTTTTTCCATACTGATCACACCTCTTTTTAAGTAGTAGTACCAGTATGGCCAAGTTTGAAAGAACATTTTCAAACCGTTTAGCTTTTTTGCACCAGAACCAAATTCTAACCTAATTCTAATTTATGGTAAAATCAAAATGCGGATAGGAAGAAAAAGGGGAAATGGTAATGGATTATTAGCATATCGGGGGAATAAAAAATGTTAAACAATAATGTATTAGATGAACTATTTAATGAGGTAGCATATGAAGATGAATCGTATTTTTATTATTTTTACACTATGAAAATGGCGGCAACATCAGAATATATTAAATTTGGTCCTGGTGCATTTTTAGAAAATCAACACCAAGTGATTTGCTTTACTAATAAGAGGATAATGATGCTTGAATTGAATCCGTTAACTGGTAAGTTTAATGGCAAAAAGATAATAATTGATATTGAAGATGTAGAGGGAATTAAAGTAAAAAGAGGGCTAATAAAGTCTAAAGTTATTGTTACATTAAAAAATAACAAAGGGGATATTGTTATGAATCCAATTTTCAGATTAAATACAGATAGATTTTTTGACTATGATATAAATATTACAAATAGGGGCACCTCGATTAGAAATAGAAAAAGCAACCTAATTATAAATATTAAAGAAATTCATTCATTGTATTACAGAAAAATAACTCTACCTAATTTAGATAGCTACGAAAGCAAGTATTGGACTCTAATGCAGCGTGAAATGCTGAGTATTGTAGAAGGAATCGCAGAAACAGCTGGTAATTTCGCTTTGACTAGACCTTCAGTATTACGTAAAGCAGATAATAAAATAGTTCAAATGAAATTAGCAGAAGAAATTGGATTTACACTACCTCAATCCTTGATTACAAATTCAAATCAAGCAGCAACCTCCTTTTGTAAGGAAAATAATACATCTATTGTTAAACCCTTATCTGCTGGAAGGATAATTGAAAAAAATAAAATCGGCATCATTCAAACAAACTTAGTAGAAGCAAATGAAAATATTCAAGGTTTAGAATTGTCACCAGCATATTTTCAAGATTATATACCAAAAGATACAGAAATAAGATTAACTATAGTTGGAAATAAATTATTTGGGGCAAACATTAAATCAACTAATCAAGTTGACTGGCGAAAAAATGATGCCTTATTAGAATATAAACCAATCGATATACCAGATAAAATCGCAAAAATGTGTTTAGAAATGATGGGAAAGTTAGAAATAAAATTTGCAGCTTTCGATTTTATTATACGAAATGGAGACTGTATTTTTCTTGAATTAAATGCCAATGGTCAATGGCTTTGGCTAGAGGATATATTGGAATTCGATATATCGAATAAAATTATAAATTATTTGTTAGGGGAACCTGTCTAATGAATCCCTTAATTTCTAAGCTTAAATATTTTTCAATTAAATTATTATCCTATAGCCCCTTATTGAGATTCACAGATGATACTACATTTGGGGAAATTACTGAAAGTAGTACAAAGCTAAGGTTTTCTTTTATTAGTTTCAATACCGGTCAATGGATTTTTCACTTTTTTACCACGATAAAAGATAATAATACTCGAACATTCAATTATATTAAAATTTTAAAGTTAAAAGAGGTTCAAAATTTACCTAATATAAATGCCATAAACACAAAATATAATAATTATGAAATTCATGTAAATACTCTTTCAGATGAAGATTGTGTTATTCATAAAGATGCTCTTCAGTATAAACTATCACAAATAGAGGCTCGCAAAAATAAAGCTTTTAATAAATATCTAGCATATATTGCCATAGTTGCACTTATCTTGCCC
The DNA here is from genome assembly GCF_001182785.1 of Bacillus thuringiensis. Lineage (NCBI taxonomy): Bacteria > Bacillati > Bacillota > Bacilli > Caryophanales > Bacillaceae > Bacillus > Bacillus thuringiensis. Next base: position 56,595 of record NZ_CP012101.1, on the reverse strand, counting down.
TTATATGCATCTTTTTTTAATAAACTATATGATTTAAAAGATTATTACACAGTTATTTTTACAATTATTTTACTCTATTCATCTTTTAACCTATTACTTTTTATAAGTAGTTTTATTAAAATTAAAAATGCACCAAGAGTAACATTTAGTTCTATTCGAAATTCATCGGCACCTGCTAAGGCACTAACCCTAGGATTGTACTATGATTGGTTAGTTTCAGATGAAGAAAGTACAGTTCAGGTTACTATTATTAAAAACATCGAAAAGTATATGCTTACTATAATTAGTATCAGTATATTATTTTTAGTGACTTTTAATATAGTTGAATACACTAAAAAATCTACAGTAAAAAATAGTGTTGTAGAAAAAAGTAAAGATAATCATTCTGAAATATTAACTCTTGATACATCTAGTAATCCAAAACAATTTATATATATTAACAAAGACGTATTTGAAAAAATAGAAAATAAATTGTTAAAAAATAATGTTACTAAAGTTATTATTGTCTATAATAAATCTACTATGAATGATAATTATCAACGTATCTTAAATCTAATTAATACTTATAGTTCTAAAGATACTGATATTATAAAATTAGAAAGTAACAAAAATAATGAAGTACAAATTATTCTTTTGAAAGGGGATAATAAATAATGTATAAACCTTATATAGCTAAATATGTTGAAGAACAAACTTTACAACCTATTACTAACTTAGTTTATGATGACATTACTCAAATTTCGTTTATTAACAAAGAAAAAAACGTAAAAAAAATTAATTTAGGACCTGACAAAACTAGTCTTACCGAAACCATCGAAACCATCGAGAACGGAGATCCAGACGAAATATACTTGGTCCCTGATACAACTATGAAAACAGCAATTGTGGAAAACCTAGATGCAGATGAATATCTCTTAGGGCCTGATACAACTATTCGTACATTTACAGTAGAGAATAATGATACTGATGAACACTACTGTGAACCTGAAACTACTAGAATCACTAAAACGATTGAAAACATTGATCCCGATGAATATTACTCCTAACAATAAAACACACACTTTTAAAAGTGTGTGTTTTATTGTTTTACTATTTATTACTTCGACATTCCTTAATGTTAAATAGAATTTTAGAAATCTATCTTAAACTAACCGCTTAATATATGAGAGAAAATCACCAATCTATATATCAAAAAACATATTAAATTTAAAGGATAGTGCTGAATCATTAAATATTATTTAACATATCGCGTATTTTACCCACAAGTATAAAAAAGTTTCCAAGTTTGTGTTGCCAGACAAAAAAGAGGATATAAGAGCTATAATATCAACTTACTTTCAGTTAGTTTACATAACCTTTATTATAGGTAGTCATTTAAAACGAAAATATTTCGTCTCAAATTAAAAAGTAATGTTATGTTATTGAGACGAAAATTAAACAGTAATAAGCCCAAATAGATATTACATATTATATGAGTTAATACAGTATGTTTCGCTTATCACGAGAGTTATCTATGTATCAGGCTAAGCTCTACACTTTTAGTAATCTATTAAAAAAAATTCTCATATCTCAAAATAAAAAGTATTCTTGAGTTTTGAGATATGAGACGGAATTTTGATATTTGTACAAGTATTTCACATTGTATTTCTTATATATAAAGAATTAAATTGATATATCATGTAGTTTACGTATCTAATATTTTTGATATTCTTTTGAGGTCATTATCTCAAGATACATGCTACTTCCCTTCTGAATACTGATTAGGTAGTATTTTACCAAAACCAGTTTTATGTTATCAACTGAGGCTTTAATTTTGCAGCTCGTTCATACTTCGTTCTTTGTTGTAGTTGTCAAAAACGTTCGGATTTAAGGAATCTAAGTATGTTTGCAAACTTACACGTTTTTGTAAAATATAATACTGCTCATCTTGATCCATCTCTCCCCCTCTTTCTAGCTGATAGCTATATATATCATTTACACAATGATACAAGATTTTTCTTCTAGTGGAATGTAATCCGCCTCTTTTAGCTCATTAAAAGGGCGTAAGTGTACACTGTATATCGTATTTCCCAATGATTTCATTCTCGAGAAAAAATAAATTGCTCCTTCTATTTCGTAAGCAGGACGTATGATTAGTCCTTTTTGACTTTCATATTGGACATGGCCAATTTCAACGATCCCTTCATTTAACAAGGCATCTCGAGCATTTGTATAGTCATTTCGAAAATCGGTATGAATCGTTTTATAAGACATTGTACCCCTCCAGCTTTTGATGAGTTGCTTTTAGCTATGTACATCCAGGTGTCTGGCATCTATTTTAAGTGACATGTACATTTAAATTCGATGTAGGAAAACATAATTCCTAAATTCCTAGTTTGTTCTTGTTCTTTTATGGAAAAGTAACATTTGTCATGTTGTGTTTATAGAGTCCAAAAAGAGTAGCACCCTTTTCAGGTACTACTCTATCTTTACGCAATTGTATATATGGCTTAATATCCAAGTATGCCGACAATTTGAGTTGCTTTGTTATTACGAATGGAATAATAAATTTCTAAGCCTTTACGTTCAGCTTTTAGTACTTTACCCTTCATTTTCGATAAATGTTGTGAAACAGATGATTGGGGTATCTCTAAAATTTTTGTTAGCTGTGAAACATTAAAAGTATTATGTTTGCTTAGCTCGTTTACAATACGTAAACGAATTGGATGCGCCATTATTTTTAAAATTTCAACATCTTCTTCAGTAATATTAGTTTTTTTTGATTCCAGTACGGTGCTTGTCATAGCTATTCTCCTTTTTTACTTTCTTATAAGAAGTTATTTACCCTAGTATTCCGTATTAAAATTTTATACTTTATATATCTCAATAGATAAAAATTAATGTAACATTAATAAATTCTATAGTTATTATATAATGGATTTTCTATTCGAGTGTGGAGTTCATCTGGAGTTTGCGTGATTATTATATATCCTAATGTACAACTTAACGAATGTATATCTGAGGTCTGATATTGCATAATCGTAAATAATATAAAGTTCTCATATTTACTAAAGGTAAGTAATCCTTCTATTTTATTTTTCTACAATACAATTACGTTCTTACAGGGGGGCACCACACATCTATCAACTTAAGAATGGAAACAAAGTGTACTTTCATTTTGTGGGGTAAAGCATTCCTAAAATAGAAGCATACTCTTAATAATACACATAGCAAATAAACCCTATCGTTTTATTAAAAGTCAAGGAAATAGTAATGAAATCCTATATTTATAAGATTGAATATAATGTCATACATTTTATAAGGTAAAAAGGACAGGATAGATGAACATATTTACTACAATAACAAGGATTTTTACCACAACAAATTTTCATATAGTTATTGAACTATTTTTTGAATAACTAAATTGACCTCTTCGTTAACTTTAAATTGTAGAGTCTATTTATTCATTGATTAATTTCGAATTATGTAATTATGACGAATATTCAATCAATTGTTTTTGTTAAAAATATTCAAAAAATACAAAATTTCATATTATGGATAATTAATTTAAATCCTATAAATTTTCCGATATAATCAATTTATATTAGATAATAAAGGAGTCCTACAATGCAAAATATTTTAGACCAAGCCCAGACAATATTATCTTCAGATGAAAAAGTTCTAGATTTTTTACATGGATTTTTAGACGTTTTTGAATTTAGGCATCCTGTACGCCCTGGAGTATTAATTGCTACAAATAAAAGATTATTTTTTTACGGTCCTGATTTAGTTGGTGATCCATGGGTTAATGAATATTTTTATGAAAATATATCAAAACTGAAGGAAAAAAAGAATTTATTTAGTGTACCCAGTATACTTTTTTGGAATAAAAACGAAAGAGTGGGCATCAGAAATATTCAAAGCAAAAATCTTAGCGAATTTATACAGATAATTCGGGATAAAATAATCAACGACTAAACAGACTCTACAATTAAATCTTGTCAATAAAAATCAAATTTCTATATTCTGAGAAATTTGATTTTTATAATTCCTTTAAATTGTTTACATAATAATTACAACTTCTAAGTTTTGACCCCTATTAGAATTAACCTTTAACTCTTTTTCCATAAAAGATGTAGTATTTAGTAACACTTGTTTTTGATTGACTTTTTTAGTTTTATAGCCACCGATTAAACTTCCTAATGTATATTCTCTTTATAAATTGAGTAACTAGAGCATACATTGTTAAAATTCCCAATAACCACAGAAAATAATAAAATGGAAGTGGAGTTAAACCAATTTGATTACTTAAACTGGTAAATGGAAGGGAAATCCCTATAAACATAACTAAGCCTGTAAGTATCAAAACTGGCCTAGCAGCCGTACTTTGTAGGAAAGGGATATGTTGAGTACGAATCATATGCACAATTAATAATTGTGTTAATAACCCTACTACGAACCAACCCGTTTGGAATAAGGATTGCATCTCAGGAATATTTGCACCAAATACATTCCACATTACGATAAAAATGATTATATCAAAAACACTACTTACCGGCCCAATAAAAATAATAAAACGAAATAAATCTTTTGTATCCCAACTTCTTGGTTTTACTAAAAATTCATTGTCTACTTTATCCCACGGAATTGAAAGTTGGGATAGATTATATAGTAAGTTTTGACATAATATTTGAATTGGTAGCATTGGAAGAAAAGGAAGAAATGCACTAGCAATTAATAAACTTAATACATTTCCAAAATTTGAACTTGCTGTCATCTTAATATACTTCAGTATATTTCCAAACGTTGTCCGTCCTTCCACTATAGCATCTTCTAAAACATGTAAGTCTTTTTCTATAAGTATAATATCTGAACTCTCTTTAACAATATCATCTGCTGTATGGATAGATACACCAACGTCAGACTGTTTTAAGGCAAACACATCGTTAATTCCATCCCCCATAAACCCAACTGTATGACCATTCATTTGAAGTGCCTTTATAATACGGAATTTTTGACTAGGATTTAGTTTTGCGAACACACTTGTTTTACTTGCAAGTTTTCCTAATACCTTATCAGGAAGACTATCAATTTCATAACCCAGTACTGGTTCTCCTATATACAAGCCCATTTTCCTACATACATTTCTTGTCACGGACTCGTTATCACCTGTTAAAATTTTCACTTGTACTCCTTTCTTTTGTAGAGTATGAAGTGCAGCGATAGCCGATTGTTTGGGTGGATTTAAAAAACCTACATATCCAACGAGTATCATATCTAATTCATCATTTATAGAATAACTTCCCACTTTATCATTATTTAATTGCTTATATGCAACTGCAACAACTCGCATCCCCTGCTCTTGCCAGAGTTCAATTAGATGTTTATTTCTACGCTGGATTTCATCTGTAATAGGAATTATCTTATTATTTTCTTTTATAAAACTACAAATTGATACAACTTCTCTAACTGCACCTTTACAAAGCATTATTCGTTCGTTAGCTTTTTTTTCTATAACAACTGAAACTCTTCTTCTATCAAAATCAAATAGACATTCATCTATTTTGGAGTGTTGAGACAGATCATATTTACTACTATCTTTTACATAACGTATAACTGATAAATCAATTTCATTTTTATAATTTGTATGGAAGTAACTATTTATATACGCTAATCTTAAAACCTCATCCGACTTCTCTCCATTTGTATCTGTATGGCGTACCAAATCCATCTTATTTTCTGTCAACGTGCCTGTTTTGTCAGTACAGAGAATATCCATAGCTCCAAGATTATGAATAGAAGATAGTTGTTTTACCAGTACCTTTTTTTTACTCATATTAATAGAGCCTTTAGCTAAATTAGCTGTTACAATCATTGGAAGCATTTCTGGAGTGAGTCCAATTGCTATAGCAATTGCAAATAAAAAAGCCTCATACCAATTCCCATTAATACCCCCATGGATTATCATGACAATAGGAGGCATGATGATCATAAATTTAATTAATAGCCAACTAACTTTGCTTACCCCTTTATCGAATTTAGAATCAGATTTCTTGTTCAGCTTAACCTGATTCTTTGCTATTGAACCAAAGTAAGTATCTGTTCCAGTACCTACAACTATTACTTTTGCTGTACCACTTATAATATGAGTTCCCATAAAACAGAGATTTTCTAATTCAATTAGATTTTGGATTTTTCTAATTTTACGTTTTTTGTACATATGGAAATACTGATTTGATTTTTCAACGGGCAATGCTTCTCCTGTTAGGGATGATTGATTTACCAGTAAATTTTCTGATGAGATAATTCGTACATCTGCAGGCACAATATTTCCAGCAGATAATTCTATAATATCCCCTGGTACAAGATCCTCAAGACCAATTTGTACCTTTCCACTTTCCTCCAATAAAGTTCTCTTATTTTCTTTATAAGGAATATTTCCCTTCCTGAGAACAGTTACCTTTTCATATACAAGATTTTTTAATCTTTCTATAGACTTCTGAGAATGAATTTCTTGTATGAACCGAATTAATACGCTTAACGTCACCATGATTCCCACAATAATAGTACCTTTTATATCATTGGTAAAAAAAGATAACATCCCTAATATAATTAGAAGAGAAATAAACGGACTTCTAAAAGAATTAAATAATGTTATATACCATTTTATTCTTTTTTGAGAAACTACTTTATTTTCTCCATACACTTCAAGCCTCTTAGTAGCTTCCTCGTAAGACAGCCCTTGAGACGTTGTTTTAAAAAAATCTAACGTTGATTCAACATCACTTTTTGCAATTTCAATTAGCATTTTATAATTTTTGCTTAATATTTCCTGATTATAAAAATATTTTTTATTAGATCTCAACAAATTTACCCCCTATCCTAATAAATAGAATCCCCCTGTTTTTAAAAAATAATTTTAAAACTACATCTTTATAATAAATCTCAATTTTCAAATTTTTAGAAGTTCAATAGCACTTAAATAGTATTATTTTCACCATAATCAGTAATTTTTATTTATAAGTTCCCTCTTATTAGCAACCAAAAACTACTATAGCCATAATTTTTAACCGCAACAATTGAGCTAGCACTATACATCATCAAAATTCCAAATACAATTGTAATGATAAGCGAAAACACCAACGGATATTCCAATAACTTGAATACTATTTTCATTTCTATTCTCTCTTTCTCTATACTTCCAACGAGTTTGTCTACAAACTTTGCGGGAACGAACTTAGGTATAGAAAACTTAATATAAATTTCTTATAACCCTAGTAACATTTTTGCAATGGTAAAGTACAGAATTAACCCCGTTCCATCGACTAATGTCGTTATGAACGGACCTGAGATAACAGCTGGATCCAACTTTAACTTATTTAAAATCAAGGGTAATACAGATGAAACAATGGACGACCAAATAACAATGAACAATCCAGTAATAGCTACAACTTGCGCGACTTCTGTACCTACTCCTAAAGTGTACGCACGAATTAATGCTGCCACGGCTAATGTAAGCCCTAGTAAAAGGCCTACTAATGCTTCTTTTTTCATAACACGAAATATATCTTTAAATTTTACCTCATTTAGAGCTACAGCTCGAACCAATGTAGTTACGACCTGTGTACCTGTATTTCCACCAGTTCCAATTAACAACGGAATAAAGAAAGCCAGTGCAACTACATGAGTCAATGTTTCTTCATAATGTCGAAGTACAGAACCAGTATATGCTTCTGCTACAAACAGAAGTAATAACCAACCTATACGTTTACGGTATATTTGCCAAATAGAGGTTTCGAAATATGGCTTATCTAAGGGGGTGCTCCCACCTAATTTTTGAATATCTTCAGTTGCTTCTTCTTCGAAAACATCCATTGCATCATCGAAGGTTATAATACCTATCATCCGATTATCCATCGTTGTTACAGGTATAGCGGATAAATCATAATCCATTAGTTTTTGTACGGCTTCCTGTTGGTCTAGGCTCACTGAAACTGAAATAACATCTGATGCCATTATCGATGATAAAGTCTTATCATCGGAAGCTAGCAATAATTCACGAATAGAAACAATTCCATTAAGCTGACCACGTGTATCCAGAACATAAATATACGAAATTGATTCAACCCCTGCCCCAATTTTTCTAATATGCGACAGCGTATCTTTTACTTTCCAATTTTCCCTAGCAGCAATATAGTCAATTGTCATCAAACTGCCTGCTGTTCCAGATTGAAAAACCAGCAGACTTCTAATTCTTTGTTGAGATTCTTCAGACAAAAGTTGTATAAGTTTTTCAGCCTGAAGTGGATGAATTGAAAGAATTACATCAACAAGGTCATCAATAGATTGCCTAGCTAATAGCTCTTCTCCTTTATCCACAGGCAAATTGGTACAAATATTATATTGCTCCTCTGGTGTAAGGTAACTGAGAATTTTCGCACCTTTTTCAGTAGGAAAACATTTCATTAAAGATATCTGATCTTTATGTTGAAAACCTTTCATTTCCATTGCAATATCATAGGATTGGTTTTTTATAAGCTCCTGCACTAAGTGTATGTCTTTTGTCGTTAATAATTGTTTTAAACATTTTTTCATCGTAAATCCTCCTTAAGGACAATGGTACTTGTTATCATTTCCCACTTCAGGGAAAACATATTTCTTAATAAATATGGGATCAATATCATCAATCATTAGTTTTCCCCCCTTTTATAAGAGACTTATTACAAATAAAATTTTGTATATAAAAAACCTCCTCTAGTGATTCAACTAAAGGAGGTAGATTTAAAAAAGACATAGCTAAATAAAGCTCATTCCCCCTAGTTGAGTTTTGGCACTATACAACGTAAAGGATGAATGAATCATTCATCACTTAGCTATCTTAAGAAGAGCCTTAATCCGACAATTCCTGTTCTACCCATTGGCATCTTTCGATATTTTTGGGCAATAGCCTGTGTTTGTATAGGAGCCTCACCTAACAGGTTATTAATATTTTAAATTTTTTGTTCGTTTCGTGTTAAAGCATATCCACTATTTTTTAACTTGTCAAGTATTGATAAAACTTATTACTTCACTTTTTGATATCATACATTACAAAATTACAGATATAAACATCCGGGTTCTGCTGCAAAGTTTAAAAAAAGTATACATAGGTCGATACATTAGGGATAGAATTTAAGCCATCATCATTAACTGTTGTAATTCCTGGTATGCCGAAAAGGCGAAGTCTTGTGAAAAACTTCGCCTTCGTTTGTAAAGGGCATGAATGGTTTCGATTCCTTTGATTGTACGTGAAGCATGGCGGAGGTTTTGAAATCCTGCGGATTTGACAAAACGTCGCTTGATATGTCTATGATCTTGTTCGATGAGATTATTGAAATGCTTAACAGTACAATGTTTCGTATGCACATAAAAACCATTATTTTTCAGTTTTTTGAGCGCACAAAGTAGAGCTGGAGCCTTGTCTGTTGTGAGAACTGTTGGTTCTCCAAAAGCTTTCACTAACCTTTTCATAAACATATAAGCGGCTTGATGTTCCCTTGTTTTACGAAGTTGAATATCCAAGGTGTATCCTTTTCGATCAATCGCACGATAAAGATAACACCACTCTCCTTTGACTTTGATGTAGGTTTCATCTAAATGCCATGCGAAATGTGCTGATTTATTTTTCTTCTTCCAAATTTGATAGATCAAATTGCCATATTCATGCACCCAACGCATAATGGTTGTAGGATGAACCGATATTCCACGTTCTCTCAAAAGTTCAGATACATCTCGATAACTTAAAGAAAAACGACAGTAGTAGCCGACGGCTACCAAAATAATATCTTTCTTGAACTGTTTTCCTTTAAAATATCTCATGCATCATGCTCCTCGAATCATTTTTCTTACATTTTAATTTCGTTTAGAAAACTTTGCAACAGAACCCCACACGGTATGCCACTTCGTGTGAAAAAATATTTAAACAATATCATTGAACAAGACCACCGGTTTATCAAAAAACGGATTCGGAATATGCTTGGATTAAAATCATTGCATACAGCTACAAAAATGATTGCTGGAATAGAAGCTATGCATATGGTCAAAAAAGGACAAACTATCCAAGGGGAGAAGTCTGCCCAAAGGCAGATATATCTTATCAATGAACTCTTTGGTTTAACAGCATAACGTTCAATTCCGCTAGGAATCTTTTACTCTTCTTTCATATCCCACTATTTTTGCACCAGAACCTAATTTTTAAACAAACGTTTGATTCGTCATTATTTGCACAAAAACAGAAGGATTCGCTATAAATAGCGAATCCTTTTAATTAAATGCACCTTTAATTGCTAAGCCCTGTCTAGGAATTTTTCGTCTTTTTTATATTTCAATACCTCACCAAATATAATGGGTTTATTTGTAGAAACATTATTATAGGAATACATAGGGGCAACGAACATATAAATAGACATCTGGAATACACTTACTAGGTATCTTAAAAATAGAAAATACATGAGGAGTGAAAAAGGTGAATTCATATGAAAATAAAAATGAATATAAAATATTGAATGCTTCACAAAAAAACTTTAATATGTCTAATCGTTATCCACGGTATCCAATAGCAAATAATCCACAAATACCTATGCGAAATACGAACTATAAAGATTGGCTAAATGAGTGCGAAGGAACTAATAATGAATGTCATTCACTCATATCGCCATCAAATATAGAATCTGTTATGCAAATTTCTTTGGAATTAGGGTTCGCACTAATAGGAGCTCTGGGAGGACCTATAGGAAGCATAATATCTGCTATTGGAGGTCCAGTAGTAAGTCTTTTATGGGGAGAATTTGGGAATCAATGGGATGCTTCGAGGGATATGGTTGAAGAGCTTATAAATCAAACATTAGATGCAAATACAAGGAATCAAGCTGCGGCCAAATTAGACAGTTTGAAGAACATTTTTGATTTATATATAACGAGATTGAAGACGTGGGAGAAAACTCGTGATGCTGATGATCTAAGGGAATTAACATCACAGTTTACTACAACTGATAATTTTTTAATAGATAGTTTATCGTTGTTTAAACAAGCAAATGTTAGACCTATATTGTTACCGTCATATGTTTATGCAGCGACTTTACATTTAAGTCTGTTAAGAGATTCTATTATATACGGGAAGGAGTGGGGGTATAGCCAAGAGCTTATTGAATGTAATTACGCAAGGTTACGAGTTGGGATTGCGAATTATTCGGATTATTGTGCAACGACATATCATGAGGGCTTAAACAATCTTAGGGGTTCAACTTCTAGCCAGTGGATAAAGTTTAATAGTTACCGTACAAATTTAACAATAAATGCATTAGATTTAGTCATGTTATTCCCATTCTATGATCCGCGTTTATATCCTGAAAAAGTAAATGCAGAGTTAACTAGGGAAATTTATACAGATCCAGTGGGACATACGGGTTGGGATCGGAATTTTACAAGTTATTTTAATACTCTAGAAGCTACTGGAACACGGGGACCTGGTTTAGTTACTAATCTTTCCCATAATATAGATATATTTAGTGATGCTTTGATAACGTACACAGGCGCGACTCCTGTGAATTATCTTAGCGGCTGGGGAGGAACTCGTCATTATGAAAGGTATACAGGGAGTTCCGATATTTTGCAACGTATATCTGGAACAACGAGTAATGATGTACATGATTTTAATTCAATCAGTCATACATTTAGAATTAAATCAGATGCAAGGGTTGCGGTAATAGACGCGGGTCCGGGTGTAGGCCCTGGAATTCGGCGGTATCGTGTTTCACGTGCAGAATTTCACGGGACTAGTCGTTTTATTGATGTGTATAATGCAAATAGTCCTGTTGGGCAGGGCTTAACGACATTTGAATCTATGTTACCCGGTTTTCGTTCTCAAGTACCTAATCCTCTGGATTACTCTCATGAATTATCTAATGCGGCATGTGTGCGATTTGACAGTGACAGCTCCAGAATTAACGTATATGGTTGGAGACATAAAAGTTCACAGTTTCGAAATGAAATTCAAGCCAATCGAATTTCACAAATACCGGCGGTGAAAGGTTATTACCTTAGCAATTCTTCTACTTATAGCTCCCATGTAATAAAAGGCACTAATACCGGTGGGGATTTAATCCATTTTTTAAAACCAAGAGAGGCTTATAACGGAGAAAGTGCAGGTGGCGGAATTCGATTGAATATTTATAATTCAACTGAGGGACAAAGTTACCGCATTCGTTTTCGATATGCGGCAGATAAAGCTGCTTATTTTAGTGTATTTCTTCAAAAAAGCGGCTGGAATTCAAATCAGTTTGTAGAGCTTGAAAAAACTTACTCTGGAAATTATAACGATTTAAAATATAATGATTTCCAATTTGCTGTACTCTCAATTATCACACCTCCATTACCCGGTGGTGAAAATCAGTTATATCTGGACATGGTAGCGAATAGTTTTCAATCAGATGTAAATGTGATTCTCGACAAAATTGAATTCATCCCAAGTGATGTCCAACTTAAAAAATGTACTGATTGTCAATACAACCCAAGCGCAGGCGTATGTGAATGTAAATGTGAAAAAGTACAATCCTTGGAAAAAGAGATTGTAAATAGTTTATTTGTCAAATAAAACAAAATATATACTGAATTAGGTGGTAAGGCTGTTCGAAAAATAAGTAGAAAAGGTAGTGAATCATATGTTTACAAGTGGCACGAAAAATACGTTGAAAATAGAAACGACAGATTATGAAATAGATCAAGTGGCAAATTCTATAGAATGTATGTCAGATGAACAAAATCCACAGGAAAAAACGATGTTATGGGATGAAGTAAAACATGCAAAACAACTTAGTCAGTCTCGAAATTTACTCCAAAATGGTGACTTTGGGGACTTAGCTGGAAAGGATTGGACATTCAATAATGATATTATCATAGGATCCAATAATCCTATTTTTAAAGGGAACTTTCTTCAGTTACTTGGAGCACGAGACATATATGGAAGCATATTCCCAACTTATATCTATCAAAAAATAGATGAATCCAAATTAAAACCATATACACGTTATCGAGTAAGAGGGTTTGTGGGAAGTAGCAAAGATTTAACATTAGTGGTAACACGTTATGGGAAAGAAATTGATGCCATTATGGATGTTCCAAATGATTTGGCCTATATGCAGCCTAGCCCTTCATGTGGAGATGCTCATCGCTGTGAATCACCGTCCCAAGGGTATCCTACACCAACAGATGGATATGCTCCTGATAGGTATGCATGCCAGTCCAATCAAGGTAAAAAGCATGTGAAGTGTCACGATCGTCATCCATTTGATTTCCATATTGACACTGGAGAATTAGATATAAATACAAACTTAGGTATCTGTATCTTATTTAAAATTTCCAATCCAGATGGATACGCTACATTAGGGAATTTAGAAGTCATTGAAGAAGGACCACTAACAGGCGAAGCATTGGCACATGTGAAACATAAGGAAAAGAAATGGAATCAACACATGGAAAAAAAGCGAATGGAAACACAAGAAGCCTATGATCCAGCAAAACTGGCAGTAGATGCATTATTTACAAATGAGCAAGAGTTACACCATCATATTACTTTAGATCATATTCAAAACGCTGATCGGCTGGTACAGTCGATTCCATATGTACACCATGAGTGGTTATCAGATATTCCAGGTATGAACTATGATTTATATACCAATTTAAAGGTACGTATAGTGCAAGCACGCTATTTATATGATGCACGAAATGTCATAAAAAATGGTGACTTTACACAAGGATTACTGGGATGGCACGCAACTGGAAAGGTAGCGGTACAACAAATGGATGGCGCTTCTGTATTAGTTCTATCAAACTGGAGTGCCGGGGTATCTCAAAATCTGCATGCCCAAGATCATCATGGATATGTGTTACGTGTGATTGCCAAAAAAGAAGGACCTGGAAAAGGGTATGTAACGATGATGGATTGTAATGGACATCAGGAAACCCTGAAGTTCACTTCTTGTGAAGAAGGATATATGACAAAAACAGTAGAGATATTCCCGGAAAGCGATCGTGTACGAATTGAAATTGGAGAAGCCGAAGGTACGTTTTATGTAGAAAGCATCGAATTGATCTGTATGAAAGGTTATACTAGCAATTACAACCAAAATACGGGTACTATGTATGGGCAAAGTTATACTAGCGATTATAGTCAGAATACGAGCAATATGTATAATCAAGGATATAATAGCAACTATAATCAAAATGATACCAACAATTATGACCAGCATGCCGATTGTTCGTGTAATCAAGGATACAGCCGTTAACGATTTTAAATAAGAATCAGCATATTTACGAAAAAAATAAAAAACTACTCACAAGGTCTATTGCATATCATACAATTAACTTCACAAATAACTGAAATATTATGGAAAAGGATATCCTTAATTCTAAAATAAGGATATTTTTTTGTTTCCCCGATATTGATTAATGAACAAACTCCTTTACAGAACGATTTAGGCTTATTGGATTTCGATGTTGTTGAATCCATTATGAATTTTGAACAGGAATTTGGTATTCAAATTCCTGACGAGGTATCTGTTCATACAATTCCAACTCTAATTGATTATATAAGCGAAAATACAAATCAAGTTAAAAAAAGTGAGTTACTAAAAGAAGAGACCCGTTCTAGTATCAGAACGGGCCTCTTTTTCCTGAATGGATAACTAGTAAAGCAACCATTTTACACACATAAACTGTATATATGTAAATATACCACGTTTTTAGGTTCTGGTGCAAAAATAGTGGGATATGAAAGAAGAGTAAAAGATTCCTAGCGGAATTGAACGTTATGCTGTTTGTTAAACCAAAGAGTTCATTGATAAGATATATCTGCCTTTGGACAGACTTCTCCCCTTGGATAGTTTGTCCTTTTTTGACCACATGCATAGCTTCTATTCCAGCAATCATTTTTGTAGCTGTATGCAATGATTTCAATCCAAGCATATTCCGAATCCGTTTTTTGATAAACCGGTGGTCTTGTTCAATGATATTGTTTAAATATTTTTTCACACGAAGTGGCATACCGTGTGGTATGCACTGTTCGTCTTTTAGATCCCTTATCGCAACAGGATAGGCTTTATCTCCATCAACAGTTATAGAACGAGGTCCTGTGGCATGACAAGAAATCAAGGCTTTCTTTAGAAATCGCTTGGCGGCTTTGGCATCTCGTTTACTACTCAAATAAAAATCAATTGTGTTTCCTTCGGAATCAATCGCACGATATAAGTACATTTTTTCGCCTTTGATTTTGATGTATATCTCATCTACTCTCCAGGAATCATTTGTTCGTTTCAAATGTTTTCGAATACGCTCATTCAATTCAGGTCCATATTGATGAACCCATCGCATAATCGTTGTATGGACCAAGGGTAATCCTCTTTCTTCCATCATTTCCACCAAATCACGAAGACTGAGGTTGTACCGTAGGTACCAACGTACCGCTAATACAATGATATCAGGCTGATAATGTTTCCATTTGAATATATTTTCTTTTTCCATACTGATCACACACCTTTTTAAGTAGTAGTACCAGTATGGCCAAGTTTGAAAGAACATTTTCAAATCGTTTAGCTTTGTTGCACCAGAACCAAAAATAGCCCTCCACCAGACCTTTTTTGGTCAGATGGAGGGCTATTTTTTTCATGTTTTGACAAGCTGCGGTGAGATAAGCCTGCATTTGGACAGACTTCAGCCCTCGAAATCGAGCATATCGATAGCCATGTAGTTCTTTGGCGTCTGCAAAGCTTCGCTCTATAGTTGAACAGCGTACTTTGTACAACTTTTTCCCTGTAACTGTTAGTTTGTTTTTTCTAGCGATATCCTTATATTTCTCCCATATATGATGAGTGATAACTTTTTGTTTTTGTTTCTTTGAAAAACATACCTCACGTAGCGGACAAACAGCGCAGTCTTCTGGCTTCGATTTATATTTACGATATCCTTCACGATCCGTTGTCGCATACTCTAAAATACACCCCATCGGACAAACGAATGTATTCATTTCTTCTACATATTTAAATTGGCTTTTTGGTACTTCTTTATTTCTTTTTCCAAATCGGCGATACCCCATCACCATAAATATATTTCTCTCCGATAATTTCTTACAGATATAGCTCGTAAAATAGCCTGCATCAAGAGCTACAGCTTCTACTTTGAACCCGAATTTATCAATTTGAGCTTGGAGGCGTGCTAAATATGGCTCGGAATCTGCCATATTTCCAGCCGTTACATAGGTATCTGTAATAATATTGTACTTCGCATCAGTCGTACGATGGTCTAAGAAATGAAAACCGTTCGGTTTTCCATCTCTCATTAAAAATCCACTATCTGGATCCGTGGTACTTATACGAGTTTTTTTGGTAGGGGTATCACTTTCCTCTCTAGGTTTTAATTCTTTTTTCCATGTACCTTACGATCTTCGATTACCGCAGCTTCTAGCTCATCTATATAAAACTTTGCTTTTTCTTTTTTATATTTATGTACAAATTTATTCTTATTGGCATTGGCCTTAATGTGCGTAGAATCTGTCATTAGCGCACGTCCTCCCACCATCCGGTGCTCTGTCGCTTGCCTCACGATCTCATCAAAAATTTCTTCGAAAATATTTGTATGAATAAAGCGGGTACGGCGATTCCAACTGATTGTAGAATGATCTGGAATAGTATCTGATAGAGAAAACCCTAAAAACCAACGGTAGGCGATATTCGTTTTAATCTCTTTTTCCAATTGACGCTCCGAACGAATACCGTAAAAATATCCAATAAACATCATTTTAAATAAAACGATAGGATGGATTGACGGACGTCCATTGTTTTCACAGTAATAAGGGCGTAATTTCTCTTCAATAAAATCAAAACTAATTGTCGCTTCAATCGCACGAAGGAAATGATCTTGTGGAACCAACTCTTCTACAGAAACAGATACACGTTCATCACGATGATTTTTTAAAGCACCCATCATAAAAACTCTCTCCTTTTCCTCTTTTTTATCAGTGTTGACACATAAAAAGAGGTTCAGACACAAAAACAGGCTGTAGAGAAGACTTTCTCCACAGCCTGGAAAAAGAGTCCCGTTCTAGTACTAGAACGGGACTCTTTTTTTTATTTGATTTGTACTTTCACTTATATAATCAATCTGAATTTGAATCGTATGAACAGATATCTCTTCAGAAATTTGAATACCGAATTTCTATTCAAGATTCAACAACATTCAAATCCAATCAGTCTAAATCGTTCTGTAAAGGAGTATTTTCATTAATCAATATTTGGGAAACGAAAAGGATCTCCTTATTTTAGAATTAAGGAGACCTCTTCCAGAATATATCAGTTATTTGTAAAGCTTATGTTATGATATGCAATAGATTTTGTGAGTAGGTTTTTATTTTTCGCAATGATGTTGATCCTTATTTAGCATCGTTAACGTTTATATCCTTGACTACATGTACAGCCAGAGTTATGCCCTTGGTTATAGTTGTTTGTATATCCTTGGTGATACACATCGCTCATATTCTGATTATAATTCCCATTATAACTTTGCTCATACATATTACCCGAGTGCGAGTTATTATTGGTAGCATATCCTTGCATACAAAGCAACTCGATGCTATCTATATAAAACGTACCTTCGGTTTCTCCCATCTCTATTCGTACACGATCACTTTCTGGGAATACCTCTACTGTTTTTGTCATATATCCTTCTTCACAAGAAGTGAACTTCAGTGTTTCCTGATTTCCATTACAATCCATCATCGTTACATACCCTTTTCCAGGTCCTTCTTTTTTGGCAATCACACGTAGCACATATCCATGATGGTCTTGGACATGCAAGTTTTGAGATACCCCCGCACTCCAATTTGATAGAACTAATACAGAAGCGCCATTCATCTGTTGTACCGTTGCCTTCCCTGTTGCGTGCCATCCCGTTAACCCCTGTGTAAAGTCACCATTTGTTATGACATTTCGTGCATCATATAAATAGCGTGCTTGTTCTATACGTACCTTTAAATTGTTAAATAAATCATAGTTCATACCTGGAGCATTCGGTAACCAATCATGGTATACATAGGGGATTTCCTGTAACAACTGATCGGCGTTTTGAATATGATCTAAAGTAATATGATAGTGTAACTCTTGTTCATTTGTAAATAATGCATCTATCGCCTGTTTTGCTGGGTCATAGGCTTGTTGTGTTTCCCAACGTTTTTTCTCCATGTGTTGTTTCCATTTCTTTTCCTTTTGCTTCACATGCGCTAATGCTTCATCTGTTAGTGGGCCTTCTTCAATCACTTCTAGATTCCCTAATGTAGCGTATCCATCTGGATTAGAAATTTTAAACAAGACATCAATACCTACGTTTGTATTCGTATCTACTTCTCCGGTGTCAATATGAAAATCAAAGGGATGACGATCGTGACACATAACATGTTTTTTATCTGAACTTGACGGGCATGCATACCTATCAGGAGCATATACATCTGTTGGTGTATAATACCCTTGGCTCACATACTGGGGGGATGATTCACAGCGATAATCTCCACATGAAGGGTTAGGCTGCATATAGGACAAATCATTTGGGACATCCATGTGGGCATCAATATCTTTCCCATAACGTGTTACCACTAATGTTAAATCTTTACTACTTTCTACAAACCCTCTTACTCGATAACGTGTATAGGGTTTTAATTTTGATTCATCTATTTTTTGATAGATATAGGTTGGAAATAGCGTTCCATTAATATCTCTTGCCCCAAACATATGCAGATAATGCCCTTTAAAAATGGGACTATTCTCTCGAATTTCAATCGTATAGCTTGTTTTCCAGCCGTTTGATGTATCTTCAAAGTCACCATTGTAGAGTAAATTACGAGATTGACTGAGTTGTTTGGCATGTTTTACTTCATCCCATAACATCTTTTTTTCCTGGGGATTTTGTTCATCTGACATACATTCTATAGAAATGGCCGCTTGATCTATTTCATAATCTGTCGTTTCTAGTTTTAATGTATTTTTCATAGTATTGGTATACATATGATTCACTACCTTTTCTACTTATTTTTCGAGCATCCTTACCTCCTACTTCATTACCTACTTTGTTTTAAATAAACTATTTACAATCTCTTTTTCTGTTGCTACGGATTGTAATTCTGTACATTCTAATTCACAATTTATTCCGTCGCATGTACATGTACATTTTTTAATTGGGATATTACTTGGAATGAATTCAATTTTGTCGAGAATCACATTTACATCGGATTGAAAACTATTCGCCTCTATGTCCAGATATAACTGATTTTCACCACCGGGTAATGGAGGTGTGATAATTGAGAGTGTAGCGTATTGGAAATCTTTGTAATTTAAATCGTTATAACTTCCAGAAAAAGTTTTTTCAAGCTCTACAAACTGATTTGAATTCCAGCCGCTTTTTTGAAGAAATACACTAAAATAAGCAGCTTTATCTGCCGCATATCGAAAACGAATGCGGTAACTTTGTCCCGCAGTTGAATTATAAAAATGCAATCGAATTCCACCACCAATGGTTGATTCGTTATAAGCCTCTCTTGTTTTTAAAAAACGGATTAAATTCCCACCTGTATGATTGCCTTTTATTACATAGGTATATGCATGAGGACGATGATTTTGAAGAGAATGCCCTTTCACAGCCGGTATTTGTGTTATTTTATCGTAATCAATTCTATTGTTACGGTCAACAGTTGAAGATGTCCAGCCGTAACATAAAACATGTCCAGCAGTCCCTGCACGAGAAGCTGTCAAATACGTTAGTCTGTGACTATAATCGTTAGCAGTTGGCCTTCCTGGTTCTATCCCAGGTATTGTTGGTTTCGCAGGTAATTCAGAATAAATGTGAAGGCCACCCCAACTAGGTGGATTTGTATAGCTTATTTCCCCTGGCCGATTACTATTAAGGTCTTGGTATTGGAAATCATTATCAGAAACTCCAAAAAGGGTAGCTGTACTAATACCAAAAAATTGTGATACTGCATATGAATCCATTGTGTAGACATCCCTATTCAATACACTAAAATCTCTATGGAGAGCAACTGATTCGTTAAAATCCCCATAAGTCGGACTTATTATATTATTACCTGCACTTGTTTCCGAATATTCTAGTCTATGACCTTGCCAATAGTTCTGTGATGTGCTCCAGCCGTTTAATCTACCAGTTGAAATTGTTATTTTATTTAACCAAGTAACTGTACGAGGACTCGGAATGAGTGCAAGTTCTAACTCATTAAATGATGGTGCATAATCAAACCAGTTAGGAATGAGACCAGGAATCGTGCTCGTTGCCACACCTACTGGATCAGTATAAATTTCTCTGGTAAGTTCTGACTTTACTTTAATTGGATATTGATAATAATCATAATTGGAAAACAATGAGCAGATATCTAATACAGTCAACGTCATTTCTCTACGGAATCTATTATACCGTATCCAACTAGAAGCATTTGTTCCTCTTAATCTTTGTAAACCACTATTAAACCAATTTGTACAATGATTTGCATACTCGTTTGCAAATGCTCTTTGATCACAGTAATTGTCGTCAACATCCTTTTGAGGAAGCCCCCATTCTCTCCCAAAAATAGAGGAATCTCGTAATAAAAGTAAATGCATATTGGCTGCAAGTGCATACACTGTTAATAACGGTACTTCATAGTTTCTTATAGCAAATTTAGGCATGGTTGCTTTAAAAAAACCATTAACAAGGTTAAAGGCGTCTCTTACGCTTTTTTGCAGTCCAGTGTCTGTTGGGTGTTTTTTCCAATTTTCGAGTGAGCGTTCATATGGTCTTAAAATATTAACTAAACCTTTTAATTCACTAATTGCTGTATCTCTTGCATATGTTTCTATTTTAGTATCAATGAGTTCTTCTACATGTCTCATAAATTCTTCCCATTGACTATTATCTGCAGGCCATAGCTTCTCGAGTGTAAATTGCCAAAGTTGCCCTATCTGTGATGCAAATGGAACACCTAACAAACCTAAAATTGAAGTACTAATAGAAATTGCAGCAGAAATTGCTCCTTGTGATATCTGAGTAGCCTCAGGAATTTGCAAAGCATTTGATTGGTTTTTTGTACACATATTTAACCAATCTTTATAAGTTGTATTTTTTATAGAAGCTTGTGGGTATCTTGGATAACGATTAGACATAGTAGAGGTATTTTTTGAAGTATCCAATATTTTATATTCATTTTCACTTTGATATGAATTCATATTTTTCACTCCTTATGTGGTTTTTATTTTTTTTTGACCGATTTCTTTTTATATATTCGTAGTACCCCAATGTATTCCTGTAACAATGTTTGTACAAATAAACCCATTATTTTGGTTCTGGTGCAAAAATCCCATACCCATCAACTTAAGGCTTTTTACTACCCCCAAGTACAAAAAAACGTTATTCTTTCTTACATAATATAAATGAGAAAGGGTGACGTTTTTTTATGAATCTCTCGATTCAAGAGGAGTTACAACCATTTGCAGAAGAATTACAGCGCTATATCACACCTGAATTTTTGGAAGAACTAGCAAGAGAGATGAAGTTTGTAAAGAGAAAACGCAAATTTTCGGGATCAGATTTAGCTACCATTTGTATTTGGATTAGTCAAAGGGTGGCCAGTGATCCTTTAGTACGATTATGTAGTAGACTTCACGCAGTTACAGGTACTGTACTTAGCCCGGAGGGCTTAAATAAACGATTTAATGAAAAATCAGTGTTATTTTTAAAACATATCTTTTCTTTGTTGTTACAACAAAAAATCTGTGAACAAACTCACATTTCTAGCCAACTTTTTGCGTATTTTAAACGTATTCGCATCATGGATGCCACTATGTTTCAAGTACCCCATACTTTGGAACATATATATCCTGGTTCAGGTGGCTGTGCGCAAACAGCTGGGATCAAAATTCAATTAGAATATGATTTGCATAGTGGACAATTTCTTAATTTTCAAGTGGGACCTGGAAAAAATAATGATAAAACATTCGGAACAGAATGTTTAGATACGTTACGGCCAGGCGATTTATGTATTCGTGATTTAGGGTATTTTTCATTAGCGGATTTAGATCAAATGGATCAACGGGGTACGTATTATATTTCGCGGTTAAAGTTAAATACAAACGTATATGTAAAAAATCCAGATCCGGAATATTTTAAAAATGGTTCCATTAAAAAACAATCAGAATACATACAAATCAATGTCATACAGATTTTGAATCAACTCCAACTAGGGGAAACGATAGAATATCAGCAAGCTTATCTTGGAGATAAACAGCAGTTATTTTCACGTCTCGTTTTTCATCGTTTAACAGCGGCACAATTACAAAAACGTCTAGAGAAAATTGCAGAAAAAGAAAAGTCAAAACAAAGAACCTATTCAGAGAAAAGTAAATTAGTAGCGGGATTAAATGTATATGTGACAAATGCACCTTGGGAGTGGGTTCCGATGGAACAAGTACATGAATTGTATACATTACGCTGGCAGATAGGCGTGTCCAGATAAGGACACATCATCTAGTCGGTGAAAGTCCGACCGGGAGAAAAGGCTCAACTCCTGTAGCCTGAGAGGCACTATGAAGCGAAAGTAACATGGTGAAGCCCTCTGACATCATACGCAAAAGGCGCATGGGCAAAACTCCAGGTTGTAACGTACAGTGAACGTAGACGTAGCCTCGTTACACGCAATTCCGGTGGCTGAGACGGTCTATAACGCGCGAAAGCAGCAAGAACTGACCGAAACGAGTCTGGAACGGCAGTTCTCACCGGCGGGGTATCAGCGGCGACATGGAGGGAAAGATGATGTGGAAACTGGAGAAGCCCTCGACACCCGATGAAGAAATCTCATCGAAGAGACCATCTTTATAACCGTGATCGGGAAGTGAGTTTGGTAGGTGTCAGGGTGGCGGAACGGATTGTAGTACCTGAGATCTGTGTGCAGCAAAACACGCGGGGAGGAAAGGGTCCGAACCTGTAAATATTTCGTACGACCAAAGGAGGCAAGGGGGCCATGATAAAAACACCTATTACTTTGCAGGAACTAAGGCGACGAATCTATCAAAAGGCGAAGTCTGAACCTACGCATCGGTTTTGGGGACTATTTTCCCACATTACCAAACTAACAACCCTTCATGAAGCATATCAGCAAGCGAGGAAAAACAACGGTGCCCCAGGCATCGACGGGAAAAGTTTCGCTGATATAGAGCTAGAGGGAGTTATGCCGTTTTTAAAGAATATCCAAGCAGAACTACAGGCTGGGACATATCAACCACAAGCTAATCGTAAAGTAGAAATCCCAAAAGCAAATGGAAAAATGCGGACACTACAAATCCCGTGTATACGGGACAGTGTGGTCCAAGGAGCGCTAAAACTCATATTGGAAGCCATCTTTGAAGCTGATTTTTGCCCAAATTCATATGGATTCCGACCAAAATGTTCCCCACATCAAGCACTGGCAGAAGTACGACGTAGCATATTGCGCCGGATGACTGTAGTAATCGATGTTGACTTGTCACGCTACTTTGTTACAATTCGACACCATATACTTTTGGAGAAAATCGCAAAACGTGTCCAAGATTAGCAAGTTATGCATCTCGTAAAACAGGTCATCAAGGTGACAGGAAAAATCGGTGTCCCGCAAGGGGGACCATTTTCACCCCTAGCCGCAAACATCTATCTCAATGAAGTAGATTGGACATTTGATGCCATTCGACGTAGGACAACAGAAAATCACTACGAGGCTGTAAACTATCATCGTTTTGCTGATGATATAGTTATCACTGTAAGCGGACACTCTAGTAAACGGGGATGGAATGAATTGGCATTGCGCCGACTGTGGGAACAATTAAAACCTTTGGGAGTTGAACTGAATCTGGAGAAAACTCGAGTGGTTAATGTTTTAAAAGGAGAATCCTTCGGGTTCTTAGGATTTGATTTGAGGCGAGTACTGAATCAAAATAAGAGTAGATACTTTGTTCTCATTACCCCGAAGAAGACAGCCTGTACGAAAGTGAAAGCAAGTTAGGGTTTATTTTGCGTGCTTATTTTTAATCCCCCCCCCATTTGGGGAGATTTCAGTTCAAATGAACAAAATTTTGTTTTGTATCCATCCTTAAGTTGATGGGCATGCCTCACCATACATGCCCATCAACTTAAAAATTTCCACTACCCCCAAGTACAAAAAAACGTTATTCTTTCTTAACAAGCTAGATAAGAAAGGATGACGTTTTTTATGAATCTCTCGATTCAAGATGAATTACAACCATTTGCGGAAGAACTAAAACGATACATTACACCTGTATTTTTAGAAGAACTGGCAAGAGAAATTGGATTTATAAAACGAAAACGTAAGTTTTCTGGCTCAGATTTAGCTACAATTTGTATTTGGATTAGTCATCGAGTGGTTAGCAATCCCTTAGTCCGATTATGTAGTAGACTTCATGCAGTCACTGGTACTCTTCTTAGCCCTGAGGGCTTAAATAAACGTTTAAATACAAAGGCAGTTTTGTTTTTACAACATATTTTCTCTTTATTGTTACAACAAAAAATATGTGAACAAACTCAAATCTCTAACCAACTTTTTTCTTATTTTAAACGCATTCGTATCCTGGATGCTACTGTATTCCAAGTACCAAATGCTTTAGAGAATGTATATCCCGGCTCTGGAGGATGTGCCCAAAAAGCTGGAATCAAAATTTAATTAGAATATGACCTACATAGCGGACAGTTTTTAAACTTTCAAATAGGACCAGGAAAAAATAATGATAAAACATTTGGTACGGAGTGCTTAGCTACCTTACGACCAGGAGATTTATGTATTCGTCATTTAGGCTATTTTTCATTAGAGGATTTAGATCAAATGGATCAACGTGGCACCTATTATATTTCTCGATTGAAATTAAACACAAATGTATATGTGAAAAATCTAAACCCAGAATACTTTAAAAATGGTGCAATTAAGAAACAATCGGAATACATACAAATCGATGTAAAACAGATTTTGAAGCAATTACAACCAGGAGAAACATTTGAATAAAAAAATGCTTATGTCGGTGATAAACAACAACTGTTTGCACGCGTCATTTTTAATCGATTAGCAGAAAAACAACTTCAAAAACGACGAGATAAGATAGCTGAAAAAGAAAAATCAAAAAATAGAACGTACTCAGAAAAAAGTAAATTGATAGCGGGGTTAAACGTGTACGTGACGAATACACCTTGGGAATGGGTTCCGATGGAACAAGTACATGAATTATATACATTACGTTGGCAAATAGAGATTATTTTTAAAACGTGGAAATCATTATTCTACGGTAAAGCAAGAACGATTAGAGTGCCAATTATATGGGAAACTCATTACCATTTTCTTATGTTCCTCTACTATGTTTAAAATGCGGCAATTACTTCTACAAAAAAAGAAAAAAAGAATTAAGTGAATACAAAGCAATTGGAATGATCCAAGATCATCTATCTCTGTTATATCAAGCCATGCAGAAAGACACCCAAGAGATAATAAAGGTTCTAATCCGCCTGTTTACCCTACTACAGAAAAATGGACGGAAATCTCATCGATACGAGAAAAAGACAGTCTTTGATATTATGGGTGTTGTCTATGAGTATAATGGATTGAGAAAACAAAAGAAAGCTGCATAGTGAAAAAATGAAACCCGTTAGGGTTTATTTAGTATGTCTATTTTTAAGAAAATCAAATATTTTAAGAGCTTTTTAGTTTATATGAAAAATATTCATTTTATTTCCGTTCTTAAGTTGATGGGCATATATGGTGAGGCCTTATAGTTTTAAATAGCTATGTATAATTGCTGTAATTCCTTGTACGTCGAAAAAGAGAAGTTTGGAGTTGAAACTTCTCTTTTTCTTGTATAGCTTGAATAACACATTTCAAAGGCTTTATATCACTAAAAATTAGCGGACAATAAGAAGTAAATGTTAACAAATCTCTTAAGATTTTTTTCAAATTTATTTTTGGGTATTTCGGTATCTTTACTCAGCCTCACAAAAAGAGAATAAGCTTAATTCATAAAAAATATAAATATAATATTCAAAAGTGTATTTTGTTGTACATTTAGAAAAGCCGCATTGTAGATGTAATTACTATTTAAGTGTATTTTAAAAAAAAACGTTTGTTTAAACCCCTTTGGTCATAGGCAGAGTATGTATCTAGTAGTAGTATTCCCAATTTAGATAAATCATCTTATAGCCATTGATTCTCCTATTTATACATATAATATTCTTTATATCGTTCGAACTTTGTTTTTTTTGTTTGTGGTGGTATTATGGGTGACTTTACTGATTTAGATGGCGCTACTTGCTTTGGCATTTGTAAAACACCACGTTTCTTGAGCTCTCTATACAAGCTACTCACATTACACCCAACTATTTTTGCAATAGTTGGGTATTCCATTCCTTGATTAAATAATTGTACTGCTTGTTGGCATTTTTCATCCCATTTTTCTTCTGGCGTTTGTACTTTTTTGGTTCGTTTTTTAGCTATATTTTTTTCTAGTTTGATACACTCTCTTTCTATTTTAAACTGCTCGGCACCATACTGTTCTGCGTTTACTTGCCGCTCAAAATGCTCCTCCTGTAAGCGCATCATTTGTACTCTTTTCGCAATTGCCCTCATGCTACATTCACCTCATTTCGTTTAATAAATTCCACATGTGTTCGCATCCTACTGAATTATCTGCAACCCCTGCTAGTTTCTCAGATAATTCTTAAAAGAAGGCCATTGATGCTCCCATTTCTTATCCCTTCTATGACAGCTTTTATCCTACTACTTACAAGCCGCGCTGATTTAGCTGTTTACGCAAACTACTTACATGACACCCTAATTGGTGTGCAATTTTTTTATATGTATATCCTTTGCTTCTTAAATCGAGCGCTTGCTGGCAAATATGATCCCACTTCCTTTTTACTTTTCTTTTCGGTTCCTTTTCATCAAAAATTAATCCAGTTCCTAATTGATATATTTCTTTTCCAATCCTACAATCATCAATACAATATGTGCGCACACTATTATGGTAATAGCCCCCCATACAATGCTGATCTTGCAAATCTAAAATGCGAATTCTCGTTTCTCTTTTGTTCATAATTCCAATCTCCTCGGTATATACATTTGTCTTTATTATACCGTTAATGACAGCGTTTTCGAAAATTGATAGATTTGAATTATTCTATCCTTTTTTGAACCTACACCCAAATAATCCTACAGTTCCCCTCATCAAAATGAGTCAATTAGTACAAATTTTAGGAATTAATGATTATACAAATATTGTTAATTAGGTGAAATTATAAATGAAAAAGAGTATGGCTTCCTTCTTAATGATGACTGCAACAAAAATCTCTTTAAATCTTTATTAGGGGTAAGTTTTAAAGAAAAGTTCGTATTGGTTATAGTTTTACATAATTGTAAACTATAGTGAATTGATATTATTAATACTGAATATTCTTAATGTTAAACACATCTATGCGCATCAACAAACAAAATATTGATTTCACTTGCAAAAATGGAGTAATAGGGTTCTGGTGCAAAAATCCCCAATTGCTTGAAATGTGTTTTTCAAACTTGGCCATACTGGTACTACTACTTTAAAAGGTGTGTGATCAGTATTGAAAAAACTTGTTTAAGTGGAAACATTATCAATCAGATATCATTTTATTAACAGTACGTTGGTACCTGCGGTACAACTTAAGTTTTCATAATTTGGTAGAAATGATGGAGGAACGAGGGTTGTCTTTGTCACATACAACCATTATGCGCTGGGTTCACCAATATGAATCTGAATTAAATGAGCGGATTCGAAAACATTTGAAACAAACAAATGTTTCCTGGAGAGTGTATGAAACCTACATCAAAATTTAAGGCGAAAAAATGTACTTATACCGTGCTGTTGATTCCAAGGGAAGCACGCTTGATTTTTATTCGAGTAATAAACGAGATGCGAAGGCTGCCAAGCGTTTTCTAAAGAAAACCCTGGCTTCTTATTATGTAACAAAACCTCGTGTAATAACTGTGGATGGTGATAAAGTCTATCCCGTTGCGATACGGGAATTAAAAAATGAAAAAAGTATACCACTTCGAGTGAAAAAATATTTAAATAATATGATTGAGCAAGACCATCGGTTTATCAAAAAACGAACCTGAAATATGCTTGGATTAAAATCATTACGAACCGCTACAAAAATGATTGCTGGAATAGCAGCCATACATATGGTCAAAAAAGGACAACTCAAATTAAGGGAACATTCGAAATCCAGGCAAACAGGGGAAAATACACACTAAAAAAACTATTTAGCTCATTATTAATGACTCTATTACTCTTATTTTCGTTTGTTACGGCTTCTTTTGCCGATAGAGTACTTAGATTATCTAAGATTTACGAAAACAAGCATACCGCTACGGTGTGGATGCTTATGAGGGCGTTGTTGCACATAGTACTTTAACACCAGAAGCACCAGCAATTAACATTAGAATTTATGAAGCCAGAACATGAAAAAATGCATTCGTACATTATGCTGTATATTGGAATGAAACAATTCAAATTGCTGATACAAAATATGTTGCTTATGGTACTATCCGTCAATTAAATAAAGGAGAATCATATTAAGTATGGGGAAAACAAGGTAATTGGTTAAATCTTGGAGGTAACCAATGGATTTATAACAAATCTTCTTACATTCGATATAAAAGAGAACAAATTAATACTTCAAATTCTGTAGTAGGAAAACGTGTTTTTTCTAAAGTGGACGACCTTCGTTTCTATAACTCTTCTTAGTCTGATAAAGATGTAGCAGGAACGGTAGATGAAGGACTTGGATTTACTATTGATGCTAAAGTATCCGTTAATGGTTCACCGCAATACAAGGTACACAACAGTCAAGGCACAACATACTATGTAACTGCAAATGAAGCCTATGTGTATGTAAAGTAGGGAAAATGGATTTTTCTACTTCACATATTGGCAGTCACTTATTTTGAAAGAATTAGTATTTTGAAGTAACATTAGAGTTTTATTAATCATAGAATATAACCAAAAAGGTTATAATTCTCCCTCAAAACTCCTGGGAGTCAATAACAGATAGGATGGTTCAAAATGTCTAAATCAAACAAGAAAATATCAAAACAAGTTCCAAAACCGTGTAACATTGAAATCCCTTTTTGTTTTTCTATTTTGGTGCCTTCGAAACTAGATACTTCTAAAATTGAATATTTAGATTTCACTTTTGATGTTAGTTGCTTACAATGTATAATAGAGCCGATTTCAATTCCCGTTCATGTCGATGATCCCTGTGATACGAAAGAATGTATTCCATCAAAAGCTCTAATAAACCAGATAAGAATCGTTGGTTGTATCCAAATATTCGCAGGGCTTTTCCCACTGGTAAGTAGAGATATTCCACAGGGCGGGTATATTCCAAATCCTGCTGGAAGTCCTCCTTTTTTATCCTCTGGTCTAGGTTCTGTAAATGGCTCTGAAGTTCTTTGTGTAGATCGTGTAATTTGTTATACAGATTTAGATAATTCAGATCCATGTCCAGATTTAAGCGAATCTACTTTTACTGCATATACCAGTACTTATAAGACCGATGATTGTGGAAATACACTTATTCCAATTAAAGGTTCAATATTTCTTCCCAATTGTAACAAGTGTGAATAAAGCACTCCCACTCCTGTAGACGAGAGAATTTTCGGCTCATCAAGCTAAGGAAAATAAGACACCCCAAACAGAAAAAATGGGAGTGTCTTTCTGTGGAAGGTAAACGTGTTTTTTCTAATAGTAGACGACCTTCGTTTCTATGATTCTTCTTCAGGTAAGTGTATATGCTATTGTTATTTAACGAAATAAAAATCAATAAGAATTTTCTCAATACCTTTAATTTACACAAATGATATATTTTAGGCAGGGGGTTACTAGTGTAACCTTCTTAAAAAATTTTAATTGAGAAAAGGGGAATTTTAATGGAACACAAGCACAACAATTAGTAGCAACGATATTATCTCAACCGAAACCTTTAGATTGACAAAAAAACCGCTCAAGTGGGAATTTTAGTACGGAGAGCCTTCCTTCAGGTACACAATATTTAAAGTGGGAAGTTGAAGGGGGAGGAAATCCAGATCTTGTTAGCTTTAATGTTATGAAAGATGTATCTGCTGGTACAGATCCTGTTGTTTTTCACGATGTATTAAGCGGTAATAGAACAAGTGTAGTATCAGCGAGATCATTGTATATTGCGAATCCTAATAATGCATCGGAACCATTTACTGTAAGTGTGTATGTCATTTATTAATTCTTAAAAAGTACAAAAGAATAGTTTGATTAAAATTGATAACAAAAACCAGAGTACCCTTGATGAGTGCTCTGGTTACATAGGGTGATTACTATATAAGAGGACATCGTGTAATTTTATTTTATGTGTTAACATACTGAATTATGAGATCCTTACATATAACATTCCGCAAAAATAGAAAAAAGACACCTTCTCCCTAAGATGTCTTCTCCCATGCGGATTCTCCGATGACATTCTTAATATATGCGCCAAAAAATATTATATGACTAAAAAATAAAAAGACGCCTTCTTAAGTTGAAAGCGTCTGGTTTATATAAACTTCTCTCGGTGTATGTTTCAGTATATGCTGTGATAGGTATAACTATTACATCCTCATAATGGTTTTATAAAAAGCTTCAGCTTGTTCTTCTCCGGGATCTAATAAATTTAAATATTCATCAAAAAAATCAAAGATGACAGAAACTTGAGGATTATGTAATTTCATGTGGTTGACGACGTACATCGTACCTTTAGCTGCTAGATCATACGTATATGTAGTCCGTTTACTCATCCACTCTTTCCATATGGATAACGCAAGTTCGATACATTCTTTATCTGATGCAAAGCGTTCATACTCCTATTTCATTAACATATAAGTATCCTCCTCTTCATTCTTCGAACATTTCTTCGTAGGTACTCTTGTAAAAATTAAATAGTTCCTGACCTTTTAAATCTTGAATCAACTTGGTTAGTTCTTTTTGTGTAAATTTAGGAGAAAAACCAGTTGCAATATGTGCTAACTCTATTCTCTCCGAATAATAGAAAATATAAGCTAAATCATATTCTTTGAGTTTACGCATCTATTCTCCTTCCTGATTAGATTAATTTGAATCATTTAGTTACATTATTGTATTAATTTTATAATGATAGCGCTATATTGAACATCCTTAAAGTGAATTATACATTTGATAAACATATGGGTAGTACCGCATGCCCATCAATAATTTTTCCTCCGGCGAAAATGTAACAAAAATGAATGTTTATGTTACAAAATCGATTAGTAAGGTTAATCCTTCAATTGGACTAAGAAAACTCGTTGTTATCATACATAAAGTTGTTTTACCATCATCAAATGGTCCAGATAATCTAAAACGTTAACTACTACTAATTTGGAGTAGTTTGTATTGATATCCCATGCCCATCAACTTAAAAATTTTCATACCTCCAAGTGCAAAAAAACGTTATTCTTTCTTAACAAGCTAGATGAGAAAGGATGGCGTTTTTTATGTCTGTTTCTGTGTCTAACGAATTACAACTATTTGCTCAAGAGATTCAAAGTGCCCTATCTCCAAATGCCTTACGAGATCTTGCTAGAGATGTTGGCTTTGTACAACGAACCAGTAAGTACCAAGCAAAAGATTTAGTCGCTTTATGTGTATGGGTGAACCAAAATGTAGCTATGACTTCTTTAACTCAGTTATCTAGCTGTTTAGAAGCATCAACAGAAGTACTCATCAGTCCTGAGGGACTGAATCAACGGTTTAATAAGTCGGCCGTCCTACTCTTACAACAGCTACTAGCCGAACTACTACGCAAAAAAATGGCCGCATCTATGCCGATTTCTTCTCCATACACTTTTGTTTTCAAGCGTATTCGTATTTTAGATTCAACTGCATTTCAACTCCCGGATGTATTTTCATCGGTTTATCCAGGTGCAGGAGGATGTAGCCATACTGCTGGGATAAAAATTCAACTTGAGTATGATTTGTTAAGTGGACAGTTCCTACATATGGTTCTGTTGCAAAGTTGTTAAAAGTAAGCTGAAATTTTTCAAAAATAGAGCGGGGGAATGACAAATGAGGTATTTTAAAGGAAAACAATTCAAGAAAGATATTATTTTGGTATCCGTTGGCTATTACTGTTGTTTTTCTTTAAGTTATCGTGATGTATCTGAAATAATGAAAGAACGAAGAATTTCAGCTCATCCAACAA
The DNA here is from genome assembly GCF_001182785.1 of Bacillus thuringiensis. Taxonomy (NCBI): domain Bacteria; kingdom Bacillati; phylum Bacillota; class Bacilli; order Caryophanales; family Bacillaceae; genus Bacillus; species Bacillus thuringiensis. The sequence goes on along the minus strand of NZ_CP012101.1, from coordinate 24,267 downwards.
CAATCATGCGTTGGGTCACGAATATGGTAATCAAATTTGGAAGAAGAAAAATAAATTTGCACATTGTACTTGGCATTTAGATGCGACTTACGTCAAAGTCAAAGCATTCGTCATGCTTCACGTACCTTGAAAGGCATTGAAACCGTTCATGCACTATATAAATGAAAACAAAGTTTGCAACAACCAAGCTTCGTTTTTTCGACGTACAATGAATTACAACAATTACTAACGATTGCGTAAAATCCATATGCAACATACCAACTTTTTATCTGTTAAGAAACTTTGCAACAGAGCCTCAAAAAATACCTTCTTGACATTAGAATTGTCCTCGGTTATTTTGCTTTAGTTCCTTCTGCATATAGATATTCTATTTAGTATACATATCTATTAGATAAATAAAAAACATATTGAAAAGATTTTGACATAAACATATAGGAGAGTAAATTTGCTTTTCTAACTATAAAAACGAATTTTTAGAACAAAAGGGAGGCGTATGTCATGGACAACAAGCATCAAGACCACACCCAAAGTGAATCACAAGATAATCCCCTTGCAACTAATTTTGAATCTAAAATACAACAACATCCAAATGTAAAAGATAAGAATCATCGATTACCATTTAGTATTGTGTTAAATATTCCAAATGGATTTCAGGTACAAAAGGATAAGAACCCCAAAGTAATGTATGATTTAAATCATCTATCTATGATAAAAGAAACATGTAAAAAATCCGTTGAAGTGGATAATTGTGGATACGTTGATGTTGACTTACATGCGTTAAAGATAAAGGGCTGTTTATCTTTTTTACTTAATCTATATATTGAACCAATCCATGATAGTAAAATCTACAAAAAAAATTCTAGGGATGATTCTATCGCTTTATCTCATAAAGAAACATTGCATGTTGACCACGTAGTAAAATATAGTGTGGGACAATTACCCTATTATGTTATTGATGATGAACATGTTCAAATACACCACTTAGAAATAAAAGTATTTGATGAAAATTGCAATATGGTAAAAGTTTCTGGGGAGTTTTATTTTGAATATGAATAATAATTAAAAAACTATGAATTTCCCATGAACTTTTAGGTTCTGGTATAAATAATGTTTAGATTAGAACTAGTAGTGATACCCAAGCGTTTATTGATTAGATGAATTTGTTTTTGACAAACTTCTATCTTCTTAAAGTCTGTCCTTTTTTAATCACTCTCATTGCTTCTAGTGAAGTCAACATACGTTTCCCTGACGAGTAAATAGTTATAACTCCGTTTCTTGATAAAAGAGAACCACACGACTTTTTTACTGAGTTGAAACAAGAGATTAAGAAATATATGATGTACTATAATTATTATAGATATCAATGGAATTTAAAGAAGATGACTTCTGTTGGATGGTCTTACCCCTGTCAAGTAGACAGTAATAGATTAGGTGCCTTTTCATTAAGCAGCCTTAGTTCCAAATTCAATAGGACTAAGGTTGTTTAATCTTTTTTGAAATCTTTTGTTATTGTAATAGCTCATATATCTTTTAGTAGCCTTAAAAACTTCTGCCTTTTCATGAAACGTATGTCTATAAAAGCATTCTGCCTTAAAATGACTAAAAAAGCTCTCTTACATGCATTATCGTAACAATTTCCCTTCCTAGACATACTTACAGTTATTTTATTCTTTTTAAGTAATTGGTTATATTTTTTTGACGTATACTGATAACCTCGGTCGCTATGTAATACTGTTTCGTGGACTTTTCTTTTTCTCAAGGCTTTATTGACTGTATCCGTAACTAATTTTAAATTGTTGTATTCGCTCATTCGATAGGCCACAACTTCGTTATTGTAAAGGTCTAGTATCACTGAAAGATATATGCACTTAGTATTAAAGGTAAGATAGGTTATATCTGTAACCCATTTTTCATTTGGTCTTGTAGTTGAAAACTCTCTGTTTAACAGATTTTCCGACACGACGCATTGTTCTTTTAAACCAAAATGCCTCCACTTTTTCTTTCGAATCTTAGCTTGTAGCCCCATTCTCCTCATTAAACGATATACTCTTTTGTGATTTACCTGTAAACCATAATACTTTTTGAGCCATATACAAATTCTTCGGTAACCATAGCTACCATTTATATCTGGATCTCGTTCGCATTCTCCTATTTTAGACATGATAAATTGGTCCTCTTTCATCTTTTCAGTGGAATCGTTGATTCTTTTTTCCCACTTATAATATCCACTTCTTGAAACACCTGCAATTTCACAAAGCAATACAATTGAAAAATTCTGTTTTAAGGTATGAATGACCTCATATTCTACTGATTTACTTTTTTTGAACTCATCCCCCTTTTCGTAGCTAATAGCTTTTTTAAGTATGCGTTTTCCGCTTCTAATCGTTGTATTCTAGCATCTTGACTTATTTCATTTGTTTGTTTGGATCTTCCACGTTTTTCTTGTAGGCCCAGAATACCCTCATTTTTATATTTTTTAATCCATCTATCTATAACTGAATATGTAACTCCTAATTCCTTTCCAATTAACTTGCTTCCAATTCCTCTATGTAAGTACAATTCAATAGCTTTCATTTTAAAATCAATTGAAAAAGTTCTTCTAATTTTCCCCATAAAAAATCCCCTCCATAATAAACAGTAAAGTAACTTTCTTTCAACTGTCTACTATAAGGGGATCATATCAGGATAAAGAAACCACCTTCTTGATGTTTCTGATTTTTTTCAAAATGTCCTTTACAAAGGGTCTAAATTAATATTCGGCCCTTTTTTTTTAAAATCTCTTCACATTATTTTTGAAATTAAAATAATTGTAAACTTGCAACATGTAGATTTTTCCTATCTATCCATTTTGCAAATGAATAATCCATTGTTAAAAAATTTCCCCATTTTTTAACAAACAACCATATGAATACACTTTAATGGAACCCCCGACTTTTCTTTTCTATCTTTGATATACAGTATGTCGTTTGTAACGATTACAGTCACATACCCCTTGTTGTGTCACCTTTAAAAACTTTTCTTTAGAAGAATATTTTCATTATATTTAACATTAATCGTCTTGCCTATATTCCCCTTTACGATCACCATCATGATGATGGTCTTCATCACGATGACTATATCCATAACGAATTTTTTCAATATTAATGGCATCTAAACTGGTATAACAATCGTTTCCATTTCGTTTAATCCAATAAATAAAATCCTCACATTTTTCTTCTGTAAACCGAATAAAGATTCCCTCTCCTTCATATCTTCCAGCAGAATACACCTTTATTCGATCTCCCTCACATAAATCAAAAAAACGTTTTCTTGTCATATTAGCTGTCTCCCTTTTCTAAAATTATTCATTTCACAAATAGCATATGCTGTACATAAGCCTATTGATTGGGCGGTTTACAAGCATATATTTGTTTTATTATTTAAAAGGTTCTGTTGGAATAAAAAAAAGACGCCATTTATGATGATGACGTTTTGTTTTAAAAGAATGTCTGGGTTTTCAATTGTAAATGGCTCAATTTGAAATTTACAATTACAAACACTAAACAAACCTATTTTTAAAACCTTTACACCCTATATTTTTTATATATTTAGAATATTTATCATTTGATACAAAGCAACTCGATGCTTTGTATATAAAATGTACCCTCGGTTTCTCCAATCTCTATTCGTACACGATCGCTTTCCGGGAATACCTCTACTGTTTTTGTCATATATTCTTCTTCACAAGAAGTGAACTTAAGTGTTTCTTGCTTTCCATTACAATCCATCATCGTTACATACCCTTTTCCAGGACCTTCTTTTTTGGCAATCACACGTAACATATATCCATGATGATCTTGGGCATGCAGATTCTGAGATACCCCCGCACTCCAGTTTGATAGAACTAATATAGAAGCTCCATCTATTTGTTGTACGTCTACTTTACCTGTTGCGTGCCATCCCGTTAGTCCCTGTGTAAAGTCACCATTTGTTATGCTATTTCGTGCATTATATAAATAATTAGCTTGCGTTATACGCGTATTTAAGTCTGTATATACATCATAGTTCATACCTGGAACATCAGGTAACCACCCATGGTGTACATACGGAATCAACTGTGCCAACTGATCGGCGTTTTGAATATGACCTAAAGTAGTATGATAGTGTAACTCTTCTCCTTGTGCATTTGTGAATAATGCATCTACTGCCTGTTTTGCTGGGGCATAGGCTTGTTGTGTTTCCAATCGTTTTTTCTCCATTTGTTGGTTCCATTTCTTTTCCTTTCGTTTCACATGTGTCAATACTTCGTCTGTTAGTGGGCCTGCTTCAATCACTTCTAAATTATCTAATGTCGCGTAACCATCTGGAGAAGAAATTTTAAATAAAATCAACATTCCTAAATTTGTATTGTAATCCAGTTCACCTGTATCAATATGAAACTTGAATTGATGAGAATCATGACAGATTACTTGTTTTTGGTCTGATATACACTGATAAGTGTTAGATGTATACTCTGGCATCAGATTGTAATAGCCAACATTTCTATTCTGGTACAGTGATTGTTCACTGTTGTATAATTCATTACAGGAAGGCATAGAAGGTACGTATGATATATCATTTGGTACATTCATGATGGCATCTATTTCTTTTCCATAACGAATTACCATTAATTTTAGATCTTTACTACTTCCCACAAATCCTCGTATTTGATAACGTGTATACGGTTTTAATTTGGATTCGTCAATTTTCTGGTATATATATGTTGGGAATAAGGTTCCGTCAATATCCCTCGCCCCATACATATTTAAATATTGTCCTTTAAAAGTTGAATTATTGTTCTGAATGGAAATATTATTACTTGTACTCCACCCATTAAATGAATCTTCAAAGTCACCATTTTGAAGTAAATTACGAGAATGACTGAGGTATTTTGCATGTTTCACTTCATCCCATAACATCATTTTTTCTTTGGGAGAATTTTCATCTGGCATACACTCTATAGAAATAGCCACTTGATCTATTTCATAATCTGTCGTTTCTATTTTTAACGTATTTTTCGTACCACTTGTAAACATAGAATTCACAACCTTTTCGCTTTTTTGAATAACGATTCCATCTAATTTAGTAAGTACTTTGTGTTAATCGATACATAAATCATTAACTAATGTCTGTGATCTTTCTAAACTTTAGTTCATTTTACAAGCTTCTACACCTTGATCCATTGGATAGAATTCGATCCTGTCAATAATTAATTGATTATTTAAACTCGGAGTTGATTGGTAAACAGCTATAGTTACTATTGTATTTTGAGGTGCAGTCATTGTAATAATTTGATTATATTCTTTATATTTAAACTCCTCGTATTTTAAATCTGTTGGTATTATATTATTAGTTCTTAAAAATGTACGTTCTGTACCAAATGTTATACCTATTGGATTCCCACCCTGTAATGTATATGATAGACTCACTGTAAATGCATTATTTGCAGCATAACGCATGCGTATACCATAACGTCTGGAAGTTTCAGTAAAGCTACCTGTTTTACATTTAATTTCCATTCTACCGGATTGAGTACCACTGTTCAGAAGAGCAACTAAGTCTCCACCTGTATGACCAGGGCCCGCAATTACTCTAGCTGGCGAATTCAAAAGATTAGCTTTAACAGCAGGAATTTGTGTAATTCTATTTGGAACAATTAGATTATCAGGATCTACACTAGTATATGTCCAGGCAAATGAATATCCAAAACTATAGACGCCAGATCGCGAATATACCATTTTAATATCAGATAGTATATGTTTTGTTTCTTTAATAGAAATATTATTTGAGCTTGATGCATTTTGTGGGCCATTCATAAATGTATCTATGACATTATTTGAGTTTCTACCTGCATGATAAGGTTGAGTTGTGGACGCATTACCATTATAGTCACTTTTATAAAAGGTCATATCAGAAATTCCAGCTATTGGATAACAACCATTTGGATCATGATATTGTGACATTGATAATTTATAAATAAACAAGTTATTTAACCCTATTGGTATTGGTGTGCCACCTGTAATTCCTTGAGCCGGATTAGGAAGTATAGCCGGATTGAAATTTTCACTTATTGTATAAAGGTTTAATTCGTTTAACCAAGTAAATAATGATGGGGGATGTGTAAGTTGGTTTTCCAATGATTCTAGATTTCCGCTTTGTTGAAGTGCTTGTAAATAGAATGATGGCATATAAATTTTTCTAGTAAGTTCTGTTTTTGTTTGTATTGGATAAATACATATATCGTAATTTGGGAATAATGCAACTAAATCTAATGCACTTAGAGTCATCTCTCTACGATATTCATTGAAAGTATCCCATGAGATATTTTGTATATTTTTGATTTTATTTAAACCATTTCTATATGTTCCTGCAATATCATTAGTATAAGTTTTTATTTTTTCTATTAATGATGCATAATATTCTCGTGATGTTTTAAAAGGTATGGGTTGATTGCGAGCGTATTTTGCCCATTCATCTCCATATTTGGCGCCTCTTTGGAATAATATTAAATCAATATTTGCGGTTTGTGCATAGAGACTGAGTAATGCAGGCTTATTAGCTTCGCTTACTGTTAATTGATTTTTAAGTTGTATAATAGCACCTTCAATAGCTGAAATTCTTCTTAATAAATCCCCTGTAGTAGCTTGATTTTTTGCACCGGCCCATATTGCAAACTCTCTCTCAAAATTCACCAGCTGTTCACGTAATGCATTGTAAGATCCTTTGAGAGGGTTTAATATTATTTCTATTTCTGCTGGTGTCAGTTCTGGTCTAATAAGGTTTAACCCTCTATGTGTAAACTCTTCCCATATAATAGTTTTGTTCTCTGGCCAAAGAAAAGGTATTATTGATGAAAAAGTTCCTAAAATTAATCCTATAGCTTCTCCTGGACCACGAATAAGACCTATTATAGAAGCTATTACCCCTATAGCGGCAGCGACTGAATTAATGTCAGAGTCTATAGTGGTACAAAGTGGAGTAATAGTTTGACACATATTAAGCCAATCTTTATAACTCGTATTTTGTAAGGGAACTTGTGGATTATTTGCTAATGGATACTTGAATAAGCATTGACCATGTTCGAATAATTTGGTAAAACATCCAATATTTTATATTCATTTTCATTTTGATATAAATTCATTTTTATTCCTCCCTTATACTCACAACTTTTGATACAAAGGTCCCTAAACATATATATGACTGACTATAATCTAAATATTCATAATTTTCTATATCTCCTATATCTCCTCCGATAAAAAAGGATTATAATGCTAAAAGATAGCGAGAAGTAAAAAAGCAGTACGCTTCTCGCAAAATCAACTCTTAGGCAGTCAATCCAAACAGCTAATGGGTAAATATATTTGATTTTTGACAGACTTCATCCTTAATTAGATTTATCCTTTATTGATTATATGCATGACTTCTATTCCAGCAATCATTTGGTAGCAGTTTGCAATGATCTCAATCCAAGCATATTTTGGATTCGTTTTTTGATAAAACGATGGTCCTGTTCAATAATGTTGTTTAAATATTTTTTATACGAAGTAGCATACCATGTGGTATGCGCTTTTCATCTTTCTATTCCCTTATCGTAACGGGATAGACTATTATTACACGAGGTTTTGTTGCATGATAAGAAGACAAGAATTTTTTAGAAATACTTAGCAGCCTTTTTACTAATCAAAGAAAAATTAATCGTGTTTCCTTCAGAATCACTAGCACGATATAAATACATTTTCTCTCCTTTGATTTTGATGTACGTTTTATCGACTCTCCAAGAATCATTCGTTGGCTTCAAATGCTTTCGAATCCGCTGATTTAATTCTGGCCCATATTAATGAACACAACGCATGATGGCTGTACCGGACAAAAATAGCACTCGTTCCTCTATCAGTTCCACTAAATCATGAAAACTTAAGTTGTACCGTTAATACAATAATATCTGGCTGATAATGTTTCCATTAGAATATATTTTCATTAGAATATATTTTCATTTTCATAATGATCACACACCTTTTTAAAGTATTAGTATGGCCAAATTCGAAAAGATATATTTATGGTTTTGTTGCAAAGCTTCTTCATATATAAAAATTTAGGTTGCGTACGATTAAACCTTACGCAATTGCAAGTAATTTTTTCAATTTATTGTACGTTTAAAAACCGCGGTTTTGTCGCAAACTGCGGTTTTGTTTATAATATAGTATAAATGGTTTTAATCCCCTTTATAGTACGTGAAGCGTGGCTAAGGATTTGAAATCCTGCGCATTTGGAAAAACGTCGCGATAACTTAAAAAAAGACGAAAGTAGTAGCCGACGGCTATTAAAATAATTCCTTTCTTGAACTGTTTTTCTTTAAAATATCGCATTTATGATTATCCTCGCTCCTTTTTTCAGGAGTGTTACTTGGTTTAAGGAACTTTGCAACAGAACCAATTTATTAATCGCCCAATCAATAGGCTAATGTACAGCATATGCTATTTGTGAAATGAATAATTTTAGAAAAGGGAGACAGCTAATATGACAAGAAAACGTTTTTTGATTTATGTGAGGGAGATCGAATAAAGGTGTATTCTGCTGGAAGATATGAAGGAGAGGGAATCTTTATTCGGTTTACAGAAGAAAAATGTGAGGATTTTATTTATTGGATTAAACGAAATGGAAACGATTGTTATACCAGTTTAGATGCCATTAATATTGAAAAAATTCGTTATGGATATAGTCATCGTGATGAACAACATCATCACGATGATGATTGTAAAGGAGAATATAGACACGATGATTAATGTTAAATATAATGAATATAATCTTCGTAAGGAGGTTTTTAAAGGTGATACAACAAAGGGTATGTGAATGTAATCGTTGTAAACGGCATGCCGTATATCAAAAATGGAAAGTAAAAGTTGGAGATCCCATTAAAGTGTATTCATATGGTTATTTGTTAAAAAAATGGGGAAATTTTTTAGCGATGGATTATTCATTTGTCAAATGGATAGATGGAGAGAAAAATCTACATTTTACAAGTTTGCAATCACTTCAAATTCAAAAAATAATGTAATCATAAAAATGAATAACTTTTAAAAGGAGGCTGTCTCTGGCAGCTCCATTTTTTAGTTTGTTCGTGGTTAAACATGAACAAACTTTTCAACAGAACTTCATTTTACATAGTACTTATTGTACCAATTTACAAACTGAGTTAAACCATCTGTTATTGTTGTTGAAGGATAGAAGCCTACATCAGCCTGCAAATCGGAGATATCTGCATATGTCTCCTTAACATCGCCCGGTTGTAGAGGTAAAAACTCTATTTTCGCCTTTTTTCCAATTAATTTTTCTAATATGTTAATAAAATCCATTAATTTAATAGGATTATTGTTACCAATGTTATAGATTTTGTACGGGGCAAAGCTTGAACTTGGATCAGGATTAGCTGTATCCCATCTTCCGTTATATATTGGTGCATTATCAAGTAATCGAATTATTGCCTCAACAATATCATCAATATAAGTAAAATCTCTTTTCATATCTCCGTTATTAAAAACCTTAATTGTATTCTCTTCAATAATATTTCGAGTAAATGAGTAATAAGCCATATCAGGTCTCCCCCACGGACCATATACAGTAAAGAATCTAAGTCCAGTGGTTGGTATATTAAATAAATGACTATAAGTATGAGCCAACAGTTCATTAGACTTTTTTGTAGCAGCATATAAACTTACTGGATGATTTACTGAGTCTTTTGTTGAAAAAGGAATATTAGTATTAGCTCCGTAAACAGAACTTGAGGATGCATAAATTAAGTGCTCTACATTATATTTTCGGCATGCCTCTAAAATGTTTACAAACCCAACTAAATTGGCATTAATGTAAGAATCTGGGTTATCAATACTATAACGCACTCCCGCTTGAGCGGCTAAATTAATGACTATATTAATCTTTCTTTCTGTAAATATTTTATTTAATTTTTTTTTATTTGATATATCCATTTTATGGAATTCGAAATTATCGTTTTCTTTCAATATCTTAAGACGATCTTTCTTTAAAAAAATATCATAATAATCATTTAAACTATCTACACCTATAACATTGATATCTTGAGCCAACAAACGTTTTGATAGGTGGAAACCAATAAAACCTCCCGCCCCTGTCACCAAGATTTTCATAGTATTAATTCCGATCCTTTCTATTCAATAGAATTTTTAGGCTCTCTGAAATACCGAATATTCAGTTGTATTCACACACTGCTATTCTCAATATTTTACAGAAACAAAGCATGTTCATTATGTTGGACTTTAGAAAAAAACAACCAGAAATTTCATTCTCTCTGAGAAGATTGATTTTTTTATTTATTTGCAAGAAAATTATAACTATTCTTAGCTCTATAAGTGTATTATCATTTAATAGATAGTTTTGTCTTTCGTCCATTTAGCGTATATTTTAGGATCTATTGCTTTCACTTGTTCTAGAAAAGTATCTAAAAAGTTTCTTTCGCCTAGGTTTCTAAATAATTCGAGGGGTATTTTTTGATCATGTGAAAATGAATACACATGATCGACTAATTTAAAACCATTATTGGTTACAATAATATGTCGTAATGGGGCATCGATTTTTTTGAAACCTGATTTTTTCATCTTTTTTAATATATAGAGTAATCGCCTTGTTATGTCTTCAGAAAATACAGATTGTTTTTTCAGAAAAGTATTTAAATCTGGTCCTGAAAGATATTCCATTAAAACATAATTTGGTCCGGTTTCAAATACTTTTGGGATAAAAGACAAATGTTGACTTGATAAAAGAACATTTTTTTCTCGATTTGCATGTTCAGTTTTCCCGTATATCTTTACGCATTGGTCTTCAGACACCCTATAAACAGCTCCTTGATGCCCTTTCCCAATTAGTGCTTGTGTAATTGTACTATCTATTTTCACACCATTCCCTGGACCTCCGTGGAGGACGTCAATGTTTCTAAAGTCCAAATTTTTACGATTTAAATATTTATTCCACTCATTAAAAGTATCCGGTTCAAGATTTTTCACCTGAGCTAAGAATGAGTCCTTTAACAGGATTGTTTTTAAATCTCTTAATAATTTTTGTGGCACAGGGTATTTTTTTTTGAAGGAATTCTCATGGCCAATCACCTTAAGTTCATCATTGTCAACTACAAAAATATTGTGTAGAGAGGCGTCTACCATGGTGAATTTTGTTTGTTTTAATTCCTTTAATATAGATAGAAGTTTCTCTACTATAAAACTGGGCATATACATACAATCTTTAAGGTATTCTTTTAAGGTTGGAGCATTAAAATATTCCATGACTATATAGTTTGATCCAGTATCATATACTACAGGCATAAAGGGGAAATTTTTTCCATCTTTAATGACCTTCCCCTCTATTTTTGCTTGTGCTGGGTCTGAATAAACTTTCACACATTTATCCTCTGCAATTTTAAATACAGCACCTTGAGTTCCCATACCTATCAGTGGATAGGTAGTGGGATTGTGAATTTCTAAAGTTTTTTTACCTTTGGCTACAGTAATTGCTTTGAAATCCTTCATGATTATCCTCCTAATCTCGCATCTTTCACTTGCTATTGAAGCTGTTGGATATAACCAATAGCTTTTTTCACATTTTGGGCTCTTTGTGGTTTTTTATCTTTTTTACGAGAGACTACTGTTTCTTCATCTCTAGGCTGATGTTGAAGCTGCTGAATATAATTAAGAGCTTTTTTCACGTTTTGGATTTTTTGTGGTTCTTTATCTTTTTTACGAGAAACTACTGTTTCTTCATCTCTAGGCTGATGTTGAAGCTGCTGAATATAATTGCTAGTTATTTTTTTGTTTTTTTTACGAGGTAATATTGAATCTTTTTTATACTTTTTATAAGGACCTACTAGTTCATCATAAAAGTCAGCTTGCTGTTGAAGCTGTTGAACGAGGCTAAAGCTTTGTTCGATTTTTTTACGAGCCGCTAATGTATATGATTTCCATATATCTCTATTATTTAGCATAAATTCAAGACCATTTGCCAACTTATCTACATTATTTTCTTGTACTAATACGCCTTCTTTATTATTTGTTATTAATTCAGGGATGCCAGCATGATCAGTCGAGATCACGGGTACCCCAAGCGCCATAGCTTCTTTTAATGTATTAGGTATACCTTCTATATCTCCATTAGAGGCTTCTAAGCTAGCTGCGCAAAATATATCTGCATTGGTCATTTGTTCTCGTACTTGATCTTTAGGTAGGTGATTTAATAAACGAAAAGAGTTTCCTAAGTTAAGTTGAATTGCCAAGGACTTTATATATTCTTCTAGTTCTCCTCTCCCAATAATTGTAAGGGTAGCTTTTGGAAATTCACCTTGGATCTTTTTAAACGCTTTCATTAAGATGTGGTGTCCTTTTTTTTCTACTAATCTACCAACAGATAAAATGTTTTGGGATCCCTCTTTCTGGAGAGTTTGATAATTGTATTGGTTAAGGTCAACACCACCATACAACACCCTAATTTTTTCTGGAGGACAGCCCCAAGCAATTAGCCTATCAGCTAAATACTGGCATACTGGAAAAAAACGTTCCCCTTGATCAAAAAGCATTTTCATGTTCTCAAGATAACCAATAGGCTGATTAGCTAGCGTCGCATCTCTTCCTCGAATACTTGTTACCAATGGAAGGTTTGTTTCAATTTTAAAAGGAAATAATAACATCCCTAATTGACCATGATGAGCATGTAAGAGTGAGATATTATTTTTTTTTACATATTCTTTTGGAGAGAAAATATCACTAAAATAATGAACTTTCTCATTCAAAAGAGAAAGATCTACCATATATTGTGGTTGTCGTACCATATGGATGTAATTATAATTAGGAATTTCTCTAATCTGCGAGATGTATTGGGTCGGATCGACCCTTAAATTCAAATGTAAAGTTGTATGCAATCAAATGTTCTCCCTTCAATTATAGTAAGCAAATTTTTGAGTCTTTTCATGTATATTATGTACGATTTTTTATGCGTACCTGGACTAAATGGCAATAAATTTCTGGTTCTGTTGCAAAGTATTAGAGGGAAACTGTTGGATTATACTTGTATAGAAAATTTCTTCAATCAACTTTAGTCAGAATGCTTTCATTTACATGTTTGCCGACAGAAGACTCCATCTTCAAAAAGGCGGCGGTATCAAATGATCATTTTAGGTGGGATATGAATGTCGGTAGGCGTAAGACTACATTCTTTGTATGATATAGAGACCATACAATAGAGTAAGGTACAATTCATGTTAATCAAAGAAGCGTATAAATTGCGTAGCTACCCGTATCAAGAACAACATGCTTTGCTTGCGAAAACGAATGGGTGCAGTCGTCTTGTATAAATCACTCTCTCGCTACGTGGAACAATACTTACAAAGAAACAGGGAATGGATTAACCTATCATTATTACTCTTCCAATCTCATCAGATTAAAAAAAGGATAATAAGATGTGGCTAAAAAATTTAGATAATATTGCGCTTTAACCCACATTAAAACAACTAGCTGATGTTTTTTCACACTTTTTTAAGAAATAGAACAATCCCCCAGGATCCAAGTCCAAGCACAATAAACATATGGAGATCTTGCTGTGATAGGCAATCGAATAAAACTACCTAAAATTGGACTTGTTAAGTCTGCAAAGGACCTTGAGGTAAAGGTACTGTATTTTAAGTGCTACTACTAGACGGAATTCAAATGGTAAATACTTTGTCTCTTAGTTAATGAGATAGAAGAAAAAGCTACCGAAAACAGAATTTTTTGTTGAGCTTAATATGGAATGAAAGGATTTTGCTATTATTTTATATAGAACTCCATATAAAGAACCTACATTATTCCAGAAATTAAAAAAGTTAATATCCTTTGCAGAAGAAAGAAAGGCCCTTCGAACTGGAATAAACAACGTATAAAGGTAGCAAGAATCTATGATTATATTACAAATGCAAGAAAGAATTACTGGATAAAATCTCTACCGAAATCATTAAAAATCAAGATGTAATTGGTATTGAGAATCTATAAGTAATATGCTCAAAATGGTAAATCCCCCAAAATGATTAGTGGGATATATCGGTAGAGATTCCGTAATCTATTGGAATATATAGCAAGTTGTGGTTGTATCTGAAATGTTTGCTGCCAATCAGCTATGCTCGGATTGTGGTCACCAAAATATATATGTTAAAAATCTCAAGCTTTGTGAGTGGAAAGGCTTTTCTTTCGACATACATCATAATTGGGATATTAACGTAGGAATGAAGTTTAGAAACGAAGTGATTCGCCCTCTAACCATAGGAACTACAGGGATAGCCTAATCAATTAGAGATCGTCAGGTTTATATACTTAGGAATCTGCCACCGTTAGGACGTTTAGTGGTGAGTAGTTCAATTCATTTAAATAAGTATTGCTGGTCTTCCTATTGGATAATATTCAATCTTTTTACAGGCACGGATTAGATTTTCTTCAATACAATTTCTTCCATCAAAAATAATCGGTTGTCTCATTATTTTTATCAATTCCTCAAATTCTAAACATCTAAACTCATTCCATTCCGTGACAATAAATATTGCATCTGCATCGACTGTCGCTTCAAGAATTGAAGTGGCAAACTTGATTGTATCCCCTAGTATTTTTTTTGCATTATCAATTGCAGCTGGATCATAAGCTACTACTTCTGCCCCTAGTTTGACTAATAAATGTGCAATTTTGATTGATGGTGCTTCCCTCATATCGTCTGTCTCTGGTTTGAAAGCAAGCCCCAGTATCGTAATCTTTTTCCCTTTTAAATCCTTCAAGCGATTTATTGCTTTCGTTACAAGAAGCTCCTGCTGAAAATCATTAATGGCTACTGTTTCTTTTAACAGGGAAAAAGATATTCCGTGTAACTTAGCGGTATGAAGCAAAGCTTTAACATCCTTTGGAAAACAAGATCCGCCATAACCAATACCAGGTTGTAAAAAGGCTTCTCCAATCCTTTTATCTTTTCCCATTCCCTTTACTACGTCTTTAACATCTGCTCCTATTACCTCGCATAAATTGGCAATTTCATTGATAAAACTAATCTTAGTAGCTAAATAAGCATTAGATGCGTACTTAATCATCTCTGCGCTTTTAATACTTGTTAATAAAAATGGGGCATTCAATGGAAGATACATTTCTTGTACTCTTTTTGCCACTTCTTCATTTTCAGATCCAATTATAATTCGATCTGGTTTCAGCGTATCCATAATGGCGGATCCTTGCCTTAAGAACTCAGGGTTTGAAACCATTTCAAGGGTCACATTTTCGTTACATATATCCACCATAATTTTTTTAATAAGCTCATTCGTACCCACAGGTACTGTACTTTTTAATACAATTACAGCATTCTGTACTAGGTTTGCAGCAATATCCTTTGCAGCTTGCTCAAGATAAGATAAATCTGCTCTCCCGTCTTCCATTTGTGGTGTTCCTACGGCAATGATGATAATCTCAGCACCATTTAATGCTTCTCGATGAGATGTTGTAAATTGCAATCTTCCAGCTGCAGCATTTTGAGTAAGTAAAATCTCCAGACCTGGTTCATATATTGGAGAAATCCCTTGATTCAAGCTCTTAATTTTTTGCTCATCTGTATCGATACAAATGACACTATGCCCTATTTCTGACAAACAAATCCCCGTAGATAGACCGACATACCCTGTACCCAAAATAGTTATTTTCATATTATTCAAACTCTTCCTTTGTAATTTAAAGTTTTTCTTGTGTGTTTATGTCCTTTAAATATGCAAGAACTTCATTTCTTATATCATCCCTATGCAAAGCAAAGTCTATTGTTGCCTTTATAAATCCAACTTTATCACCAATATCATATCGATTCCCCTCAAAATTATATGCTAATACAGCTTGCTCCTTATTCAACTCATTTATAGCATCTGTTAATTGTAATTCATTACTAGCTTGATCTACTGGGAGTTTTGTTAGAATTTTAAAAATTTCAGGTCTTAGGACATAACGCCCCATTATTGCATATCTGGAAGGAGCCATTTCCTTTTTGGGTTTTTCCACTAAACAATCGACACTAAAAAGGTTAGGTTGAATCATCGTCCCTTTTGGCTTAACAATTCCATATTTACTGACATCCTTTTCTGGTACGCTCTGAACGGCCACGACGGAGCTATTGCAATACTCAAAAACATCGATAATCTGCTTCAGACAGGGCGTTTCAGACATAACGATGTCATCCCCTAATAAAACAGCAAAAGGTTCATTTCCAATAAAGCTTTGCGCGCAGAGTATTGCGTGCCCTAGCCCTTTCGGTTCCTTTTGACGAACATAATAAATTGTTGCTAAACTAGATATTTGCTGAACTTCCTTTAAAACATCTAGTTTTTCTTTTTTTAAAAGTGCATCTTCTAACTCATATGATTTATCAAAGTGATCCTCTATTGATCTTTTCCCTCTACCTATTATGATAATAATTTCCTCTATCCCTGAAGCTACGGCTTCTTCTACAATATATTGAATCGTAGGTTTATCAACAATTGGCAGCATCTCCTTGGCCTGAGCTTTTGTTGCAGGCAAAAATCTAGTCCCGAGGCCTGCGGCCGGGATAATCGCCCTTCGGATTTTCATAAACGACCTCCTTTTTACATCCCTTAGTCTTTTATATGCTAAAGATTAACTATCGATCTAGTTAGTCGCCTAGATAATAGTTTTTTATATAGAAAGATCTAGCCGAGATTTTATCGAAATGGAAAGAGTTTAATTAAGTATCTTTGTATAAATTATGAATAGTTTCTATCTCTTGTAAGGTACGTGAAGCATGACGAAGATCCTGAAACCCTGTAGCATTATTGTGTAATATACTTCATTCCGCTTTTAATATAATCTCGTCTGGTTTCAAAAGTACACTTGAAATTTATGTTTATTCAATAACTCCAATCGCTATATCCATAAATAAACTCAAAGCATAATCGTTTTGGCTGAATACCATACCCCCGCCCTTTTAGGAGGTTAGAAAATTCAAGTTAGTCTAAGTAGAAATAATATTAACGGTCCACAGCTACCACATTGCTCTCTGGTTTGAATTTTTTAAATTCTCCATTCGGTAAACCCTGTACCATATTTTTTGAATATTCATCTTGATTTTGAAAATTTTGCAACAGAACCTGTATCCGTAATTCCTTCACTTCTTTATTAGTTAAAAAAATCCGTTTCAAAACCGTGAGATTAGTGGATTTTTTATATTATGAATAAATACACTCTCATTTTTTTCATCTGTGAATATAGTAAGTTTAGGAAATGGAAAAGGTGGGATACGTAAATGGGCAGCTATTTTTACGGTAATTTTGAACATGGCGAAAAGCGCAATTACTTTTATGATAATGAACATGACGAAAAACGTGATTACTTTTATGATTATGGTGAAAGGCGTAAAAAGGAAAGTAATAGAAGGGATGATTATAGTTTTTCTTCACCTATAGGTAATCTTTTTAAGAAATTAAAATCTGGCGATGATGTAGATACTCTAATTATTAGTGGAAAATCCCATTCTGTGGATGCCTTTGTAAGTTTTGATGAGAAGACCGGTATCATAACATTTGTGAAAGATAATGGTGCAGTATTTATTGTCGGTTGCGATCAAATTGATGCAATCATCATTGATAATTAGTTTTGTTAAATTAATGAAACATAGTAAATATATATTTTTTTACTTAAATGGTCATTTAAGGATAAGGGAAATCTAGGGACATCTTTTAATAACACAATAAAATTGGTTTCGATGTAAAAACTTCAAAATATCTGTAAGAAACCTTATAAACTGGAACGTATTAATACTCTAAAAAGATGCAATCATTATAAAAAAATTAAATCTATTAAAGCGTAAACATTATTAACCAGATATTATTTTACTAACGGTAATTTGCCTATCTGCGGTACGGCTTGAGCTCTTTTGACCTCTTAGAAATTTATGCAAACTATTTTGCACTGGGTGCTTCAACATGGATCCGAATGAGATAAGAAAATCGCGTAGTTATTTTAAAAAAACATTGAGTCTTGGCGAGACGGTGAAACATATATCAAAGTGAAGGGACAATGGGCGTACTTATTCCGAAATACTGATTGTGCAGGAAAAAATTATTGATTTTATCTATAGTAAAAAAAGAGATAAAAAGACTGCGAATCGTTTTTTTAAGAAGGCTTTGCAGTCTTTTCATGTCTCAAAGCATCGTATTATCACGGTTGATAAGAACCCTGCTTATCCAATTTCCATCGAACAGTTGAAGAAAGAAAAAAAGATACCCATAGGTACCCAAATCCGAAGGATAAAATATTTAAACAATATAGTAGAACAAGATCATCGTTTTATTAAAAAACGTATACGCTCTATGTTGGGATTTACATCATACAAAACATCGGCCTCTATATTGAGTGATGTAGAAGCGATGCCTATGGTCAAAAAAGAACAAATTGATTTACGGGATTAGTCTGTCCAAAATCAGAATACTATATCATAATGAAAGGCGAATGGCGTTATCTCTATAGAGCAATCGATAAAGATGGACACACATTGGATATTCACCTCCGCAAAAAATGAGATCATCAAGTGGCATATGCCTTTATGAAAAGACGAATGAAAACATTTGGAGAACTAACGGTTCTCACAACAGACAAGGCTCCCGCGTTACTTTGCGCGCTCAATAAATTGAGAGAACAAAGCTTTTATAAGCATGTCACTCATTTGTACAATCAAGCACTTGAATAATCTTATAGAACAGGATCACAGACATTTCAAGCGACGTTTTCCAAATCCGCAGGATTTCAAAGTCTTCGCCATGCTTCACGAACATTGAAAGGAATCGAAACTATTCATGCTATCTAAAAACAAAACCGCAATTTGTGAACAAACCGCGGTTTTTCAACTTACAATGAATTACAAAAATCACTTACAATTGCATACGTTTTAATCGTATTCAACCTAAATTTTTATCTGTTAAGAAATTTTGCAACAGAGTCGACGATAGTAACATTTGATATTATTGTTTAAGATTATATTTGTTCAGGATAGTTGGAATTGGAATTGTCAGGATATCTTGAATCATGGTTAGGGTGAGAATTTTTATTATCAGGATAGTTTGAATTATAGTTAGGATGAGCGTTGTAATTATTAGGATAGTTTGAATCATGGTTAGGATGAGCGTTGTAATTATTAGGATAGTTTGAATCATGGTTAGGATGAGCGTTGTAATTATTAGGATAGTTTGAATCATGGTTAGGATGAGCGTTGTAATTGTCAGGATAGTTTGAATCATGGTTAGGATGAGCGTTGTAATTATTAGGATAGTTTGAATCATGGTTAGGATGAGCGTTGTAATTATCAGGATAGTTTGAATCATGGTTAGGATGAAAACTTATTTTATGGCTGTTACTTCTTTTTAGTATTTCTACACTAATTGAGCTTATATTGGTAAATACTTCGTTACCTTGATCATTTTTCCAAGATAAAAATGATGAATTTTCATCTTGGAAAGTGTATATGTAATTCCCTTGTCCCTCTAATGTTCCTGCGGAATATACTTTAATGAAATCGCCCTTATTTAATTTACTTAACATGAAATATTCTCCTCCCTTTCGGCTTTTAGTCATTTAAGGTTATTACTTCACCTGTTACAAATATAAATTTTTCAATTAATTCTATAAAAATTCGAAATTTCGATTCTAAGTTGTCATCAAAACACAGTTCATAATTTCTAGTTGTATCATTCGTATTTTATAATTCTCCTATATATTATTCTAGTTTTAAAAAAATATTCTAATATCCACTTAAAAATTTTAAAAATTAAAGTTAATGAAAAAATAGTTCACGTACTATTTGAATTAGAATAGCACCTTCCGCCTTTGACTTGGATTAAATAGAGCGAACCGCAGCCACCTAACTTCGCTTGAAACGGGGGCTGATGGGGAAATATCCGCCTCTGACACGGCTAATTTTAGTAAGTTTATACTCTCTTATATCTCTATCATGATGGTTGTTGCATTCTGCACAGGTCCATTCACGAAGGTTTAGTTTTTTGGTTTTGTTGCAAAGTTTCTTAAGAGATAAAAAGTTGGTATGTTGCAGATGGATTTTATGCAATCGTTAGTAATTGATGCAACTCATTGTACGTCGAAAAAACGAAGCTTGGTTGTTGCAAACTTCGTGTTCGATTATATAGAGCATGAACGGTTTTACAATGCCTTTCAAAGTACGTGAATCATGACGAATGCTTTGAAATCCTACGGATTTGGCAAAACGTCTTTTTACATGTCTATGGTCTTGTTGGTTCTGGTGCAAAAAAGCTAAACGGTTTGAAAATGTTCTTTCAAACTTGGCCATACTGGTACTACTACTTAAAAAGAGGTGTGATCAGTATGGAAAAAGAAAATATATTCAAATGGAAACATTATCAGCCTGATATCATTGTATTAGCGGTACGTTGGTACCTACGGTACAACCTCAGTCTTCGTGATTTAGTGGAAATGTTCGAAGAAAGAGGATTATCCTTGGTCCATACAACGATTATGCGATGGGTTCATCAATATGGACCTGAATTAAATGAGCGTATTCGAAAACATTTGAAACGAACAAATGATTCCTGGAGAGTAGATGAAACATATATCAAAATCAAAGGTGAAAACATGTACTTATACCGTGCTGTTGATTCCAAGGGAGGCACGCTTGATTTTTATTTGAGTAATAAACGAGATGCGCAGGCTGCCAAGCGTTTTCTAAAGAAAACATTGGCTTCTTATCATGTCACAAAACCTCGTGTAATAACTGTGGATGGTGATAAAGCCTATCCCTTTGCGATACGGGAATTAAAAAATGAAAAAAGCATACCACATGGTATGCCACTTCGAGTGAAAAAATATTTAAATAATATGATTGAGCAAGACCATCGGTTTATCAAAAAACGAATCTGGAACATGCTTGGATTAAAATCATTACGAACCGCTACAAAAATGATTGCTGGAATAGAGGCCATGCATATGGTCAAAAAAGGACAACTCAAATTAAGGGAGCAGTCTGTCAAAAATCAGAATATATTTATCCAGCACTTGTTTGGATTGAACGTATAAGAGCTGATTCCGTTAGGAAGCCATGTCTTATGTAATCTCTGTTCATTCTGTGCACCAGAACCCTGAAATCTCTCCAAATGGGGGGATTTATTAAAAATAAGCATGCAAAATAAACCCTAACGGGTTTCATTTTTTCACTATGCAGCTTTCTTTTGCTTGCTGCATCACTATACTCATAGATAACACCCATGATATTGAAGTGAACCCTGAAAACGGGACACCTATCAAAACACCTAAACCACTTGTTCCCTAAATTCTTTAGGGGATAGGTGGTTTAATTTTTCTTGAATTCGCACACAATTGTAGTAATGAATGTATTCTAGCACAATCTTTCGCACAGTTGTGTTGGATACTTTTGTTATCTCTTGTGAATAGAAGGCTTCACTTTTCAAATGACCAAAGAAGCTTTCCATGACGGCATTATCATGGCAATTTCCTCTCCGGGACATGCTGGTGATAATGCCATTTTCTTTGGCATATGCTTGAAATTCCTTCGCTGTATAAATACTTCCTTGATCTGAGTGAAGAAGGACATCTTTTACTTCTCGCCCTCTCATTGCTTGTTTTAATGTCTTCATTGCTAATGGCAGTGCTTGGGACTCGCTGATGACATAACTAATAATTTCACGATTAAAGGCATCCATAATCGTTGATAAATACAAGGTACGCTCTCCAAATAATAGATACGTCACATCCGTAAACCACTTTTCATTTGGTGCGGATGCATCGAATTGGCGTTCCAATCGATGAGGGGCTACTACTGGCTCCGCACCACTGATATATTTCTTTTTCTTTCGACGAACTTTTGAGAGAATCTGATTTTGTCTCATAATTCGTAATACTTTTTTATGATTCACACACAGTCCCATTTTCCGAAGAGTTGCGGTCACTCTTCGATATCCATATCGTAATTTATGCCGAAGACAAACATCTTTTATTTTCTCTTCTATCTCATCTCTTAGGTCCACTGTTCGTTGTAACCAACGATAAAATGTAGACCGGGGTAATTCTAATACATTACACAATTCTTTTACCGTTAGTTTTGTTTTGAAATCGGTCCATAAAGTAACTACAGTTTACAGGTTCAACTCCTTTCGATTTCCAGATACTTTCCCCATATCAGTAATTTTGTTTTTAACTGTTTATTTTCTAAACGTAGCTGTTCCAATTCATTTAACTCTTTTGGCCCTTTTCCATAAGAATATTGCTTTCCTACAGGTTGTTGAAAACGGTACGTTTGACCAGTACGATACGACTTCATCCATGTCTTAATTTGGGAAACATTTTTAATTCCAAACTTCTCCATAATGGTCCGATTGGAATATCCATCCTTTTTCATTTCAATCACTTTCCACTTTATTTCTTCTGGGTAATGAACTCTTGTCTTCAAACCAAAAACACCTCCATTGAATTTGCATACTTAGTATGCGAATTCAGGAGGTGTTTTTTTCATGTACCACTATTCGGGTTCACTTCATATCAAAGACCGTTTTCTTCTCATATCGATGAGATTTCCGTCCGTTTTGTTGTAGAAGGTGGAACAGGCGGGTTAGAAGCTTTGTTATCTCTTGGGTGTTTTGTATGGATTGATAGAGGAGAAATAGATGGTCTTGAATCATCCCAATTGCTTTATATTCACTTAATTCTTTTTGCTTCTTCTGTAATAAAAGTTGACGCATTTTAAACATGGTAGAAGAACATAAGAAAATAGCGATCAGTTTTCCGTATAAATGGCACTCTATTCTTTCTTGTTTGACAGTGCGACAATGATCTATATCAAATAATGATTTCCACGTTTTAAAAACAATTTCTATCTGCCAGCGTAATGTGTACAATTCATGTACTTGTTCCATCGGAACCCACTCCCAAGGTGCATTTGTCACATATACATTTAATCCCGCTACTAATTTACTTTTCTCTGAATAGGTTCTGTGTTTTGACTTTTCTTTTTCTGCAATTTTCTCTAGGCGTTTTTGTAATTGTGCCGCTGTTAAACGATGAAAAACGAGACGTGAAAATAACTGCTGTTTATCTCCAATATAAGCTTGCTGATATTCTATCGTTTCCCCTGGTTGGAGTTGATTCAAAATCTGTATGACATTGATTGGTATGTATTCTGATTGTTTTTTAATGGAACCATTTTTAAAATATTCCGGATCTGGATTTTTTACATATACGTTTGTATTTAACTTTAACCGCGAAATATAATACGTACCCCGTTGATCCATTTGATCTAAATCCGCTAATGAAAAATACCCTAAATCACGAATACATAAATCGCCTGGCCGTAACGTATCTAAACATTCTGTTCCGAATGTTTTATCATTATTTTTTCCAGGTCCCACTTGAAAATTAAGAAATTGCCCACTATGCAAATCATATCCTAATTGAATTTTGATCCCAGCTGTTTGCGCAAAGCCACCTGAACCAGGATATATATGTTCCAAAGTATGGGGTACTTGAAACATAGTGGCATCCATGATGCGAATACATTTAAAATGCGCAAAAAGTTGGCTAGAAATGTGAGTTTGTTCACAGATTTTTTGTTGTAACAACAAAGAGAAGATATGCTTTAAAAACAACACTGATTTTTCATTAAATCGTTTATTTAAGCCCTCTGGGCTAAGTACAGTACCTGTAACTGTAACTGTAACTGCGTGAAGCCTGCTACATAATCTGACTAAAGGATCACTGGCTACCCTTTGGCTGATCCAAATACAAATGGTAGCTAGATCTGATCCTGAAAACTTGCGTTTTCGCTTTATAAACTTCATATCTCTTGCTAGTTCTTCCAAAAATTAGGGTGTGATATAGCGCTGTAATTCTTCCGCAAATGGTTGTAACTCCTCTTGAATCGAGAGATTCATAAAAAAACGTCACCCTTTCTCATTTATATTATGTAAGAAAGAATAACGTTTTTTTGTACTTGGGGGTAGTAAAAAGCCTTAAGTTGATGGGCATGGCCTCACCATACCATTTCGGGAAAATCGTACGTTTAGACACAATTTGGACACAAAATAACCAGTTCCTTGTAAGTCAAGGAACTGGTTATTGATTTTACTGCTTTATGGTTGTAATTTAGTTTTTCCTACTCCCAATTACTATCTCCAGTAGTTATGGGGTACGGAAAAAA